>NZ_JAJOND010000001.1:1833343-2138900 GCF_024700055.1 Rhizobacter sp. J219
CGCGAGCGTGGCGACCTGCACGCCGACCTGCCGTCGATGCGCTGCGTGGGCTACCGCCAGACCTGGGAAGCGCTCGACCACGACGACCTGCACGACCTGCCCGAGCGCGGCATCGCCGCCACCCGCCAGCTCGCCAAGCGCCAGATCACCTGGCTGCGCGGCATGCCGCAGCGGCAGGTGGTGGCCTGCGAAGCGGCCGATGCCGCGCAGCAGGTGGTGGCGCTGGCACGCCGGCATGCGCAGGCGATGGGGCATGGCTGAGGTCTTGAAAGTCCGCGCGCTCGCCAAGCGGTATGGCGAGAGCACCGTCTTCAGCGGCGTCAACCTCGCGCTGGCCGAGGGCGAATTCGTCGCCATCCTGGGCGAGTCGGGCGTGGGCAAGTCGACCTTCCTCAACTGCATCGCCGGGCTCGACACGGTGGACGGCGGCGACGTGCACATCACCGGCGCCAACATCACCGCCATGCCCGAGGCCGGGCAGGCGATCTTTCGCCGCACGCAGCTCGGCTTCGTGTTCCAGGCCTTCCATGTGCTGCCGCACCTGAGCGTGGCGCACAACGTGGGCCTGCCGCTGCTGCTGCAGGGCCGGCCCGACGAGGCGCGTGTGCGCTCGATGCTCGACGCGGTGGGCCTCGGAAGCTTCGGCGATCGTTTGCCCAAGACGCTTTCAGGCGGCCAGCTGCAGCGTGTGGCGCTTGCACGAGCGCTGGTGCACCGGCCGCGGCTGATCCTCGCCGACGAGCCCACCGGCAACCTCGACCCCGACACAGCCGACAAGATGATGGCCCTGCTGGCCACGCAGGTGCGCGAGCACGGCGCGGCGTGCGTGCTGGTCACGCACTCGCTGCACGCGGCAGCGCACGCCGATCGGGTGTTGACGCTGCGCCCGGACGGCATCGACGCGTCGCCCGCGTTTCAGGATGTGACCGCCGCGCCCCGGGCTTGACGGGGCGCAAGGGTGCGCCGGGCTTGGCTGCCTAAGCTCTCGCGCCATGCCCATCGAGCTCTACAACCGCGACGGCCACCAGTGCCTCATGTTCACCGACTTGTGCCAGGAAGGCGACGAGGTGGTGCAGTCCAACCAGTTCCTGGTGATCGACGGCGACACCGGCGCCATCATCGACCCGGGCGGCAACCTCGCCTACGGCGAGCTCTACCTCGCGATGACGCGGCATTTCGCGCCGCAGCGGCTGTCGGCCATCCTCGCCTCGCATGCCGACCCGGACATCATCGCCTCGCTCGACCGCTGGATGACGGCCACGCCCTCGGCCAAGATCTACATCTCGCGGGTGTGGGAGCGCTTCATTCCGCACTTCTGCAAATCGGGCAAGACCGACGGGCGCATCGTGGGCATCGCCGACCCGGGCATGCGGGTGCCGCTCGGGCGCGGCGAGCTGATCGCGCTGCCGGCGCACTTCCTGCACTCCGAGGGCAACTTCCAGTTCTACGACCCGGTGAGCCGCATCCTCTTCTCCGGCGACCTCGCCGCCTCGATGGGCACCGGCGAGCAGGCGCAGCACATGGTCTCGCAACTCGCCAGCCACCTGCCGCGCATGGAGGGCTTCCACCGCCGCTACATGGTGTCGAACAAGGTGCTGCGCCACTGGGCCCAGATGGCACGCACGCTCGACATCCAGATGATCGTGCCGCAGCACGGCTCGCCGCTGCGCGGGCCGGCCGTGCGCGAGTTCATCGACTGGGCCGAACGCCTGGAATGCGGCATCGACCTGCTGAGCGACCGCCACTACCGCGTGCCCGACTGACCGCCGCCACCGGCCACCTCACAATCGCGCGGTGACATCCACCGCCTTGAGCCTGTTGCGCCACGTCTCGTGGCCGCAGTGGCGCCACCAACCCCTGCGCACCCTCACCGCGGTGCTCGCCATCGTGCTGGGCGTGGCGCTCGCGTTCTCGGTGCAGCTCATCAACCAGTCGGCGCTGGCCGAGTTTGGCGCGGCGGTGCGCTCGGTCAACGGCCAGCCCGACTTCGAGCTGCGCGCGCAAGCGAGCGGCTTCGACGAAGCGCTCTACGCGCGGGTGGCTGCACACCCCCAGGTGGCCGTGGCGAGCCCCGTGATCGAGATCGACACGCAGGCGCAAGCGGCCTCGGGCGAGCGGGTGGCCGTCAAGCTGCTCGGCGTCGACGCGCTCTCGGCCGCCCCCGTGGCGCCGGCCCTCATGCCACGCGTGAACGACGGCGCCGACCGGCTCGCGCTGCTCTCGGCCGAGGCCGTCTTCCTCAACGGCGCGGCGCAGCAGCGCCTGGGCAACCCGGCAACGCTCTCACTGCGCACACCCGACGGCTGGGTCGTGCCCAGGGTGCAAGGCCGCGTGGCCGCGGGCGGCCCGCCGCTGGTGGTGATGGACATCGCCGCGGTGCAGGCGCGGTTTGGCTGGCTCGGCCGCCTGAGCCGCATCGACGTGCGCCTGCAAGCCGGCGCCGACCGCGCCGCCGTGCTGCGCGCGCTGGCGCTGCCCGAAGGCGTGCGTGCGGCCTCGCCGGACGAATCGGCGGAGCGGGCCTCGAACATGTCGCGCGCCTACCGGGTGAACCTCACGGTGCTGGCGCTGGTGGCGCTCTTCACCGGCGCCTTCCTCGTCTTCTCGATCCTCTCGCTCTCGGTCGCACAGCGCCAGCCGCAGCTGGCGCTGCTCGGCGTGCTGGGGCTGTCGGCCGGCGAGCGCCTGCGGCTCGTGCTGCTGGAGGCCCTGCTGCTCGGCGTGGCGGGCAGCGTGATGGGCCTGCTGCTCGGCAGCGGCCTGGCGGCGCTGGCCCTGCGCATGCTCGCAGGCGACCTGGGCGGCGGCTACTTTCCCGGCGTGGCGCCGCGGCTGCAGTTCAGCGCCGGCGCTGCGGCGCTCTACGGCGCGCTGGGCGTGCTGGCGGCGGGCGTGGGCGCGTGGGTGCCGGCCCGTGCGGCGCAGCGCATGGCGCCCGCACAAGCCCTCAAGGGCCTGGGCAGCGCGCACGGCGGCGCCGGCATCGCCTGGTTCGGCCCCGTGATGCTCGTGGCGGCGCTCGTGCTCGCGCTGCTGCCGCCGGTGGCCGAGCTGCCGCTGCCGGCCTACGCCTCGGTGGCCTGCCTGCTGCTCGGGGGCATTGCCTGCGTGCCCGCGGGCGTGCAGCTGCTGATGAGGCTGCTGCCGCCGCCGCGCCATGCGCTCGCACTGCTGGCGGTGGAGCGCGCGCGGCACGAGCGCCACAGCGCCACCATCGCGGTGGCCGGCGTGGTGGCGAGCCTGAGCCTCGCGGTGGCCTTGACGGTGATGGTCACGAGCTTTCGCGATTCGATGGTCGACTGGCTCGACCAGGTGCTGCCGGCCGACCTTTACCTGCGTGTGCCCGCCGGAGACGTGGCCGGCCTGCCGCTGGCGCTGGTGGCCCAGGCGCCGGGCCTGCCCGGCGTGCGGCGCGCCACCACCCAGCGCGCCGCCACGGTGCAGCTCGCGCCCGAACGCCCACCCGTCGCACTGCTGGCCCGAGACATCGCCGACCCGGCACAGGCGCTGCCCTTCGTCGGCCCGCTGCTGCCGCTGCCCGAGGGCGCGACGGCGGCCTACGTCAGCGAAGGCATGGCGCGCCTCTATCAACTGCAGGCCGGCCAGCGCACCATGCTGCCGTTGCCCAACGGGCAGCGCGCCGAGGTGTTCGTGCGCGGCGTGTGGCGCGACTATGCCCACCAGCACGGCGCCGTCGTGCTGCACGCGAGCGACTACCGCCGCCTCACCGGCGACCTGCGCGTGACCGACCTCGCGCTCGTGCTGCAGCCCGGCACCGACGTGGCCGCCCTGCAGCAGACGCTGCGCACGCTGGCCGGCGCCGACGCCCCGGTGCTGCAGTTCGCCACCGCCGGCGAGCTGCGCGCGGTGTCGCTGCGCATCTTCGACCGCAGCTTTGCGGTGACCTACTGGCTGCAGGCCGTGGCCATCGGCATCGGCCTCTTCGGCATTGCCGCGAGCTTCTCGGCGCAGGTGCTCGCGCGACGCAAGGAGTTCGGCCTGCTCGCGCACCTGGGCTTCACGAGGCGGCAGGTGCTCGCGGTGGTGGCCGGCGAAGGCGCGGTGTGGACCAGCGCCGGCGCCCTGCTCGGCCTGCTGCTGGGCCTGGCGGTGAGCGTGGTGCTGGTGAAGGTGGTCAACCCGCAAAGCTTCCACTGGACGATGGAGATGGCCCTGCCCGTCATGCGCCTCGCGCTGCTCTGCGCAGCCGTGGTGGTGGCGGGGACGCTCACCGCATGGCTTGCGGCGCGGAACGCGGCGTCGCGGCAGATGGCATTGGCGGTGAAGGAGGACTGGTAGCAGCCGCCAGCCGACGCGCCAGCTTTCCGAAATGCGCGCGGTACTGCGCCGGGGTCATCGACACCTTGCGCCGGAAGAGGCGGCCGAAGAAGGCGGCGTCCTGGTAGCCGACTTCGAGCGCGATGGCTTCGACGGGCGCGTCACCGCTCGCCAGCATCTGCTTGGCCTCCTCGATGCGCAGCGCATGCACGTACTCCAGCGGGCTCATGCCGGTGGCGAGTGCGAAGCGGCGCTTGAACGTGCGCTCCGGCAGCCCTGACAGGGCGACCATCTGCGTCACGGGCGCCGCCGCCGCGTAGTTCAGCGCGGCCCACTGCTGGCAGCGCGTGATCGCAAGGTCGGCATTGCGGCCGGTGTACTTGAGCGACGCATACGCCACCGGGCTGACCGCGTTCAGGTCCATCAGCTTCATGCGCGCGACCTGCATCGCCACCTGCGGCGCCGCGAAACGCGCGATGAGGTGCATCGCCAGCAAATGCCACGAGACGCCACTGCCGGCCATGACGATGCGTTGATCGTCACCCGTGGCCACCAGCGTGCGCTCGGGGTGCCATCGGGTGCCCGGGTATTCGCGTCGCAGGGCGTCGCAATAGGCCCAGTGCGAGGTCGCCTCCAGGCCATCGAGCAGCCGCGTGCGCGCGAGCAGCACCGCCCCCGAACAAGCCGACGCGACCGTGGCCCCGCGATCGAAGCAAGCCCGCACCCAGGCCGCCTCGGCGTCATAGCGGTCACCGAGCGATTCGTCGGGTGGCACTTCGAGCGTGGAGATGCAGACGATCGTGGCGTCTTGCGCATCGGCCAGGGACGCGTCGGGCTTGACGAGCGGCCCGCTCTCCAGCTGCACCGGCTGGCCATCGCGGCTCACGACCAGCGGGCGGAACGGGGGCTCGGGCTTGGCTTCGCCGTGCATCAGCTGCCAGTGCCGCCCGGCGCTGCGCAGCGTGTCGTACAGACCATAGAGCGTCGAGGCAGAGACCTCCGGCACCACGAGCAGCGCCACTGTGAGGGGTTTCGAAGCGGGCATGGCACGAACCTCAGTGTCTTGGCACGAACGACTGTAGTCGAGGCAGCTCGCCCCACCCAAGATGCGGCTCCCATCACTCGTCGGAGACAACAGCATGCGACACCTCACATCGCCCAGCGGCACCAGGATCGAAATCGACACCCATGGCAGCGGGCCGCCGCTGGTCCTCGTTCACGGCTCCTTCAGCGACCATCGCGACAACTGGCAGTTCGTGGCGCCGCTGCTGTCGCAGCGGTTCACGGTGCATGCCGTGGCGCGACGCGGCCGCGGGCAGACCGATGCCACCACCGGGCACAGCATCGAGGACGAGGCACAAGACATCGCAGCGGTCGTGCGCTCGATCGACGAGCCGGTGTTCCTGCTCGGCCACTCGTATGGTGCCCAGGTGGCGCTCGCCGCCGCGCTGCAGCTGCCCGACCGCGTGCGCAAGCTGGTGCTCTACGAAGCGCCCTGGCCCGATGCCATCGAAGCGCAGGCGATGGCGGGACTCGAAGCCTTGGCGTCAGCCGGCGACTGGGAGCGTTTCGCACTCACCTTCTTCGGTGATTTGCTGGGCGTGCCGACCCCGGAGCTGCAGGCCCTCAGGGCCAGCGAGCTGTGGCCACCGATCGTGGCAGACGCCAAGGCCTCGCTGCGCGACCTGCGTGCGCTGAGGCAGCATCGGTTCGACGCCGAGCGCTTTCGCGCGCTGCGCATGCCGGTGCTGCTGCAGATCGGCAGCGACAGCCCCCGCGAGCTCTACGTCACCGATGCGCTGGACAAGGTGTTGCCAGACGTGCGCATCGAGGTCTTGCCAGGCCAGGCGCATGAGGGCATGACGACGGCGCCGGAGATGTTTGGCGAGGCGGTGTCTCGGTTCCTGCTGCAAGACCGCGGGTTGGGCGACGCCAGGGCCGCGGCATGATCGCCGCAACCGGCCGCTGAGTATCGATCACCGTCGGAGGCGGAGCCCCTCTTCGCACCGGTGGACGTCCTCACCGCGATGCCCGTCAAGACCAAGCCCTCCAAGAGTCGGACGCCTTAAGACTCGACTTCCGCGGTTCGGAGAACCTGGCTCGACACCGAGCGATTCGCCGGTTCGACGGCAGGTCGTGACACCCGTCCTGCACCGAACGTGGTTGGCTGGGTGCATCGACTGGAGTCCCCGCCGTAAAGATGATGCAGCGCGCACGGGAGGTGTACCTGTCGCTGGAAGATGCTGACCGTCAAGCCGCCGATGCATGGCTGGATCGCATCGGCGGGCAGCGCTTCCGCGACTTCCAAGACCCACCTCGCCTTGCGCGGAGCGAGTTGAGCGTTGCGCTCGCGGCTTGAGCGACAGATCGGCCCAAGCGTCAGGCCTTGATCTTGAATCCGTCCGCATAAGCGCCCGGATTCTTGCCATCCCAGAGCGCGCCGTCGATCAGCTTGCTTGACCGCATCGGCTCCTTCGGCATCGAGATCTTGAGCGCCGATGCGGCCTGCCGGTAGATGTCGATCTGGTTGATCTGCTTGGCGACCGCCAGGTAGTTCGGGTGCTCCTTGATCAGCCCCCAGCGCTTGTGCTGCGTCAGGAACCACATTCCGTCCGAAAGGTAGGGAAAGTTCACCGCACCGTCGTTGAAAAACTTCATGTGATTCGGATCGTCCCAGGTCCGGCCCAGCCCGTTTTGGTAGCGCCCGAGGATGCGCTGGTTGATGGCGTCGACGCTGGTGTTGATGTACGCCTTTTCCGCGACGGTTTCAGCCATCTTCATCTTGTTCTGCAGGCTTGCATCGATCCATCGGCTGGCTTCGAGCACAGCCATGGTCACCGCGCGAGCGGTGTTCGGGTGGGCCTTCACGAACTCCGCGGTGGTACCCAGCACCTTCTCAGGATGGTCCTTCCACACATCCTGCGACGTTGCCGCCGAAATGCCGATGCCGTCCATGATCGCGCGGTGGTTCCATGGCTCTCCCACACTGAAGCAGTCCATGTTCCCCACGCGCATGTTGGCGACCATCTGTGGCGGCGGCACGGTGATCACTTTGGCATCTTTGAAGGGATCGATGCCGCCGGATGCGAGCCAGTAGTACAGCCACATGGCGTGTGTCCCGGTTGGAAATGTCTGGGCGAAGGTGTATTCACGCTTCTCTGCCCGCATCACCTTGGCCAGACCCGCCAGGTCCGTTGCTCCCTTCTGGGCAAGCTGCTTCGACACGGTCAGTCCCTGGCCGTTGTTGTTGATGGTCATCATCACCGCCATGTCCTTCTTGGGGCCGCTGACGCCCAGGTGCACGCCATAGACCAAGCCATAGAGGACGTGCGCGAAATCAAGCTCACCATTGACGAGCTTGTCGCGCACCCCGGCCCAGGACGCCTCCTTGGTCGGAATGATCTTCACGCCGTACTTCTTGTCGAAGCCAAGCACCGAGGCCATCACGACGGAAGCGCAGTCGGTCAGGGGAATGAACCCGATCTTGACCTCTTCCTTCTCCGGCTTGTCGGAGCCGGCGGCGTATACGGCGGCGCGCAGGCCCGGCAACAAGGTCGTTGCCCCTGCAGCCGCAACCTGAAGCAGCTTGCGCCGTCCTGCGGATGCGCTGGCATGTCGATGATTCGGTTTGTTCATTCCTCTGGCTCCTATGGAATCGTTGATATTCAAAACAAAAGGCGTCCGCCCGCCCTGCTTGCGCAGGAAGGAAAGACGCCTTTGTCATGGATGCAGGCTCGCCGTTGAGTCCGCGGTTCCGATGAAGGCCGCCGTTGGCCTTCATCGGTTTCCTACGCAACAGCCATGCCTGAGGAACGATGCCCGCAAAGCCCGATCGGAGTGCCGACAAGATGTATTTGCACAAATGCAGTGCTCAGGCACTGCGCAACTTGTCACGCGTGGTGCGTTTGGCGAGCCAGATGCGTATAAGTCCGTGTTGCCAGGACAATTTGGACAAATACACTTCTCCCGTCCCCAGCATGAAGATGGTGGCGGACCAGAAGCGCTTAGGTTTGGAGCCCCTGCGGGGGCTCCTTTTTCTTCGGCTCAGTGGGCAGCCGCGTGAGCTGAACTTCCGCCAGTGCGACGTAGAGCGGCCGTGTGAAGGTACGCGAGATGCCGCTGGCCACCAGCGAGCACGCCATGAGGCTTAGCACCATCGCGTGCCCATCGACCATTTCCATCACGATGATGAACGAGGTGAGTGGCGTCTGAGTGCTGCCCGCCAGGAACCCCACCATGCCAAGCGCAATCATCGTGGGCGCGTGCGGGTAGTTGAGCAACCACCCGATGTCGTTTCCCAGCGATGCGCCAATTGCCAGCGCCGGCGCGAAGATGCCACCCGAAACACCCGACCACGACGAGAGCCAGGTCGTGAGCATTTTGAAGAACACGAAGCTGCCCGGCGAAACTTCCTCGCCCGCCAGGAGCCCTCGGGTATAGGCGTACCCGCTGCCAAACGTCGACCCATTTGTCGCCACCCCGATGAGGGCCACCGCGAATCCGCAGCCTGCTGCAAACCAGACAGGACGCGCGGCACGGAAGCGCTGGACGGCCGTGGCCGTTTGTCCTGAGAGCGACTGCACCAGCAACTTCGCAAACAGCCCGCCCAACACGCCAGCTGAGATCGCAATCGCGAAGCCTGGCAGGACGGCACTCCATCCGATCTGAAGCACCTGAATGGAGCCGAAATAGTTGCCGGGCCCATACACCGACACAGCCACAAGCCCCGCCAACACGATGCCGGCGATGATGAGACCACTGTTGCGATGCTCGGGGGCGCGCGAAAGGCCTTCGATGGCGAACATCACGCCGGCGAGGGGAGTGTTGAATGCGGCGGCGACGCCTGCTGCGCCACCTGCCACAAGCAGGCCATGCTCCGTCACCGCCGATCGCCGCGGCAACCAGCGCTTCGCCCACAGCATCACGCCGGCGGCAATCTGAACGGAAGGTCCCTCCCGGCCAAGCGACAGGCCTCCGAACAATCCCAGCGAGGTCATCATCACCTTGGCGACGGCCAGTCGCATGGACACGAAGAGCCCCCTCGACCGCCCGTCCACCGACGAGTCGAGCGCGGCAATGACTTGCGGGATGCCCGAGCCGGCCGCGCCGGGTGCAAAACGGCGCACCAGCCACACCACCACGGCCGCACAGGCGGGCGTCAGAAGAAGTGGCAGCCACCACGCGCCGGCTCTCAGGGAGAAGAAAGCGCTGAGCGCACGCTCGGTGAGCCAGGTGAATCCGACGATGGTCAACCCGGCCAAGGCGGCCACGGCAATCACGACGGCACGTGCGGCCCAGAGGCGCCAATCTGCCAGTTCCCGGCGGATGGCCTGGACAAAGGGGCGGTCGACGCCCATCTCAGGCGTCGACCGGGGTGTGGTGGCCGCGGGTTTTCCACGGCTCCCCTATGATTTGGCGATGGCCACCCCAAAACGAAAGACCAAGGAAGCGCCGCCTGCTGTGGAGGCAGATTTGGCGCAAACCCTCGCGGCAGCAAGAGTGCTCAGGCAGTTTCGCCAGGTGTTCAATGCGGTCAAGACTCATTTCCAGCAAGTCGAGAAGAAGACGGGAGTGGGCGGTGCCCAGCTCTGGGCATTGAGCATCATTCATTCCAACCCCGGCATCGGCGTCAATGCGTTGGCGCAGGCCATGGACGTTCACCAGTCCACCGCCAGCAACCTCATCAAGACGCTGGTCGAGCGCGAGTTCATCGTGACGTCGAAATCGGAGTTCGACCGCAGAAGCGTCGAGCTGACCGTCCTGCCGGCTGGCACCCGACTGCTGCGTAAGGCGCCCGGCCCGTTCACCGGCGTGCTGCCCGAGGCGCTGGCCCAGCTCGATGCCGAGACGCTCGCCCGGCTCGAGGAAGACCTGGTGCGCCTCCTCACGCTGCTGAACGCCGACGAGCGCGCGGCGAACATCCCGCTCGGGCAAGTGCTGTAGGCGCCGAGCGGGCCTTCATCACTGGATGATCAGGGCGTCGAGTAGACGATGTCGGCGCGACGGTTCTGCGAGTAGGCCTTCTCGTCATCCCCCTTGGCGCGCGGGTGCTCTTCGCCCCAGCTCGTCGCCTCCATCTGCGACGGACGCACGCCCCACAGGCGCAGGGCCTTCATGGTGGCCTCGGCACGCTTCTGGCCTAACGCGAGGTTGTATTCAGCGCTGCCGCGCTCATCGGCATTGCCTTCGATCTTGACCTTCGCCGAGGGCGAGGCCGATAGGTATTTGCCATGCTTCTCGATGATGGACACGTAATCCTGGGCGATCGTTGCATCGTCAAAAGCGAAGTAGACGCTGCGCTCCACCGGGAGCACGCTTGGCGGCGTCATGGTCGATGCACGCAGACTCGACTGAGCGCTGCCAGCCGCCGTGCTGCTGCCGCTGGCCTTCGGTGAAGTGGCCGCTGATGTTGAAGCGCCAGTCATGGGTGCCGTCGGTGTGGTCGTGGTGGTAGAGCAGGCGCCCAGAAAACCGGCCAGCGTCACGGCAGCAACAGTGGTGAAGCCTTTCATGCAGATGTCTCCTCAGGGGTGTCGCGATCCGGGATGGATCGTCTGTCGGTCGAAGCCAGATCGTATATGCAGATTTGTGCAAATGCATTATGCATTTGCACAATTGTGATGCGGAGGTTTTCACGAATGGTGCGCGGACGCTCCAGCCCAGGACGTCAGCGGCTGCGGTTCTTGTCCAAGATCGCGACCACGATGAGCACATAGGCCAGGAATCGCACACCGTAGTGCCAGGGCTCGAATTCGCTGCGGCCGATGACGCCGATCAGCGCGCGGTTGATGCTCTCCAGAATGAAGGAGGCTGCAAAGAACAGATAGAACCGGTCGCGGCTGCTGCGCCAGTACCTGATGAAGAAAACGCCGATCGCAAGCGACACCGCAGAGATGGCCCCGAGCAGCACCGATTCGACAAGGGGCGTGTTCATCGCTCGCCCTCCAGAATCAGACCCGCGAGGAAGACCATCAAGGAAATCAGCCCGAGCAGCAAGCGCAAGACGGAAAGGTCGGTTTCCGGCACCACCAGCTTGTCCACCACCAGCAGCACGTTGGTGAGCGTGAGCCCGGCAAAGCACAAACCGCCCCACAGGAGCAGGCGGAAACGGCTTTGCGAATAGGCTTTGAGGAGCAGGCCGGCACACAGCGCCGACGTCACCGCACACAGCGTGTAGACGATCTCAGACATTGTCGGAATCCTTCCTCCAGCGGAACGCGTTGGCGAAGCGCTCGGCACTGCGCAGTGTGGGATCGTGAATCAACCGGGTGACCTCGACCAGATTGGATCGGTAGCAGGCGAACAGCTGATCGAGCGCGTCGGCCAGTTCGGTGTCGCGTGGGCTGTATCCATGACCTCCGGCGCGCTCCGTGACGACGCCGATTGCCGTGAGTTCATCGAGGAGCCGCTGCGCGACGTCGACGGGCACATACAGGGCGTGTGCGAGCGACGAAATGCTAAAGGCCCTATCGGGCGATGCGTGGAACAAGAGAGCAGCCTCCAGGAATGGCACCGATGGCACGCTGGTGAGGATGAAGCGCCTTACCTGGTCGGGAACGGCTGGAGGAATTGGTTTGGGCACGGAATGTTCAGCCAGAGACGCGCGACAAGGTCCGCAGAAGTCGCAGTGCGGCAAGCACATCGTCTTGCTGCTCCAAGACGAAGCGAGCCTCATCAAATGTTATGTCGTAGCCTACGTGAACCGTGACCCACTCGTCGTTGCGCCAATAGACAGACTCATCGGTCACGTCGTCTCCGAAGTAGATGACGCTTTCCGCCTTGGCTTCCTTGGCAATGCGTTCGACTGCATCGCCTTTGGTGGGCGATGCCGCCACGACAACATTCACGCAGAACTTCCCGTCAAAGGCGCGCAGCAAAGGGTGCAGATCGCTTAAGAAACGCGCAATTTCATGCCGCGCGGATGCAGGATCAGGTGCGGTGCGGTAATGAAGGGTCCACGACTCGCCCTTGTCTTCGATGGCGACCCCAGCATGGGCAAGCATTGAACGGTTTGAAGTCAGCCGATCCTGCCAAGTCACAACAGCGGACAGCACCTCCGGCGACCATTGCTGCATGCCGCCATCTGCGCCATCAGCGCCATGGTTCCCGACGATGAAGCGAGGCTCGAAACCCAGGCGCGTCGCGACGTCGTGCCTGGCGCGGCCGCTGACGATGGCCACCGGATGGCGCCGAACCAGATCCTTCATCACCTCCACCACCTCGGCACTGGGACGGGCGGCGGTCGGGTCATCCACGATCGGGGCAAGCGTGCCATCGAAATCGAATGCGAGCAGCACGGCCTGGTCCATGGCGCCCCTCAAGGCTTGCATGCCCTCGGGTGTCAGAAGCGGCTGCATCATGGGTTGTCTTCCAAGGCGTGCCGCTGCACGCGGGCTTCGATACGTTGCCGCAATCGCATGTGGGCGGCATCGGACAACATGCGCCCCGCCCAGCGGTAGACGTTGAACTCGCGCACCGTCATGCGCAGGCTCGCCATGCGTTCACGTTGCTCGGCAGCGGGCATGGTCAGCGCCTGATGGAGCGCGTCGGCGCACTCCTCGACGTGATACGGGTTGACCACCAAGGCCTCGGTCATTTCACGCGCCGCGCCGGCGAACCGGCTCAGGATGAGAACGCCTTGTTCGTCACTGCGCGCCGCCACGAACTCCTTGCACACAAGGTTCATCCCGTCGTGCAGGCTCGTGACCAGGCAAGCGTCTGCCGCCCGGTAGAGCTCGGTCAAGGCGTCGTGCTCATGGTGGTGAGGCAGCAGCACCACCGGCTCATAGCCGGGCCGGCCGAACCGGCGCTTGATGCGCTCGCACACCTGCCCGATGCGTTCCTGGAACAGGCGGTACTCCTCCAGCGAGGTGCGGGTGGGTGCGGCCACCTGCACGAGGCTGAACTTGCCGATCCATTCGGGGCGTTTCTCCAGCAGCCGCTCCACTGCATGCAGACGCTCGAGGATGCCTTTGGTGTAGTCGAATCGATCGACACCCACCGCGAGCCGGCGCCCGGCGTCCATCTGCAACCGCGAGAGCACCGCCGCACGGCACTGCTCGGCCGGCGGAAGCGCCTCGACGGCCTCACCCGAGGGCCACTCGATCGAGATCGGATAGCTTTCGATGAAGGTTTCGGTGTTGTTGACCGAGACGATCGAATGTTCATGCTCGATGCGCGCCTCCAGGTAGCGGTCGACGGTCTCGATGAAGTTCTTGCAATGGAAGCGCGTGTGGAAACCCAGGATCGTGCTGCCCAGCAACCCCTGCAGGATCTCGCGCCGCCATGGGCAGATGCCGAAGGACTCCGGGTTGGGCCACGGGATGTGCCAGAAGGTGAGGATGGTGGCCAGTGGGAGCTTCTCGCGGATCATCGCCGGCACCAGGGCGAAGTGATAGTCCTGCACGAGCACGATCGGGTCTTCGCTGTGTGCTTCGGCGATCACCGCCTCCGCGAATCGCCTGTTGACCGCCTGGTAGGCCTGCCAGTCGCTCTCGCGGAAGACCGGCCGCACGTGGGCGACGTGGCACAGTGGCCACAGGCCTTCATTGGCGAAGCCGTAGTAGTAGCCCTGCTCCTCTTCGGGCGACAGCCAGATGCGGCGCAGCGTGTAGTCGTCTCGCCCGGGCGGCACGCGCAGGCGGTCATGGGCATCGACCGTCCGGGCGTCTGCCGTGCCTCCGCCATGCGCGATCCAGGTGCCCGAGCAGGCGCGCATGACCGGCTCGACCGCCGTCACCAGCCCGCTCGCGGGCCGCCGCACGAAGACACTGCCGTCATCCGCCGCCTCGTGGATGTAGGGCTCGCGGTTGGAGACGACGATCACTTCGTCTCCTCGCAGCTTCGTGCGCAGCAGGCTGCGCAGTCGGTCTGCATCCCACTCCGCCTCGGGGCCCAGCGAGCGGCGGTACTCGTCCTCGAGGTCGCGCAGCCGCAGGCGCAATTCGGTTGCCACCGGCGCCAGTTCGCGCAGGGGGCCAGAAGGCCGCAGCAGGCCTTCTCCGCGCAGCAGCCCGCGAATGCCCGCGATCCAGCCACGCCAGCTCAGCTGGGCCACGATGACCGTGATGAGGGTCATCGCAGCACCCAGCAAGGCGATCAGGACGACGAGGTACTTGCGCGTGTCCTGGCTTCGCTTCTCGATGAAGCTCACGTCGTGCAGCAGCACCAGATCGGCCACAGGCCCGGAGTCCGACACCACGGAGTGCACGCCGACGTGCACCGGGCCGCCATCGATCTGCAGGACTGGCGGCACGCTGGTTGCCATGCTTTTCATCGTTCGACAGGCCAGGTTCGACGGATAGGCATCGGTGCGCCGCATCAGATCGCCTAGCGGCGAGCACAGCCCGATGCCGACGATCCGCTCGTCCTTGGCGGTACGGTCGAAGGTCGCCTGCAGCCGGTCGGTTGACGGCGCAGCGACAGCCTCAATGACGGCTTCGGAAAGCGCATTGGTCACCAGCTCACCCCGCAGATTGAGGTCGCGGGAAAACCACCGAAGCGTCAGCTGATCCATCAGCGGCAGCGCCAGATAGGCGGCGAGGCCCAAGGTCAACAGCAGGGGAACCAGGAACCGGAGTTGAAGTCGCAACGTGTTCACGTCAAATCGGGGCAAACCGCATTGTGGGCATGGCAAACGCGGGACCGATTCTATATTTGTGCAAATATGAGTCGATGAACATGCGGGCAACACGGGTTCGTCGGCCAGGCGGAATGAGTCATGAACGCAACCATTGATTGGCTGTCGGACACCACGATCTTCGGCATCACCATGGCCAATGGCCTCGTGGCGCTGGCCGTCGCGCTCGGGGCCTATCTCGTTTTCACGCAGGTGCTTCGCCTGCTGCTCAAGCGCCTGTCGAAGCTGGCCGAGCACAGCAACACCCACGTCGACGACATGCTGGTCGAGGTGCTGGCCAGGACCAACCGCACGCTGCTGCTGTTGGTGTCGATCCTGATCGGCGTCGGGTTCCTCGACCTGCCTGATCGTTGGGCGGCGCGTGTCTCGCAACTCTGGTTCGTGGCGCTGGCCTTGCAGATCGCCCTGTGGGCCAACACCGCGGTCACGCTCGGCCTTCGGCGCCATGCCGAGCGTCACGCCGGCAGCGGCACGGCGAACGGCAGCGCCGCGGGTACCCTGATTTCATGGGGCCTTCGCACGGTACTGTGGGCCATCGTCCTGCTGGCCATGCTGTCGAACCTGGGCGTGAACGTCACCGCCTTCGTGGCCAGCCTGGGGGTCGGCGGCATTGCGGTAGCGCTGGCGGCCCAGAACATCCTTGGCGACCTGTTCGCCTCGGTCGCCATTGCCGTGGACAAACCTTTCGAGGTGGGCGACTTCATCGTGCTCGGCAGCATCGCCGGCACCGTGGAGGTGGTAGGCGTGAAGACGACCCGCATCCGCAGCCTGGGCGGCGAGCAGATCGTGATGTCCAACACCGAGCTGCTCAAGCAGACCGTCAGCAACTACAAGCGGCTGGAGCAGCGGCGCATCGTGTTCGGTTTCGGCGTCACCTACCAAACAACGGTCGACCAGCTGAAGAAAATTCCGGAGCTGGTGCGCAGCCTCATTGGCGAGAGCGAACGGCTGCGCTTCGATCGTGCCCACTTCAAGGCGTATGGCGAAAGCTCGCTTGATTTCGAAGTCGTCTACTTCGTGCTCCAACCGGATTACAACGTCTACATGGACGAGCAGCAGCGGATCAACCTGCGGCTCATGGAGGAGCTGACGTCGCTCGGGGTCGAGTTCGCGTTCCCCACTCGTGTCATCTACATGCCGTCGTCCGACCAGGAGCGGAGCACGCCGTCGGAGCGCAAGCCGGCAGAGGCGCAGCCAGCGAACCATAGGACTGCGCCATGAATCCCTATGTCCGTTTCAGCGCAGTGGTCGCGACCTCGACGCTTCTGATGTTTGGCCTGATGTACCTCAATACCTACGAGATCGACCACTTCTACTTCAGCGAGGCGCGCGCCTACATGGCGATCGTCATGGGGGCGGCGATGGCGATCGTGATGCTGGGGTTCATGACCCACATGCCGACCTAGAGACTTCCCGGCGTGACGGCCGCTGAGCCGCATCGAATCAGGTCTTGTTCTTCCGTCGTCTGCAGACCGGGCGCCACTGGCTGGAATCCGCAATTTCCGCCATCGCCTGAAGGTGGCCCACTCGGGCCCTCTGCCGACTGCCCCTCGGGTACCGCAATCGCCTGGTGACAGCTCGCTACCATCGCGGCCCGCCCGCAGCGTTGCTGGGCTCAACACACCGCAGGCCTTTGCACATGGACTTCCTACCCTCCGGCTTGCCCGAAGGCAATCTCATGATCGCCTTCGGCGTGCTCCTGGCCTTTGGCACCTTGGGTGGCCTGCTTGCGGCGCGCGTGCGTTGGCTGCCCACGATCACAGGCTTCATGGCGCTGGGCCTTCTGATCGGACCCAGCGGCATCGGACTGTTGTCCCAGGCAACACTGGACAGCGCGCGAGTGCTGGTGGACATCGCGCTTGGGTTGATCCTGTTTCGCCTCGGCTCCGCCTTGCATCCCTGGGCGGTGGTGCGGGAGCGTCGCCTGTTGATCACGGGGCTGGTCGAAAGTCTCGCGACGTTCGCAGCCATCCTGGCGCTGATGCACCTGCTCGGCGCTTCGCACGTCGTGGCCGTGCTGGTGGCGGCGATCGCTGTCTCCTCATCACCAGCCGTGCTGGTCCATGTGGCCGAAGAGCTGCATGCCCGTGGTCCCACGATCGACACGGCAATGTCATTGGTGGCCATCAACAATGTGCTGGCCTTCGTTCTGTACTCGGTTGCGCTGCCGCTGGCCTTGCAAAGCGCCCGTGTCGAGCCGCTCACCGCGCTGGCCTTGCCGGCCTATCAGCTCCTCGGCGCCGTGGCCGTTGCACTGGTGGTTGGTTGGGTTGCGACATGGATCGCCCGGCAGACTCGGCGCAACGAGGAGCATCTGCGCTTCGCGTTGGTCGTGGGTGCGGTGCTGCTCTCGTTGGGGCTTGCTGTGGCGTTTCGTGTCTCGACGCTGTTTACAGCCCTGACGCTGGGCATTGTTTGCAGATGGCTGCAAGGCCGATCGCGGCTCACACGGGTGGACTTTGGAGGCGGAGGCGACGTGTTCTTCATCATCCTCTTCGTCGTGGCGGGTGCCAATTTGCACTTGGCCGACTTGGCACTTCACGCGCCGGCGGCATTGGGCTTCGTCTTGATGCGCTGCATGGCCAAAGCGGTAGCGGTCTACAGCTGCGGACGCGCGTTTGGATTTGCGCATCGTCAATCAACGGCGGTAAGCCTGATGCTGCTGCCGATGGCCGGCTTGGCGATCGGGTTGGTGCAGTCTACGGCTGGGCTCGTGCCCGAACTCGGCATGCAGGTGGCGGCCGTGGTGTTGGCTGCCGTCGCGGTCTTCGAAACCCTCGGCCCTCCGCTCGTGGCGTATGCCCTGAGATTTGCCGGTGAAGCCAAGGCCGCCATGCCCGATTCCCCCTCAGGCCGTGACGGCGCAGCCTCTGCGGAAACGTCTGCTCAGACTGCAGCGAATGAGTCAACCCATCCCTGACGTCCGGCCTGGCAGGCGAACACAAGCGGCAATGTCGAATGGGAGTGGTCGGGTGGGAGTGCCTCATCTCGCTACACTGCGCGCCGGGTGTCGAGCCGCTTCGGGCTCGGCAGGTTTGCGTGAAGGTCGGGCCGCCTCGCGGGCTTTCGCGCATCCTTGATTCACGTGACACCTCAACCGATCGAAATCGTCGCGGCCTGCCTCTTCGGCCTGGCCTTGCTCCATACCTTCGCCGCCAAGCAGCTCGAGCGGCTTTCGCATCGCTTCCCTCGCCATGCCGGCCTGCTTCATCTCCTTGGCGAGGTGGAGGTGGTGTTCGGCTTCTGGGCGTTGATCCTGATTGTCGCGATCGCCGTGCTTTCCGATGGAGGGACAGCACTGGCCTATGCGGAGAGCCGCAACTACACCGAGCCCTTGTTCGTTTTCGTCGTGATGGTCATTGCCGGCTCGCGCCCGGTGCTCGAAGCCGTGCGCTGGGGCATTGCCACGGTGGCACGCATCGTGCCGCTGCCCACGTCGCTCTGCACGGCCTGGCTGGGTCTGGCCGCCGTACCTCTGATGGGCTCTCTCATCACGGAACCCGCAGCGATGACGCTCGCGGCCCTGATGCTGGCGCCGCTGGTGTTCAGGCGGGAGCTACCCGAGCCCCCCAAGTACCTCGCCATCGGCGCGCTTTTCGTGAATGTCTCGATCGGCGGCACCTTGACCTCCTATGCGGCACCCCCCGTGCTGATGGTGGCGCAGACCTGGCAATGGGACAGCAGCTTCATGCTCGCGCACTTCGGCTGGAAGGCCGCGCTGGCTGTCGTCTTGAATGCCACGCTGGCGACGCTCGTGCTTCGCAAGCATCTGAACCGTGTGGCCGTCGACAACACCGCTGCGCCCACCGCAGGCGTACCGTGGCCCGTGGCGTTGGTGCACGGGGCGATGCTCACCGGCGTGATCACGCTCGCCCATCACCCGGTCGCCTTCCTCGGCATCTTCCTGTTGTTCCTCGGATTTGCGCAGGCCTACGAGCGGCACCAGAGCCCGCTGCTCATCAAGGAGGCGCTGCTGGTGGCCTTCTTCCTGGCTGGACTGGTCGTTCTGGGGGGCATGCAGCGCTGGTGGTTGCAGCCCCTCGTGTCGGCGCTGGAGCCGCTTGCCTTGTTCTTCGGTGCGGTTGGTTTGACCGCCGTCACCGACAACGCGGCGTTGACCTATCTCGGATCGCAGATTTCCGGCATCTCCGATCAGGCGAAGTACATGCTCGTGGCCGGTGCGGTGGCCGGTGGCGGCTTGACGGTGATCGCCAATGCACCGAACCCAGCGGGATTGGCATTGCTCAAGCGCGGCTTTGCCGATGAATCGGTGGGTGCAGGCGGCCTCTTTCTGGGGGCACTGGGGCCAACGATCATCGCGTGTGCATTCCTCCTGCTGCTTTAGCGGGGCTAGGCGGTTGGCCTCGATTGCAGGCGCTGCGGGGGAACAAAGGCTTTCCTAGCCCGCGCCGCGCACAGTTCGTGGGTCAATCTCGTGCTGTGACCGTCGGTGGCGGCGAACCGTCAGAAAGGGGTCATCGGAGCCGTCGAGGCGAAGAACGGCAACCGCTGCAACGCCGCCAACGGCACTCCAGGCAGGTCTCAACTTAAACAAGGAACAGCCGATATCAGTGCTCAATGACCGTTCGATCCTTCCCACCTCGCAGCAAGCCCCAAAGCCTTCGGCACCACGCAGTGCCCATCGACGAGCTGCTGACGCTCACGAACTCGCGCCTCTTCCGCGTCACCGGCAATCCTGACGTGATCTCGACGAGGCTCGGCCTTCGTCAGCTGAAGCGGTTGGGATTGACCGCACTGGTGCACGGGGCACACGCCGAGGTCGCCCCGATCGGCGGAATGCCCTGCGCCAACGACGAGGCGCGACCCGCCGTCTGACCGTCCTCTTACCCGGGCCCGACGTTCGCGGGCGACCCTGCCGCGCGCGACGGATCGGCGCCCGTGCCAAACCGCCCGAGCCCGAGCGTGGTGAGCCCTTCGGCGCTGTGCAGCAGGTACAACACCTCCATCCGCATGCGCTGCGCCAGGGCCAGGCCGTCGGCGGGCCCGGCGACGAGCAAGGCCGTGGCCCAGGCGTCGGCCTGCATGCAGGTGCGGGCGAGCACGGTGACCGATGCGACGGTGTTGCGCACCGGCGCGCCGCGCCGTGCGTCGATGGTGTGCGCGAGGCGCGTGCCGCCGATGTCGAGGTAGCGCCGGTAGTCGCCCGAGGTGGCGACGGCCAGGCCGTCCAGTTCGACGACGCCGTGCACCGCGCGCCGACCGGGCTCGGGGCGCTCGATCGCCACGGCCCAGGGTGCACCACTCGCCTGGCCGCCGAGGGCGCGCAGTTCGCCGTCGAGCGCTGCGAGGGCATGCCGCACGCCATGCCGTTGCAACACCTCGGCCATGCGGTCCACCGCGTAGCCTTTCGCAATGCCACAGAGGTCGACGTGCAGCGGCGCATTTTTCTGCGCGCGGCCGTGCTGGTGGTCCACCGTCAAGGCGTCAAGCGCATGGATCGGCGAGGAGCGGCGCGCAGCGCGAATCGCCTCGGCGTCGGGCGCATCACGCACGGCGCCGAAGCCCCACGCATCGACCAACGCGCCCACGCATGGATTGAAGGCGCCCGCGCTCAGGCGGTGAACGTCGAGCGCAGCGTCCAGCGCCTCCATCAGCTCGGCGGGCAGGTCCACCCAGGCGCCCACGGGCGCACGGTTCAGGCGCGTCAGATCGCTGTGCGGCTTCCACGGCGACATCTGCGCGTCGACCTGCTCCACCGCAGCGGCCAGGTCCCGCTGCAGGGCGGCGAGGTCGAGGGCATCGTCGGCATCGAGCGTCGTCGACCAGCGCGTGCCCATGGTCGGGCCGTGCAGGGTGATGCGCTTGCAGCGCGTGGCCGGCTCAGAAGATGTCTTCGGCATAACGCTCTTTCGATTTCAAGGTCGCCACGCTGAGCTGCAGGGGCGCGAGCACGAAGTCGAGCGCTTCTGCCACGCCGTGTGCCATGGCGCGGCTTCCGCACACGCGCACGATGGCGCCCTGCTGCAGCAGGCTGCGCACACGCTCGGCGTCTCGGCGCAGCGCATCCTGCACATACCCGCCGCCGTCGGGCACCCGCGAGAACACCGTCTGCAGGCTCGCCAGGCGACCCTCGTCGAGCCAGCGGCGGATGTCGGGCGCGAAGTAGAAGTCGCGCCGTGGGTCGCGGCCACCGAAGTAGAGGTGCATCGGGCGGCGCCTGTCGTTGCGGCGGATGAAGCCGGCCAGTGGCGCCACGCCGGTGCCCGCGCCGATCAGCAGCACCGGCCGCTTCGATCGCGGCAACGCAAAGCCGGGGTTGGGGCGAATGAAGGCGGTGACGCTCTCGCCCGTCTTCAGGCCGAGCAAGTGCGTGGAGCACAGGCCGCCGGGCATCTGGCGCACGCAGATTTCGAGGAACCCGTCTTCAGTGCCCGAGGCCAGCGAGTAGTAGCGCGGCACGGCCGAACCCGGCGGCACGATGCCCACCAGGTCACCCGCGGCGAATCGCGCCAGGCCATGCAGCGCGGGGCACGCAAAGCGAAGGATGGCCGTGGGCTGCCCGGTGCCCCCCGGATAGTCCTGCCGCGCGACGAGCGTGAGCGTGGTCGTGGGGGGCACGCGAGGCACGTGCTCCAGCACCAGCGGTTCGCCCAATGCCTGAGCCACGGCATCGCCCCAGCGCGCGAACTGCTGGCTCGATTGCTGGTGGATGCATTCGAGCGGCAGCAGCGTGGGCCAGCCTCGTGCGCGCAGCGTCTTCTCCAGCGCCACGGCGTAGGCGCAGAAGGCGGGGAACTGCCGGTCGCCAAAGCCGAGCACCGTCACCGGCACGGCGGCGGGCGTGTGCGTGGCAATGCGCTCCAGCGCATGGGCGGCATGCGTCGGCGCCTGGCCCTCGCCATAGGTGGCGGCCAGCACGAACACCTGCCGCGTGGTCGTCGAGATGTGGAAGTCTTCGAGCGCACCGCTGCGCACGCGGTGGCCGGCCCGGGTCAGCGCGTCGTGCAGCGTCTGCGCGAAACCCCAGGTGCTGCCGCCTTCGCTCGCCACGAAGATGAGCACGTCGGCCTGCGCGGGTGGCGCGTTGCCCGTGATGTGCGGTACCTGGCGCCGTGCCTGCCACCAGATCACAACGCCCGACACCCAGAAGAGCAGCACGCTCGCGCCCGCGAGCCCGAGCACCACGGCCCAGGGCCACGCCGCTTCTCCGGTGTGCAGCACCACGGCCCAGTCATAGGCGCGCTGCGCCAGGGTGGCGGGCTGCCACGCCAGCAGCTGGCCGGAATAGAGGTCGATCCAACCCTGGCCTTGGTCGGTGGTGATCTTCCAGGTGTCTTCAGGATCAGCGGCGCTCGGGAAGTTCAGCTTGCGCAACTCGTGCGCGGGAATGCCTTGCAGCGCGGCCAGCTGCGCGCCGGCCAGCGCAGGCTGGCCGGTCGCCACCGAGAGCACCTCGGGCTCGGCACGGCTGTCGAGGGCCACCAGCCCGAGGGTCGAGGCGCTCATGGTGAGCGCGGTGAGCGAGGTGATGCCCAGCACGGCGAGCACCACGCGGCCGGCGACCACGTGGATGCGCTGCGCCAGCGAGCCGCGCACCCGCCCCGCCAGCCTGCGCCAGCCGCCCTGGCGGCGCAGCAGCAGCACGAAGGCCGACACGCACAGCAGGCCCATGACGGCCGCAATGCCCGCCGCGCCCCAACGGCCGGGGTCACCCAGCAGCAGCGAGCGGTGCAGGTTCTTCACCCAGCGCGGCAGCGCCGAGGGGTGCCACGCGTGCAGCACGCGGCCGTCGGCCGGGTCCACGTAGGCCGCCTGCGGCTGGTCGCCGGCAAAGCTGAAGACGACGATGGCACCCGACGGCAGGCGGCGCAGCTCTTCCACGTCTGGCACGGCGCGTGTCACACGCTCGACCAACGTCGCCACCGGCAGGTCGCGCGGCGCGGCGGGGGCCTGCCACGCCTGCTGCACCGGGTCGACGGCGAGCGTGGCGCCGGTGACGCCCAGCACCACCGCCAGGGCGCCGACCGTGAGGCCCGCCCAGCGGTGGATCGCTTTCCAGCCCATGCAAGCCGCTTACGGAATCTGCAGCGTCACCGACTCGATGTACTGCTTGCCGGCCTGGGGCTTGCCGACGCTGGCCTTGGTGAGCGGGATGCGGACTTCAGACGGGCTGTCCCGCATGTCTTCCGCCGCGGCATCGATCCGGATCTCGTAGCCCGCGTCGATCAGGGCATCGGCCAGATCGGCGGTGACCTTGAGCGTGCGCCCAGCACCCACGCTCGCGCCCGTCACCCCGTCCAGGCGCTTGGCGTCGCGCGCCGAGAGGCGGTTCCAGTCCGACAGGTGCTTGTAGTACTTGGCCTTGCCACCGGCCACCCACAAGGTGCGCACGTAGGCACCTTTTGCGTCGGTCAGGTAGGCCGCGAGGTAGGCACCGTCGCCGCCGTAGTTCTTGAGCTGGGCGCTCAGCGTGACGGTGCGGCCCTGCGCCAGGGCGGGAAGCGCCAGCGCACAGGCGGTGGCCAGCGTGGTCAAGACGGGTTTGGACATGGGAGGTTCCTTCGGGACGGGTCACTCATGCTGGCGGCGCGGTGCGGCGCCCGAGGCAGCGCTCGACGGCTGCAGCGGCCGGGTCGCCCGCGCGGCGTCGTCCCGATCGCGTTCGCGTTCGCGTGCCCGGTCACGCTCGTGGTCGCCCTGCTTCATCTTCAAGACCTTCAGGGTCTCCGGGTCGACCTTGGCCTTGAACCTGCGGCCCTGGGCATCGGTGCCGCGAATCTCGTAGCACCCGTCGTCGATCTTCAGCCGCTCGACCTGCCAGCCCTTCTCGGCGGCCATCTGCCGCACCGCCTCGCGTGTTTGCCAGCGGCTCAGCGGTGCCTCGCAGTCGTCGCCGGCCCAGACAGGCGGCGCGATCACGCCAAGTGACAAGACCAGCAAGGCAAGGTCGATGCGCATCGGGCTTCTGCAAATTCCTCGAAGGACATTGTGGAGACAACAGCTCGAATGCCGAGGGACGGAATGCCCGTTGTTTGTTCGCCGTCAAATGGATGGTGCGATGAACGCCTATGGATGCATGCGCGGACGTGGCCGATTTGTTCAAGACGGGGCGAAACCCGTGCCGTAGCCTGCGCGGGTTCCGACTACATCAACACGCCAAGCCATGGGTTCTTTTCATCTGCAGTCGTCAAGCAATACCTCGCGCGGGGGGCGCAACAGTTTGTGGACGATCACGCCGCTGCTCGCCGCACTGTCGCTTTGGGGCTGCTCCGGCGGCGGCGACAGCGCGTCACCCGCCGCGCCGGCATCCACTCCGGTGACGCTCGCGGGCACCGCCGCCACGGGCGCACCCCTCGTCGGCGCCACCATCGAAGTCCGCAACGCCCAGGGCCAAGTGATCTGCAACACCACCGTCGCGCAGGACGGCGGCTACAGCTGCACGCTGCCGGCACAGTCAGCCGGCCCGTTCGTCGTCACTGCCCGACTAGGCGAGACCACGTTGGTCAGCGCGACCGCCACCAGCATCTCCGGGACGGTCAACATCACACCGCTGACTCACCTGATCGCAGCACGCCTGTCGTCGAATGGCGACCCGCTTGCGCTGACCAGCGGCACTCAGCTCAGCGCATCGCAGCTCGACGGCGCGACCACCGCCGTCACCACAGCACTGGGCTCCTTACGCAGCGCCCTGGGCGACACGACACACCCGATCAGCGGCCCGTTCACGGCATCAGGCTCCGCCCACGACCGCGTGCTCGACGCGGTGCAAGTCAACGTGCGCCCCGCGGCACAAGCGGGCGGCGCGGCCCTGGCCGCCACCGTCGACATCACCATCCGTACCCGCCCCTCCAGCGACACCGCCGAGCCGCTGCAGGTGAGCTTCGGTGCCACCGACACGACCTTGCCGGCCCTCCCCGCCGTGTCGAGCGTAGACCTGCCTGGCGCGAACGTCGCCACGCGCATGCAGCAGTTCGTCGATGGCCTAACGGCCTGCCATGCAGTGCCGTTGGCCCAGCGCGTCTCCGGCAGCAGCGTGACGAGCGTGGCCTGCCGCGAACTTTTCGCTGGCAACGACCCCACCAACTATCTGCACTACGGCCAGCGCGTTGGCCCGGACGCTGCGTACGCCAGTCTTTTCGAGGCCAGCGGTACGGGCGCAAGCTTTGACCGCCCCGCGATCGAGTCGCAGCGGGCAAACGGTGACCTGGTGATCAGCTACCGCCGCGCGGCCACCGATGGCTTGGTCGAAACACAGCGCGTGGTGGTGACGGAGCAAGGCAGCGTCTACAAGCTGATCGGCAACCAGAACCGGCACGGTGGCCGGGTCGATGCCTACGTGCAGCGCCGTGACTTCGTGCGCTACGCCGCCTACAACTACCACAGCACAGGCTACAACGTCATCATCCCCAACGAACTTGACGGCCTCGGCAACTCGAGGTTCGACCGGGTGGTGGTGACGACGCCGCGACAGAACAGCTTCACCTACCGCCCCGAGGCGGGCAGTGCCTCGCTGCAACTGGCTCGCAGCAACGGCACCACCTACAACACCTCGGTGATGCGGCTCGCCGCGGGCTATGAAAACCCCACGACGCAGGGCAATCCGGCGCAGCGCGAGCCCAATCTCGCGTTTGCCGCGACGCAGTGGAGCGATGCCGAACTCGCTGCCATCCAGGACCAAGGCGTCTGGCGTTTCGAGTACCACTATGCCGATGGCATCACCCCCATGCGGACGGAGTACGACCGCACGGCCTCACGCGCACCCACACTCGCCGAAGCGAGGGCCTTGCGCTACGCGGCGCCCACCACCGCGGCACGGCAGCAACTCGTCGCGAGCGCCTCGCAGGGCTATGTGCTATTTGCCGGCGCGCCCGCGACTGCGGAGGCGAACCGCTTCGAGCTGTCGGTGAACGGCGGGGCGTGGTGGACCGTGGTCGATGGCGCCGCGGCCCCGACCGCAGTGCAGGTGTTCGGCGCAGTGCTGCCGCTGGGTCTGGGTCCGCGCTTCGATGACCGGCTCGACGTGTCGCCTGCGGCGCGCTCGACAACCGTGCCTTGCACGCGCCAGTCGGTCAGCGACACGCATTGCGATGCCACCTTCCCGAGCAGCTATGCGGCAGGAGCGTACGTTCACTCGATTGACTTGGTAGCGCGCACCCAGAAGCGCCTGCAGATCTCGTCGATGATCGCCACCTACAACCCGACGGCCCAGTAGCGTCGGGTCAGTGGCGCCAGGTGGCAGGCGCATCCAGTGGACGGGTGGGCGAGAACCCGCCGTAGCGCTTGAACTCGCGGTTCATATGGGACTGGTCGGCATACCCGGCGTCGTGGGCGATGGCGGCCAGTGCGATGGGCGGGGTGCCCTTGAGCAGGCGCAGCCCACGCTGGAAGCGGCACAAGGCCTGCACCGAGCGCAGCGAAAGCCCGACGTGCCTGAGCACATGGCGGCGCATGGTGCGCTCCGGGACCGCATCGTGGACCGCCCCGGTGCCGGCCCGCGCCGAGGCCAGCACCGCCTGTATCGCGGGCCATTCGGGCATCGCGTCGACCCGGCGCCGGGCGAAGCGCGAAGCTTCCACGGCCACCTCGCCCCACCGGGCCAGCGCCTCGTCGAAGGTCGACGACGCCAGAACGGCCTTCACACTCGCGTTCAGCTCCGGCGGCAAGCCGGGGTCGGGATCGATGCGGTCCACGAGTTCCTTGGCTGACACGCCGAGCGCGCAGGCACCCCACCCGAGCTGGAACCGCAGGCCCATCCACACGGTGTTTGCGCTGCCGTCAACGAAGTGAAGGCGGGCACTGGGGCCGCACATGCGGATCGCCGGCGACGAAAGGCGGCCATGGTCGTCGACGTTCCAGGAAGCGAAGAGATCCATCCGCCCGTCGGGCAGTACCGCTTGCCGCCCATCGGCATGCACGCGGCAGCTCCACAGCGCTTCCACGACCTCCACCGCGGACGCGGGGCGAACATGCTCGACGTAGCGGCTGGTCGGCAGTTGCTGCGCATGCGCGAAGCCTGGGTCTTCAGAAACAATCGTTTGCATCGCGGCGGATTCTCGCCCTGGCGGCCACACTGCCTTTTTTGAACCGCGCCTCGTCGTGACACTTTGCTCGCTCCGGCCGGTCTCACCGCGTCCACGGGGTCTTCACCACAAGCACCGCCCGGTGTGGGAAGCTCCGCCTTCCAGTTTCTCAACTCGAAAGGATCAACATGGCACTGGCCAAGAAGAAGCGCGTCGGCAAGAAAACCCTCCCGGCCAACCAGGTCCGCAAGACGGCCAGCGGCCGCAAGCGCCGCAAGGCCGACGGCACCCAGCCGCCGAAGGCCGAGACGCCGGCCGCCAAGCCCGCGACGGCCTGACGGCCGGGGGCCGCAGATCGCGCCAGGGCGAGTCGCCGGGCGCGACCTGCGGCTGACACGCGGCCGCGAGCTGTCATCATCGCGGCCGACATGAACACGCCCGACACCGTCATTGCCGAAACCCGCGCCTGGCTCGAACGTGCGGTGATCGGACTCAACCTCTGCCCGTTCGCCAAGGCCGTGCACACCAAGGGCCAGGTGCGCTACGTGGTGAGCGACGCCACCGAGCCCGAAGCGCTGCTCGCGCAGCTGCTGGACGAAATGCAGCGGCTCGTGGCCACCGACCCGGCCGAAGTCGACACCACGCTGCTGATGCACCCGCTGGTGCTGAACGACTTCTACGACTTCAACGATTTCCTCGGCCTCGCCGAAGAGGCGCTGGCCGACGCGGGGCTGGAAGGCGTGTTGCAGGTGGCGAGCTTCCACCCGGCATTCCAGTTCGCCGGCACCGAGCCCGACGACATCACCAACGCCACCAACCGCTCGCCCTACCCCACACTGCACCTGCTGCGCGAGGCGAGCGTCGACCGCGCGGTGGCGGCCTTCCCCGAGGCCGATGCGATCTTCGAGGCCAACATGGAAACGATGGAATCGCTGGGCGCGGACGGCTGGGCCGCGCTGCAGGCCGAGATCAAGGCCGCTGCACGCTGATCAACCGGCGGCGATGCGCCCCAGCTCGCGCAAGGCGTTCTGCGCCTCGGCCGTGACGGGGAAGCCGGTGCTGATGCGCAGGCAGTTGTCGTAGCGCGCCGAGTTCGAGAACAGCGGCCCCGGCACCACCCGGATGCCGCGGGCGAGCGCCTCATCGCTCACGCGCTGCGCCTCGCAGCCCTCGGGCAACTGCACCCACAGCAAGAGGCTGCCGGCCGGCACGTTGAAGCGTGTGCCTTCCGGAAAGCTCGCGCCGATGCACTCGGCCACCTGCTCGCGCTGGGTCTTCAGCAGCCGGCGCAGGCGGGCGAGGTGGCGGTCGTAGGCGCTGCCGCCGATGAACTCGGCGGCGCTGATCTGCGACAGCGCTTCGTTGGCGCGGCTCTGCGCGTACTTGAGCATCTGGATGCGCGCATGCCAGCGCCCACCACTCACCCAGCCCAGGCGCAGGCCGGGTGCGAGCGTCTTGCGCAGCGAGGCGCAGTAGATGACGCCGCCGTCGCGATCCCAGGCCTTCACGGTCTTGAGCGGCACGCCGTCGTCGCACAGCGCGCTGTAGGTGTCGTCTTCGATCACCGGCAACTCGAAGCGGCTGCACAGCTCGACCAGGCGCTGCTTGTGCGCATCGGGCATCACGCAGCCGAGCGGGTTCTGGAAGTTGGGCACGACCACCACGGCCTGGATGCGCTCGTGCGTCTGCAGCGCCAGCTCCAGCGCTTCGATCGAAAGGCCGGTGCTCGGGCTGGTGGGGATCTCGAGCGCGCGCAGGCTCAGGCTTTCGAGCACCTGCAGCAGGCCGAAATAGGCGGGCGACTCCACCGCCACGGTGTCGCCCGGCTGGCACACCGCGCGCAGCGCGACGTTGAGCGACTCCACGCACCCCTGCGTGACGACGATGTCGTGCGCGGTGAGCTGCATGCCGGCATCGAGCGCGCGGCGCGCGAGCACGGCGCGCAGGCCGGTGTCGCCGGGCGAGTTGACGGGCCTCACGAGCAGGTCGGGGTCGCGCCGGAGGGCCCGCATGGCGGCGCGCTGCAGCGCCTCGCCGGGGTATGACGCGGGCGAGGCATAGGCCACCGCGAAGTCGTGCTTCACCGGGTTGCGCTCGCCCTGGGCGACGAAGGCCGAGACACGGTCGTGGATGCCGACGTAGCGCGCCGCGTCGACTGCACCGGCGGTGTCGGGCTCGCGCGCCGGGGGCATGGCCAGGCGGCGGGTCAGCCGCACGTAGTAGCCCGAGCGCGGCCGTGCTTCGAGCAGGCCTTCGTCTTCCAGGTGACGGCAGGCCTGCAAGGCGGTCGACAGGCTCACCTGGTGCAGGCGCGTCATCGAGCGCACCGAGGGCATGCGGGCGCCGGGCGCGAGCGTGCCGGCGCGGATGGCACCGCGGTAGTGGTGCGCCACGCGCTGGTAGAGGGGTTCGGAGGAAGAAGTCTGGGTGTCCACGCTGTCCATGATGCAGGCGACCGGAGCCGGCAGACCGGAACAGATGCCAGCTTACTGCGCCATAACAGCGGTGGCGAATCGCATGTGATGCGCAACACATGGTCGTTCGCTGTGCCTGTTCGGCCCGGACGGCCGTCTCTACGCTTGAGCCATCGCATCAACACGAGGCCACCATGCTGAAAGTGCTCGGAAAGTCGCCGTCGATCAACGTCCGCAAGGTGCTGTGGACCTGCGTGGAGCTCGGCCTGCCCTTCGAGCACGAGGAATGGGGGCTGGGGTTTCGCGACACCCAGACGCCCGAGTTCACCGCGCTCAACCCCAACGCGATGGTGCCGGTGATCGTCGACGGCGACTTCGTGCTGTGGGAGTCGAACACCATCTGCCGCTACCTCGTGCAGCGGGCCGGCCGCACCGACCTGCTTCCAGGCGACGCGGCGGGCCGCGCCCGCGTCGAGCAATGGATGGACTGGCAGGCGACCGAGCTGAACAACAGCTGGCGCTATGCCTTCATGGGCCTGGTGCGGCACAGCCCGCTGCATGCGGATGCGAGCGCCCTCGCGGCCAGCGTGGCCGAGTTCAACCGCCACATGGCGATGCTCGACGCCCAGCTCGCCAGGACCGGCGCCTATGTGACCGGCACGCACTTCACGCTGGCCGACGTGGTGCTGGGGCTGTCGACGCACCGCTGGCATTCGCTGCCGGTGGCGCGGCCCGCCCTGCCCGCCGTCGCCGCCTACTACGAGCGCTTGAGCGCACGGCCCGGCTTCCTGCGGCACGGCCGCAATGGACAACCCTGAGGAGGAACCATGAGCACCGAACAACGCTGGCTGCAACCCGGCCAGCCCCAATCGATCTGGATGGAACGCGGCGCCCACGTGCTGGTGGAGCGCGGCGGGGTGGCGATGGTGCTGCCGGGCGCGGGCTGGTTGACCCTCGACGCGCCGGCCACCGTCACCGTGCCCGCTGGCAGCGCGCAACAGGTGGCCCGCGCCGGCTGGGTTCAGCTTGCGGCCACCGGCCGGCGCCCGGCCGAAGTGCGGCTCATCGCCTCACTCGGCGCGCGCCCCCGAGGCCTTGACCACCTTGGCCCACTTGCGGGTCTCGGAGGCGATCAGCCGGGTGAACGCGGCCGGTCTCATGCCGCTCGGAATGGCGCCCTGAGCCAGCATGCGGTCGCGCAGCGCGGGGGTCTTGAGCGCATTGGCCGTCTCTTGCTGCAGGCGGCTCACCACATCGGGTGGAGTGCCGGCCGGCGCCAGGAGGCCGAACCATGAGGTGGCTTCATAACCCTTGAGCGACGGGCCGCCCGCCTCTTCGACGGTGGGCAGGTCCAGCATGGTCAGCGAACGGGTGCTGCCGGTGACGGCCAGCGCCTTCAGCTTGCCTGACTTGATGTGCGGCATCGACGACGGGAAGTTGTCGAACATCAGGTCCATCGTGCCGCCGATCAGCTCGAGCAGCGCCGGGCCGGAGCCGCGGTACGGGAAATGGACCATGAAGGTGCCGCTCATGGTCTTGAATAGTTCGCCGGCGAGATGGATCGACGTGCCGTTGCCGGCGCTCGCCATGTTGAGCTTGCCCGGGTTGGCCTTGGCGTACTTGATGAGGTCGGGCACGCTGTTGATCTTGGCGGCCGCGGCCTTGGCCGGGTTCATGACCAGCACGTTGGGCACGTTCGCCACGAGCGTGATGGGCGCGAAGTCCTTGATGTGGTCGAAGGGCATGCTGTTGTAGAGCGCCGCGTTGATGGCGTGCGTGCCCACCGTGCCGAGCAGGAGCGTGTGGCCGTCGGGCGTGGACCGGGCCACTTCGGCGGCGCCCACGTTGCCACCAGCGCCGGCCTTGTTGTCGACCACGAAAGGCTGGCCGAAGGCCTTCTGCAGCTCGGGCGCGAGCGCGCGGGCGAGCACGTCGGTCGTGCCGCCGGGGGCGAAGGGCACGACGATGCGCATCGGCTTGGTCGGCCAGGCTTGCGCCAGGGCACGCGGCGATGACAGCGCGATCGGGGAGGCGGCAGCCGCCAGCAGCAGGCGGCGACGGTCGGATTGCAGGCTCATGGGGGTCTTGAACGCAGGAGTTGGCAGCGGGAGCGCGGGCGCGCCGTGGGCGGCCCGGTGCAAAGTGCGGCGCACTATGCGTGTCCGTCCGTACACTGCCCAGCCGGGAATGCCCTAGCCGGCGTTCTGCAAAAACCTACCCAGACAAATACGCACAAGGAGACTTCCATGCTGGTGGCCATTTCGCTCGTCGTGCTCGTGGCGGTGCTGCATCTCTACTTCCTCGTGCTCGAGATGTTCCTGTGGGACAAACCCACCGGTCGCAAAGTCTTCGGCAACACGGCCGAGTTCGCCACGGCCTCCAAGGTGCTGGCGGCGAACCAGGGGCTCTACAACGGCTTTCTCGCCGCCGGCTTGCTGTGGAGCGTGTGGATGGGCCTGGGGGGCGCCGGCCGGCCGATCGCGCTCTTCTTCCTGGCCTGCGTGGTGGTTGCCGGGCTCTACGGCGCGATGACCGCCAGCCGCAAGATCCTCTTCGTGCAGGCGCTGCCGGGCGCCGTCGCGGCCGCCGCGGTGTTCTTCATGACCTGAAGGGTTTGGCCGGAGGCTCAACGCAGGTACATTCGTCGCCAAATGGGAGCCGCCACCCCCACGCCCGACCCGACGACCGACATCCGCAGGCGGGTGCGCGTCGCGCAGATGGCGATGATCTTCGACCAGACCTCGGTGGCGGTGTTTGCCGCCACCGGTTTCGCCGTGGCGTTGGCGGTGTACCTGCAAGACGCCATCGGCCGCGACCTGGTCTACCTCTGGCTCGCCATCAAGATCGCGGTGGTGGTGCCGCGGGTGATCCACGGCCTGCTCTTTCGCCGCCGCAAAGACGACTCCTTGCGCTGGCTGCACTGGGGCCGCACGATGCTCTTCATCGACGGCGCCGCCTGGGGTCTCGCCGGGCTCATGTTCACCGGCGTCGACGACCACTCCACGCTCACGCTGGTGGTGGCCACGCTGGCCGGCGTGAGCACGATCGCCGCCTTCGTGTTGCACGCCGACTGGCCCTCGTGCGTGGCGTACACCGCGCCGATGCAGGTGCCCGGCGTGGTGATGATGCTGGCGCGCGGCGACGCGCTGGGGGTCTACGGCGCCTTTGCCATCGCCACCTTCTACTCGCTGCTGCTGGTGTCGACGCGCCGCTCCGAACGCCAGGTGGTGGAGATGCTGACCCTGCGCTACACCAACGAGCAGCTCACCGCGCAGCTCAGCTCGGCGCTCGAATTCGCACGGCTGGAAAACCAGGCGAAGAACGAGTTCGTGGCAAACATGAGCCACGAGCTGCGCACCCCGCTGCACGGCATCCTCGGCGTGTCGAACATGCTGCTCACCGGCCCCTCGGGGGCGAGCCCGCGCGAGGGGCTGGGCGTCATCCGCCGCTGCGGCGAGCACCTGCTCGGGCTCATCAACAACATCCTCGAATACTCGCGCTTCGGCGTGCAGGGCGTGAAGCTGCACCCGCAGGTGGTCGACCTCGCGCAGATCGTCGACGACAGCGTGGCGATGTGCAAACCCGGCGCCGCCGAGAAGGGCCTGCCCATCCACGGCAGCGTGGACCTGCCGCGCCCCTGCGTGGCGATGGCCGACCCGTTCCGCCTGCGGCAGATCCTGCTCAACCTGATCGGCAACTCGGTCAAGTTCACCGAGAAGGGCTCGATCCGCGTCTACGCCGGCGCCACCGAAGGCGGCCGGCAGCTTCGCATCCGCGTCGAAGACACCGGCGTGGGCATCGCACCTTCGGCGCTCGACAGCATCTTCGAGCCCTTCGTGCAGGTCGACAGCTCCAACACCCGCCGCTTCGGCGGCACGGGCCTGGGCCTGTCGATCACCCGCTCGCTGTGCGAGGCGATGGGTGGGCGCATCACCTGCAGCAGCACGCTGGGCCAGGGCTCGACCTTCGAGGTGTTCCTGCCGATCGAGCTGCCGCCTACGCCAGCGCAGAACCCGGCCGCGCTGCCCGCCAGCCTGGCCACGTCGTCGGCGCGCCTGCGCGGCACGGTGCTGCTGGCCGAAGACAACGAGGTCAACGCGATCGTCGCCGAGTCGTCGCTGGTGCGGCTGGGCCTGGAGGTCGAGCGCGTGCCGAGCGGCGTGGGCGTGGTCGAGCGGGTGTGCCAGACCGAGCGGTCGCGGCCCGACCTGGTGCTGCTCGATTGCCAGATGCCCGAGATGGACGGCTTCGAGGCGGCACGGCGCATCCGCGCCCACGAGACAGAGCACCATCTGCCACGGCTGCCGATCATCGCGCTCACCGCCAACGTCTTCCCGGAAGACCGCGAGCAGTGCCGCGCCGCCGGCATGGACGACTACCTCGCCAAGCCCTTCGACATGGAGCAGCTGCGCGCCATCCTCGCGCCGCATCTCGAAGAGGCCACGGCCACGCAGGCCTGACGCCGCAAGCTCAGTGCGACAGGGTGGGCACAGCGCGGCCGCTCAGGCCGAAGCTCACCGCCGCCGCCAGCGCGTCGAACACCTCGATGTCGGGGTGGAACTCCCGGAACACGAAGTCGAAATCCTGCGGGCGCTTGTCGCGCACCTGCGAATCGGCCGAGAGCGTGTCGCGAAACAGCACCCGGTGCGGCAAGCCGCCCGCATGCTTCAGCGGGCACAGGCGCTCGTCGCCATACAGGTCGGAAAAACCCAGGCACAGGTAGGTGCGCAAGAGCGAGCGGCGCGAGCCGGCCACCACGCCGCCGATCTGCATCGCGATGCAGTACAGGTGCATGGCCTTCAGCAGCGCCAGTCGCACCGGGTGCTCATAGCCGGGCATCACGCACAGGCGGGTGATCTCGGCCAGCAGGCGGCCTTGTTTGTCGGGCGGCAGCTCGATGCTGCCTTCGATCTGCAGCGGCGCGTGCCGGTTGCTCTGGATGCGCGCCGAGCCGACCACGCTGCCGGTGGCCTTGTCTTCGGCATAGAAGATCACGGTGCCGGGCGTTCGGTCTTGCGCATCGGCGCTGCCGAAGGCGCCGGCCTGCTCGGGCAGGTGGCGGCCGTAGGCCATCTGGCGCAAGGCCTGCACGCGCAGCAACTGCAGTTCGTCGCAGACCAGCTTCACCTTGAACGGCAGGCCGAGGCCGACCGCGGTGGAGGCGGGGCGCGGCACCGCGGTGATGACCGCGTCGGCGCCAAGCCGCCGTGGCCCGGCGGCGGTGTGCTCCTGCCCGATTCAGGCGCACGCGATACCGGCAACATCGTTGCCGTAGAAAAGTCTTCCCTGTACATGATGTTCCCTGTTGCAACCCGCGGCCTGTGTGGCTCTGTGGGCTCCCAGGGTGAGCATCTCAAGGCGCGCTGACGGCACCTACACGGTCACACGCATGAGTTGTTGCGAGTTGTGTGGGCACCCGCGGAAACCGGGGTACTTGGTGACAACTTCGCGGCCTAACCCCCAAATGCAAGGGATGGTCAAGGCACGTCAGGTTCGCGTCACCTGGCCGGCGCAGGGGTCGGCGACCAGATGGTGTGCGCATCGCCGTTGTGTTCGCGGCCGCGGATGTCGCTCACCGAGAAGTACACACGGCTCGGCAGCGGCGCCTCCAGCGCCTGCTCGCGTGCCACGAGGCTCGCGCCGGCGAGGTCAAGACGGCTGTTCTCGGCACGCACCGCCACCCGGCCGCTCAGTCGCAGGTGGGTGGCCGTGACCTCGCTGTCAGTGGCGCTCAGCGCCACGTCGTCGGCCTCGACCACGCTGTCGTCGATCGTGACCGTCGAGGCCCGGAGCACCAGGCGCTTGATGCGCGCCGAATGCACCCGAACGCCGAGGCAGTTGTCGAGCGTGAGGGTGTCGAAGCGACCGGTGTACACGCGGCCCGCGTCGGCCGAGCAGGTCACGTCGCCTTGCGACACCTCCGGCACCCGCACCGAGAAGCGCGGCGCGAGCGGCGCGGTCAGCGCCTCCACCAGCAGCGCGCGGAAGGCCTCGGGGCTTTCGAGCATCGGCGTGTGGCCCACGCCGTCGATCACCTTGAGCCGAGCATCGGGCAGACGCGCGGCGAGCAGGCGGCCGGTGCGCAGCGGGGCGATGGCGTCGTCGGCACCCCAGATCACGGTGGTGGGGGCCGTGGTCTCACGGATGGCACGGGTGAAGTCGTGCTCGACCAGCCCGAGGCCGGCCTCGACCTGCGTGTAGCGGCCGAGCAGCGCATAGCGCACGCCGGGGTTCTGCGCCAGCCAGCGGCTGAAGTCGAAGCGATCGTCGAGCGAGCCGAACACACCGCGGCGGATGCCGCCGAGGCGCTCGCCCACACCCTTGAGGATGCGGTCGACCGGTGCGATGCCCACCTGCGGCGTGCGCAGGCTGGCCATGTGCTGCACGTACACCATCTTGAGCAGGATGCCGGCTGCATCGACCAGCACCAGCCGCTCGACCTTCTCGCCATAGGCATGCGCAAAGAAGAGGCTCACCGCGCCGCCGAGCGAATGGCCGACGACGTGCGCCTTCTGGCCCGGCGCCAGTTGCTCCAGCACCTGCGACAACACACGCCCGAGCGCGATGAACGAATAGCCCTCTCCGCCACCCGGCGAGGCCCCGAAGCCCGGCAGGTCGACCGTGATGACGTGGAACTGCGCCGCAAGCGGCCGGATCACCGGCGCCCAGTCGCGATGGGCGTTGTTGCCGAGGCCGTGCACCAACAAGACCGGCGGCGCCTTGGCATCGCCCGCCTCGCCCACCAGCACGCGCTGGCCACCGTTCAGCTTCAGGCACTTGTACTGGAGCTGCTGGAGGCGCGGGGGTGGCAGCACCGGTGCGGCGCCTGACGCGGCCGGCGGCACGGGCTCGACGCAGGGCTCGGTGCCGCCGTTGACGTGACCCTGCGCCAGGGCCAGAGCCCCTGTGCACAAAAGGGCCGCGGTGGCGCTCAGGTTCCGCAGTCGTCGGATCATTGACAGATGGGTCGTCACAGGCCGGCATTCTGGCCGATGACCCGACCCGCACATTTCCAGAGGACCCCGCATCGATGATGAAGACGAAGACCCCGTTCACCGCCGCCCTGCTGTGCGCGGCCAGCCTGCACACGGCACACGCCCAGACCCCGCCCGGCCCGCGCATCGAAGCCGGCCTGTGGGAGATCAACATGTCGCTCAAGAGCCAGACCGGCAAGGCCGAGATGGCGATGCGCGAGGCCCAGGCCTACATCTCGCGCCTGCCGCCCGATCAGCGCAAGCAGGTCGAGCAGATGATGGCCCAGCAAGGCGTGAAGCTCGGCGACAAGACGAGCAGCGTCAACGCCTGCATCAGCAAGGAAGACGCGGAGCGCGGCGAGATCCCGCAGCAGGCGGGCGACTGCACGCAGCAGGTGCTGGAGAAGTCCGCCAGTTCGATGAAGGTGAAGTTCAGCTGCAACACCAACCCGCCGGCCCAGGGCGAGGCGCTGGTCGAGTTCCAGAGCCCGACGGCCTACACCAGCCGCGGCATCGTCGACACCGTGGTGCTCGGCCAGAACGAGCGCGTGACGGTCGACCAGACCGGCCGCTGGCTCGGCGCCGATTGCGGCAGCGTCAGGCCGCTGGGGAAGTAGCCAGCCGCTTGTAGTAGATCGTGGTGGCGCACAGCGCCCCGTCGGGCATCAGCGCGTAGTCGGGAATGCTGCCGCAGCGCTGCCAGCCTTCGCGCTCGTAGAGCCGCTCGGCCTCGGGCGTGGCGGTGTCGAGCACGAGCACCGTGCGGCCGATGCGCCGGGCCACCACCTCGGCCTCGCGCATCAGCTGCGCGCCCACGCCCAGGCGCCGCGCCCGGCGATGCACCAGGAGCTTGGACACGTCGGCGCGGTGCGGCTGGTTTTCCTTCGTCGCGAGCACGAGCTGCACGCTGCCGGCGACGCGGCCATCGCCATCGCGCGCCACCAGCAGCACCGTCTCGTCGCGCGCCACCGCGGCCGCCACGCCCTCCCAGAAGTGCTGGGCCTTGGCCACCGACATCGGCTGCACGAAACCGACCGAAGCGCCACCGGCCACGCAATCCATCAAGAGGTCGCACAGCGCGTGCGCATGCGCACGCGCGGCCTGCGCGTCGAACTGTTGCAAGACGAGACTCATCGCGTAGCTCCTCGAAGACGGTGCACCCAACCTGTTCGCGCGACTTTATTTGAGCCGGCGCGTGGGCCCCCGCATCCTGTCGCAAACAGATACCGCGTCTTTGCAGAGCCGAAACACAAGCCCGTCGCGCGAGCCGACAGAATGGCGCCACAACAAATCGACAACCGAGGGATCACATGCTCGACCGCCGCCCTGCCCTTGCCGTGCTCTTCGCCACCGTCGCGCTCACCGCCTGCGGCGGCAGCTCCGACAGCCCGGCGCCCGCCCCGAGCGGCCCCGACCTCGCGCAGCGCACCGCCGCGGCCACCGCCACCGCGCAGAGCAGCACGAACCTGTGCGCACCGATCCGCCCGTTCTACTGGGAGGTGGGCGACGCCACGCAGCTGCGCGCGAGCGGCTCGGTCAACGCCGCGGGCAACGCCACCACCTACACCGCGGCCTCGGTGATGAACATCGCCTCGGCCTCGAAGTGGCTGTACGGTGCCTACGTCGTGGAGCGCCGAGCCGGCGCGCTGACGGCCGAAGACATCCGCCACCTCAACTTCACCGCCGGCTACACGAGCTTCGGCTTCTCGGGCTGCGACCCGTCCGACACGGTGGCCTCATGCGTGGCCCGCGGCAACAACGGCGTGCAGACACCGGCCCACGTCGACCGCTTCTCCTACGGCGGCGGCCACATGCAGGTGCATGCGAACCTCGCGGCGCCGGGCATGGCGCTCGGCCCGCTCGACAACGCCACGCTGGCCGCCGAAATGGGCCGTGTGCTCGGCATCAGCCTCAGCTACACCCAGCCCCAGCTGGCCGGTGGCGCACGCACCACGCCGGCCAACTACGCCGTTTTCCTGCGCAAGCTGCTCAACAACGAGCTGCGCCTGTCGCCGCTGCTGGGGGCCCACGCGGTGTGCACCAACCCCGCCACCTGCCCCACGGCCGTCAACACGCCGGTGCCGCCGTCGCAGAGCTTCAACTACTCGCTCGGGCACTGGGTCGAGACCAGCGGCGACGGCGCCTTCTCGAGTGCCGGCGCGTTCGGCTTCTATCCGTGGATCGACGTCAACAAGACGCACTACGGCATCGTGGCGCGCGTCGCACTGGCGGGCGGTGGCAACGAGTCGGCCGATTGCGGCGGGCTGATCCGCCGCGCGTGGGTCACCGGCGTGGCGCAGTAGGCGCGCGGTTCAAGAGCTGCGGATCCAGTTCTCGACGCGCAGCCCCTCCACCCGCTTGAAGTGCCGCACGCTGTCGGTCACGAGCACCGCGCCGAGCGCGAGCGCGTGGGCGGCAATCATCTCGTCGAAGTCACCCAGCGTGTGCCCCTTGGCGCGCAGCTGCGCGCGCAGGTGGCCATGGAACTCGGCGCAGGCGTCGTCCCACGGCTCGGTGCGAGCCACCGACAGGAAGGCGTCGACATAACGCTCCAGCTGGATCGCCTTCGGCTTGAGGGCCACGCCGTAGCGCATCTCGGCATTGGTGACGGCTGAGATGCACCATTCGTCGGGCTGCAGGCGCGAGAGGCGGCTGTCGAGGCCGGCGGTGCCGCGCATCGCGGCGGTGGCGGTGTTGGTGTCGAGCAGGTAGAGCATCACTCCACCCACGTATCGAAAGGGTCGCGCCTTTGCGTGCCCTGCGCGCGGTCGGTCAGCGCATCGTCGGGCAGTTCGCCCAGCTGGTGGCGCAGCGCCATGAACTCCACCCACGAGAGCTCAGGCCGCGCCGACAGGATGACGTTCCCCGTGCGCGGGTCGCGGCGGATGTAGACCTCGTCACCTTCGAATCGGAACTCGGCCGGCAGGCGAACGGCCTGGCTGCCTCCGTTGGTGAAGAGCTTGGCGGTCTTGTGCGTCATGGCGAGCGTGTGGCGGGGTATCTATTTCAGTATAGACACCCTCGCCCGCCCGCCGGGGCTATGACAGGAAGCCCGGTCGGGTATCGGTGGGCGCGGCCAGCGCACCGTGTTCGAGGTCGCTCATCAGGGTGTCGGCCCATGCCGATTCGCTGTCGGTCGCGTAGAAGCGCGACTCGCCGGTCGAGCGGCGTTTCACGACGAGCACGCCGCCCGCCAGGCGGAAGAGTTGTGCCAGCGGAGACGAGCGGTCGGCGCGGATCTCGAAGTCATCGGCGTCGTAGCCGGCCGACGACAGCATCTGGCCCACGGCCTGAACTTGTCGCTGGAAACGGGGAAGGTCTGACATGGGGCCCCCTGGAGAGTGCATCGTGGAGACACCATGATCGAAGCGTGTTCCAGTCCTGCCTGTAGGAAAAATCCGCGTCGGGCCGTCGGCCCCGGGCGGATCTATTCCTACTCTCCGCCCAGGGGCTTGAAGAGCTCGTCGAAGTCCTGCGTGGTCAGCGCCGCATCGCTTGCCACGCCCGACAGCAGCGAGTCGGCGAGCCCCGCCTTGCGCGCCTGCAGTTCCAGCATCTTGTCTTCGACCGTGCCACTGGCGAGCAGCTTGTAGACGAAGACCGGCTTGTCCTGCCCGATGCGGTAGGCACGGTCGATGGCCTGCTGCTCGACCGCCGGGTTCCACCAGGGGTCGTAGAGGATCACCGTGTCGGCAGCCGTCAGGTTGAGGCCCACCCCACCGGCCTTGAGGCTGATGAGAAAGAGCGGTGTGTTGCCTTCCTGGAATTTCTCGACGAGCGCCCCGCGGTCCTTGGTCTCGCCGGTGAGCAGCAGGTACGGCAGCTTCAGGCGTTGCAGCTCCAGCTCGATCAGCCCGAGCATCTCGGTGAACTGCGAGAAGAGCAGCACGCGCCGGCCGTCTTCCACGAGCGTGGGCAACAGGTCGAGCAGCAGCTCCATCTTGGCCGACGGGTGGTGCGGGCGGGCCACGGGGGCGTCACCGTCGTCGCCGGTCTTCAGCAGGCGCGGGTCGCAGCACACCTGGCGCAGGCGCAAGAGCGCATCGAGCACCATGATCTGGCTGCGCGCGAGGCCTTGCTGCGCGATCACCTCGCGCAGCTTGCTGTCCATGGTGGCGCGCACGGTCTCGTAGAGGTCGCGCTGGGTGCCGGTGAGCTCGACGCGCAGGTGCGTCTCGGTCTTCTCGGGCAGCTCGCGGGCGACCTGCTGCTTGGTGCGCCTCAGCAGGAAGGGTTTGACGCGACGCGCGAGTTGCTGCGCGCGCAGCGTGTCCTGCCGGCGTTCGATGGGGGTGCGGTAGTGCTCGCGGAACTGCGCCTCGCTGCCGAGCAGGCCGGGGCAGACAAAGTCGATCAGGCTCCACAGCTCGCCGAGGTGGTTTTCGAGCGGCGTGCCCGAGAGGCACAGCCGGTGCCGCGCGCTCAGCTCCTTCACCGAGAGCGCGGCCTGGCTGCGCGAGTTCTTGATGCGCTGGGCTTCGTCGAGCATGACGTAGTGCCACTCCTGCGCGCCGTGCGTGGCCATGTCGCGCATCGCCAGCGGGTAGCTCGTGATCACGAGGTGCGCGCCCGCGATCTCCTTGAAGTGCTTGGCGCGCTGTGCCCCGTGCAGCACCACGAGCTTGAGCTGCGGCGTGAAGCGGCGGGCCTCGGCCTCCCAGTTGCCGATCAGGCTGGTGGGCACGATGACGAGGCTCGGCAGGTCGAGCCGGCCGGCGTCGAGTTCGGCCTGCAGCAGCGCGAGCGCCTGCAGCGTCTTGCCCAGGCCCATGTCGTCGGCGAGGATGCCGCCGAGCCGCGAGCGGCGCAGGAAGTCCATCCACGCCAGGCCGTCGAGCTGGTAGTGGCGCAGCGTGGCCTGCACCTGCGGCGAGGCTTCGACCGGCGGCAGGCCGGCGTCGCCGTTGAGCAGCTTCACCTGCTCCATCAGCTGGGTGTAGCTGGGCGGCGCGGTGACACGGCCGGCCTCGCTGAGCGACTCCAGCGTGCTCAGGTCGAAGCGCGACAGGCGCAGCGCACTCGTGCGCTCGCCCATGCGGAAGACGCTGCGCAGCCATTCCATCAGCGGCAGCACACGCGCGACCGGCAGGCGCAGCAGCCGCTGGCGCGGCGCGGTGCCGGGTGCGGGCGCGCTTTCCACCGACCAGGGCACCAGCACCTCGCTGCCCTCGCTGCGCCCGACCAGCGCTTCCGGGTTGAGCCAGCCGTTTTGCACCAGGCTCACGAGCAGCGGCACCAGGTTGACCGGCTCGCCGTCGACCGTGACGCGCAGGCCCACGCTGAACCAATGGCCGCCGGGCTCTTCGCCGATGTCGACCGCCCAGTCGTCGGCCTGGTGCAGCTCGTAGGGGAAATCGTCGGAAACCTCGACCAGCCAGCCGCGGCGCTCGAGTTCGGGGATGTGGTGCGCCAGCAGCTCGGGCCAGCGGTCGCGGCGCTGCGGCACGAGCAGCATCGGCGCATGCGGTTCGGGGCTGGAGGCCACGGCCGCGGCCGGCTGGCGCATCAGCGACTGGCGCGTCACACGCTCGACCGCCAGGCCGGCCGAGAGGCTCCACGGCCGCAGCTCCAGCTCGCCCACCAGCGAGCGCAAGGCCGCGGCCTCGCCCTGCGACTGGCGCTGGAAGTGGCCCATCGCGATGCGGCCCGGCCGCTGCGGGTCGTTCACCTCGGCGAGCGTCGTGGTCGCGTTGCCGGCGGGTGCGTGGTAGTCGAGCGCCTTGCCGGTGGGGGGCTGGTAGCGGTAGATCAGCTGCGCCGCACCCTGGCGCAGGGTGGAGGCACGCGCCTGCGCCGAGCCGTAGCGGTGATGCAGCAGCGCCTCGGAGGCCACGTCGACACAGGTCGTGAGCCGCAGCACCGGCACCAGGGGCAGCGAGCCCAGCTCCAGCATCTCGGGCGCCGGCGGCGGCGCGGGGCGGGCGACGGGTGTTGCGACGCCGGGTTTTTCGGGCAGGCCTTTCTTGATGCGGATCTGCTGCGCCTCGAAGGCCATCAGGGCGGCCGCCACGTGCTGGCAGTTGTGGCCCGCCGGGCAGGAACAGCGGCCTTCCAGCTTGGGGCCGAGGCGGCGGTCCTCCACCCACTGGATGTGCTGCTGGTAGGCGGTGGGCCCCGCGCCCTGCACCCGGCTCACGAGCCGCGGCCCGTCGACCTGCAGCGCGGTCACCGCCTGCTGGGGCTTGAGCTCCATGGCGCGGATCAGGGTGCGGTGGTCGAAGTGTTCGCCCAGGTCGAAGTCTTCGGGTAGCGAGAAAGAACTCATCGGCAGCGTTGTCAGCGGAACCCTGCATTGTCATCCGGCGTGAGAAGCTTGGCCGCATGAAACGCCGCGAAATGCTGGGGCTTATGGCCGCTCCGACCGCCTTGTCTGCGCTGTCGTCGGTCCCGCGGCCGGCGAACGCCGCGGTGGCGCCCCGGGCGCTGGCGTTCCCGGCCGACTTCGGCGCCCACCCCGAGACCCGCACCGAGTGGTGGTACCTCACCGGCGTGCTGCAGGCTGCCGGCGGCCGCGAGTTCGGCTTCCAGGTCACCTTCTTCCGCAGCCGGCCCGGCGTGGCCGGCGTGGAGGCCGACACCCGCAGCCGCTTCGCCCCCACGCAGCTCGTATTCGCCCACGCGGCTCTCGGTGACCTCGCCGAGCGCCGCCAGCGGCACGACCAGCGCATCGCCCGCGCCGGCTTCGGCATCGCCGAGGCGGGCGTGGGCGACACCGCGGTGCGCTTGCGCGGCTGGTCGCTCGCGCGCAGCGGGCCGGCGCAGCGCAGCGTCTACCGGGCCCGCATCGCGAGCGACAGCGCCGGCTTCGCGCTCGACCTGCACTGCAGCACCACCCAGCCGGTGCTGCTGCAAGGCGAGGCCGGCTACTCGCGCAAAGGGCCGCTGCCGGGCCTGGCCAGCCACTACTACAGCCAGCCGCAGCTGCAGGTGCAAGGCCAGCTCACGCTCGACGGGCAGGTGCTGGCGGCCACCGGCCGCGCCTGGCTCGACCACGAGTGGAGCGACACCCTGCTGCACCCCGAGGTCGTCGGCTGGGACTGGGTCGGCATGAACCTCGACGACGGCGGCGCGCTGACTGCCTTTCGCCTGCGGCGTGCCGACGGCTCGGCGCTCTACGCCGGTGGCAGCCTGCGCGCGGCCGGCGGCCAGCTGCAGGTCTTCGGCCCCGGCGACGTTCGCTTCACGCCCGGCCGCCAATGGCAGAGCCCCGCCTCGCAGGCCCGCTACCCGGTGGAGTGGACGCTCGACACCCCCGCCGGCCGCTTCCGCGTGGCGGCCCGCTTCGATGCCCAGGAACTCGACAGCCGCGCCAGCACCGGCGCCTGGTACTGGGAAGGCCTGTGCGACCTGCTCGGCGAAGGCGGCGCGAAGCTCGGCCGCGGTTACCTCGAGATGACCGGCTACGCCGGCCGCCTGCTGCTCTGAGCCGTTCGTGGGCCCTGTTTTGATCTGCTGAAAAAAGAGGCACAAGCGTGCCTATTTGGCGCGACACGCCTGGCGCGCGCCCCACACAATGAAGCGGCCCGCCGGCTTGCCCGGCACGCCTGCCGCCATGAACGACCTGGACAGCACAGCGACCCCGAACGAGCGCCCCGCGATGCGGGTGATGGTGCTCGCCTGGGCCATCGCCGCGGCGCAGACGCCTGTGGCGGCCTGGGCCTGGCTGTCGTGCCTGGCGCTCGGCCTCGTGGCCCACCGCTTCAGCCCACGCACCGGGTCGCCGCTGCCCGCGAGTCTCGCGCTGCGCGACCTGCCCACCCCTCAGCGGCCGCCCGCTCGCCGCCGCACCGACGGCATCGGCCCCGCCCCCAAACCCGCGATGCCGGTGCTCGCCGCACACCGCGACACCCTCACCGGCCTCGCCACGCTGGAGCAACTGCACGACGAAGGCCCGGCCTGGGCGCACGACCTGCAATCGCGAGGCCTCTCGCTGTGCGTGCTGCACGTCGGGCTCGACGGGCTGGCCCCGGTGGTCGAACGCTACGGCCGCGATGCCGGCGACCAGCTGCTGCGCCAGGTGGCCAAGCGCCTGCGCCAGCTGGCCCGCGACGAAGACCGTGTCATGCGCTTCGAGGGCGACGAATTCCTGCTCGTGCTGGCCTGCGCCAACGCCGAGTGCCTCAGCTTCACGCGCACGATGTCGGCCCGCATCAAGGCCGAACTGCAGCGCCCGCTCAGCTACCGCACGCTGAGCAACCTGCGCATCGGCTGTCGCGTCGGCTCGGGCGTCTGGCCGCTGCACGGCCACACGCTGGAAGCGGTGCTGCGGCACGCGGCCGACATGCTGGCGAGCATCCGGCCCCGCCTGGCGGAGCCGCTCGAAACGGCCTGAGCCCGCCTCAGCTGCCGACGGTCTTCAGCAGCAGCCAGCCCGGCAAGCCGAGGTAGAGCACGGCCAGGCCGCCACGGTCGAGCCACCAGCGCGCATCGAGGGCCCGGCCCGGACGCAGCCAGACGCTTGCGAGCGTGCCCAGCTCGGTGAACGCACGCAGCACCGCTGCGCAGACCACGACGGCGATCGTCCACGCCGCCCACCAGAGGGCAAACGCCTTGAGGTAGGCCGCCAGCCCGTACACCTGCAGCTCGCCGAAGCTGCTGCCGAAGACGATGAACTGGTGCACGCGAAACGCCGGGACGGCCAGCAGCAGCGGGAAGAGCCCGTACTTCACCAGCGAGTGCTCCAGCCACCCCCGCTGAATGGCCCGGCGCACCTGCGCATAGGTGCGCGCGCGCAGGCTGGCGCGCTCCTGCACCGCGGCGCCACCGGCCGCCTCGATCGCGCGTGCCAGGCCGGCCGGGTCGGCATGCAGCAGGCCGGACGGCCAGCGTGCGCCCGAGCCGAGGCGCAGCCAGGCGCCGCTGCCGGGGATCGGCCAGCGCCACGGCTCGACGGCCGCGACGTCGGCCAGGGGCAGTTCAAGCCGCCGCCGTCCGCGCGTGAACACCAGCAGCCCCGCCTCCAGGCTGAGCTGCGCGGCGAAGGCCCGCAGCAACAGCCATGCGGCCAGCTCCGGCGCGAGGAAGAACACGCTGAAGGCGCGGATCTGCGCGAAGTTGTTGGTGCGGAACGGCCCGTCGCCGAAGAGGAACACCAGCGCCATCGCCAGCAGGCTGAGCCGCGCGACACCGCGCAGCAGGCCGGCCGCCACACGCACCGCGGGCGGCAGCACGGCCACGTCGGCAGGGAGGGCCGCCACGCCCGTGACACCGCCGGCCGCCTCGGCAAGGCGGCGTCCGCGCCAGCGGCGCACACCGGCGATGACGGCGAGCGCCGCCAGAAAAGCCGCGCCCAGCGGGCCGACCCAGTCGCCCCACATCACGATCAGCGTGCGCGGCGGCTCCGTCACCGGCAGGTCGCCGATCACGAGCGTGCGCTGGCCCATCTGCGTGCTGGCGACCACCGTGCCGGTGGCATCGATCGCGGCGCTGTAGCCGGTGGTGGTGACGCGGAACTGCGGCAGCCGCGTCTCGATGCTGCGAAAGGCCGCGGCCGCCTGGTGCAGCTCGGCGCCCTGCGGGTAGCGGGTGAACCAAGCATCGTTCGACATCGTGAAGATGGCCTGCGCCCCGAGGCGGGCGCCGTCGATGCCGAGGCCGGTGTCCACGTCGTCGCGGCAGATCAGCGGCAGCACCGGGATCTCGCGCCCATCGGCCAGGCGCAAGGGGAAGACCCGTGCGCCGTTGCCGGCCCGCCAGGCGCCCGTCCACGGGAGCAGTTGGCGCAGCCAGGCGCTGTCGAGCCACGCCGGCACGTATTCGGTCAGCGGGAAGAGCCGGGTCTTGCGGTAGAAGCCGACGAGGCCGGTGCCGGGGTTGACGAACGCGGCGGCGTTGTACTCGCCCGCCTCGTCGCGGTCGTAGGTGCCGAACACGAAGGGCACGCCGGCGGCATTGATGAAGCCCTGGATCTCGCGGTCCAGCTCGGCGCCGCCCTCGCTCTTGGGGTTGCCGAAGGTCGTGGGGTAGACCGTCTCCGACCATAGCACCGCGTCGGCACGGTGCTGCGCGACGGCGCCATGCGACATCTCGTAGTGCGTGTCGAGCACCTCGCGCACCACCGCATCGACGCCCTTCTCCTGGCGCAGGCGCTCGTAGTCGGCGATGTTCGATTGCACGAGGCCCACGCGCAGCGGCTTGGCGTCTGGCGCCGCCGGCAGGCCGGCGAGCGCCGCCCAGCCGTATGCCGCCAGCAGCAGTGGCACCAGCAGGGCCAGGCCCACAGGTCGTGCGACGGCCCGCAGGCCCTGCCCGCGGCGTGCCAGCGCAGCCGCCACCGCTTCGTTCACCAGCAGCAGCAGGAGCGTGAGCCCCGCGGTGCCGCCCACGTCGGCGGCCTGGCGCAAGAGGCGTGAGGGGTAGAGCCCGTAGCCATAGCTGTCGCCCAGCATCCTGGGCACGAGCCACTCGGTCGCCACCCAGGCCGCGGCACCGGCCAGCGCACCCAGAACCAGGCCACGCCGGCGCAGCCGGTGTCGCACCAGCGCGAACACGAGGATTTGCGGCTGGAACAGCGGTGCGGCCACCAGCAGCACCAGCAGGCCGACAGCCGTGCCGAGCTGCGCGTAGTGGCCGATGGCGGCGCCGAACCAAGGAAAGGCCGCCAGCGTGAAGGCGACCGACATCGCCCACGCATTCAGCAGGCAACGGCCGAGCGTGTGCGTTGCATCGAGCGTGCGCAGCCAGGGCACGAGCGCCACGAAGCCGAGCACCCAGCCGGCGCCGCCCCGCGCATAGAAAAACGAGAGGACGGCGCTGGCCAGGAGCCCCGCCGCCGCACGCCCTCCGGGGCGAGACAAGAGATCCACGGGGCTCACCGTCCGGCCTGGTCGGGCTCGACCGGCGCCGGCACCACGACCTTGCGCAGCGGCAGGCCGGGCGGGGCCTGCTCGGGCGGCACGATGCGGTCGCGCGCCGTGCCGATCGGCTGGCGCGCGGCGTCGACGAAGCGCGGGTGGTCGGGGGCGTACATCAGGACAGGCTCGATGTCCTGCCCATCGTCGGTGGTCTGGTGGTGGCGCACGTAGCCCGGCGGCAGCGCGAAGTCTTCGGGCACGGCCAGCCCGACGAGCGGCGGCTTGGTGCCGGGCGGATTGAAGGCAGCGACGCCGGTGGTCACGCCGGCGCGGCGCAGCCGGTCGATCACCTCGTTCATCGTCGGCTTCTCGCCGGGGTTGAGATAGGCGGTGAGGTCGGGCGTGGGGTCGTCGTTCGGGTCGCGTGCGCCCGGTGCCGGGGTGGCCTGCGGCAGCGGTGCGCTTGCCGCCGCGGCCGGTGCAGACGCCACCGGCGCGGCTTCAGGGAGCATGTCGCGCTGCGCCGCGGCCCACATGGGGGCCGCGGGCGGCACGGCCACCGGCTCGGGCGGTGAAGGCGCGGTGAGCCAGTAGGCCACGCCCCCCACCACGACCACGGCGGCCAACAGGTACCCGAAAGACGGGCCGAACGACGTCCCCGCCGCCCGGCTCTCGGTCGCCCGGCCTTTGGTCACCGCTTCCTCCGGCTGCCGGCGTGGACTGCCCGGCACTTTCACATCACACCTCGACGGGCCTCAGGGCGCCGACGGGTTGCTCGTGGCCATCGACCAGCCCGAGCGCTCGTGCGCGTAGCGGTCCCAGATCGGGCTCTTGCCGCCGGTGAACGAGGTGTAGCGCGGTGCCGCCGAGCCGGTGCCCGTGCCGAAACTCAACGACACGTTGCCGCCGGTGTAGGTCGGGTGGATGTCGTCGGACTGGATGTAGTCGTAGGTCGTGCTGGCGGTGATGCGCTTCACGTTGGCATCGCGGACGGTCGAGCGGTAGGTCGTCGTGATGCGGGTCACGTAGGCCGCTTCGGTGTCGCCCGGGCGGTACTTGATGGCTTCGGAGTCGATGAGGCCGTCGCCGTTGCTGTCGTAGTCGGCGGCGTGGTACTGCGCGAAATTGTCGACGCAGACGAAGCCCTTCTGGCGGGCGTATTCGCACATCCAGTAGTTCGCACGCGCCGCCACGCCGAGCATCATCTCGGTGATGTTGACGCCACGGCCGGTCGAGGCGTCGCGGCAGCTGCTGGTCTTGTTGTAGGCATCCATGCCCGGCATGTGCAGGTTGCCGATGATCTTGAGCTTGACGCCCGAGTAGGCGTTGGCGTTGATGTAGTCCATCGCGCGGGCGACGTAGGTCTTGCAGGTCTCGACGCCCTGGTTCAGCTTGGTGTAGCTGCAGGTGCCGGTCTGGCCGTCGAAATCGGCGCGGTTCTGCAGGCCGTCGTTGCCGCACATCTCGAAGGCGACCACGCGGGTGGAGCTGTTCTGCATGTAGGAGCGCTCGCCGACGATCTTGCTTTCGTAGATCTCCTTCGCCACCGCGCCCGACTTGGTGCGGCGGATGCTCTCGATGTCGGTGCCCCAGGCGGCCGACAGGTATTCGGCCTGCACGGTCGGGGCCGAGTACCTGGCCACGTTGGTCAGCGAGGTGTTGTAGCCCGCGAAGATCGAGTCACCGTAGGCGACGACGCGGTACTTGGTCGTGGTGCCGGAGCGGTTGACGGTCCACGACGCGTTCTGGGTGATGCCGGATGCCACCACCTCGGCGCCGAAGCCGAGCAAGGCCAGGGCAGGCAGCAAAGCGCGCATTGCAGCGCTGAAACGGAAGCTCATGCGGGTCTCCTTGAAGGTTTGTGTTTCCCGCCGAAAATGTAGACGGTCGTCTACTTTTAGAGCATCCGGAGATTCCCCGGATCTTTGTACCGGCTTGCTGCGTAGGGGCCAGCCACCTTGGAGAGGGGTCCGGACCCCATAATTTGCACGCGCAAACAACTTTCTGGCGATGGACGCACGTCTCCCGGCGCCTGGGCGAAACCTGCGGCGAGCGAGGCGAGGGCCGACTTGAGGCGGGTCAAATCCGCCGCAGGCTTCAAGACCCTCGCCTTGACCCGCCGCGTTTGAGGCAGCTACATTACTGACCGGTTGGTCAGTATCTCAGCCCCCGCCTCATTCATGTCCAAAACCCAATCCACCGCACCCACCCGGCAACGCCGCAAGGAAGCGCGCCCCCAGGAGCTGCTCGACGCAGCGCTGGCGCTCTTCGTCGAAAAGGGCTTTGCCGCCACCCGCTCCGACGAGGTCGCGGTGCGCGCCGGCGTGTCCAAGGGCACCCTCTATCTCTATTACCCGAGCAAGGAAGAGCTGCTCAAGGCGGTGATCCAGCAGAACCTCGGTGGCGTGATCGCCGAAGGCGCCGGCATCGTCGAGCAGTTCGAGGGCCCGAGCGCCGAGCTGCTCGCCATGCTGCTGCGCATGTGGTGGGCGCGGGTGGGCAGCTCGCCGGCCGGCGGCATCCACAAGATCATGATGTCGGAGGTGCGCAACTTCCCCGAGATCGCGCAGTTCTATCGCGACGAGGTGATCCAGCCGGCGTCCGACCTGCTCGTTCGTACACTGCGCCGTGGCGTGGAGCGCGGCGAGTTCCGCCCGCTGCCGTACGAGGAGACCATGCACGCGCTGATTGCGCCGCTGATCTTCCTCTCGCTGCACAAGAACTCGTTCGGCGCATGTCCGGCCGAAGGCATGGACCTCGACCCGGACCGCGTCGTCGAAGTCCACATCGAACTGATGCTCAATGGCCTGCTCAACGAGCGGACCATCACGACAACAAAAGCACCCTGAGGGAATCTCGTGTCATGACCAGAACCAGACTCAAGTGGCTGATCGGAGGGATCGTGCTGCTGCTGGTGTGTGCGCTGATCGCGCGCACGCTCATCGCCAAACGCCAGGCCCGCGCCGCCGCCGCGCAGCCGGCCAAGGTGACGCAAAGCTATGACCTCGCCGCCACCGACGTGGTGGTGGCCACCCAGCAGGAGCTGGTGCGCACGCTGGCGGTGTCGGGCGGCCTGAAGGCCGTCAACAGCGCCTTCATCAAGGCCAAGGTCGCCGGCGAGGTGAAGTCGCTCACCGTGCGTGAAGGCGACGCGGTCAAGGCCGGCCAGGAACTCGGCCAGCTCGACACCTCCGAACTCGCCCTGCGGGTGAGCCAGGCCGAGCAGAACGCCGCCTCCTCGCGCGCCCAGCTCGACATCGCCCGCCGCGCGCTCGAGAACAACCGCGCGCTCGTCGCCCAGGGTTTCATCTCGCCCACCGGCCTCGAAACCTCGGTGTCGAACGAAGCCGCGGCGCGCGCCAACTACGGCGCGGCCCAGGCCGCCGTCGACCTCGCCCGCAAGTCGCTCGCCGACGCGCGGCTGGTCGCGCCGATCTCGGGCACGGTGTCGCAGCGGCTGGTGCAGGTGGGCGAGCGTGTCTCGATCGACACACGTCTCATCGAGGTCGTCGACTTGTCGCGCATCGAACTCGAAGCCGCCGTGCCGGCCGAAGACGTGGCCGAGGTGCGCGTGGGCCAGACCGCCCGGCTCGAGATCGACGGCTACAGCGAGCCAGTGGAAGCCACCGTCGCGCGCATCAACCCGAGCACCCAGGCCGGCACCCGCGCGGTGATGGTCTACCTGAGCATGAAACCCCACCCCGGGCTGCGCCAGGGCCTCTTCGCCAAGGGCAGCATCGAGCTGCAGCGACGCAATGCGCTGGTGGTGCCGGCCGGCGTGGTGCGTGTCGACCAGGCCCGACCCTACGTGATGGCCATCGTCGACGGCCGCATCGCGCACAAGCCGGTGACGACCGGCGCCCGTGGCGAGGCACGGCTCAACGGCGCTCGCGAGAGCGTGGTCGAGGTCACCGAGGGCATCGCCGCCGGCACGCAGCTGCTGCGCAGCACCGTCGGCCTGCTGCGCGACGGCTCGCCGGTGACGTTGACGGGCGCCCCCGCCCCCAGCGCACCCGCCACCCCGGCCTCTGCCGCCGCGGCGCGCTGAGGGCGAAGCGCCATGTGGTTCACCCGCGTCTCCATCAGCAACCCGGTCATGGCCACGATGGTCATGCTGGCCTTCGTCGTGCTCGGCCTCTTCAGCGTGAAGCGGCTGGCGGTCGACCAGTTCCCGAACGTCGACTTCCCCACCGTCGTGGTCCAGATGGACTACCCCGGCGCCTCGCCCGAGATCGTCGAGGCCGAGATCACGCGCAAGGTCGAAGAAGCCGTCAACACGATCGCCGGCATCAACGCCCTCTCGTCGCGCTCGTACGAAGGTTCGTCGGTCGTGATCGTCGAGTTCAACCTCGACGTGGATGGCCGCAAGGCGGCCGATGACGTGCGCGAGAAGATCGCGCTCATCCGCCCCAACCTGCGCGACGAGGTGAAGGAGCCGCGCATCTTCCGCTTCGACCCGCAGAGCGCGCCGATCTTCAACGTGGCCGTGCTCTCGCCCGAAGGCAAGAAGTCTCCGCAGGAACTGACCACCTGGGCCACCCAGGTGCTGCAAAAGCGCCTGGAAAACGTGCGCGGCGTGGGCTCGGTCACGGTGGTCGGCGGCGTGAAGCGCCAGGTCAACCTCTACCTGCGCCCGGCCGCGCTCGAAGCGATGGGCGTGAGCGTCGACCAGGTGCTCGCGGCCGTGAGAAGCGAAAACCAGGAGCTGCCGATGGGCGCCCTGCAGTCGCGCGAGCAGGAGCGCGTGGTGCAGATCAACGCCCGCCTGAAACGCCCGGAGGAGTTCCGCGACATCGTGGTCGCCCGCCGCGGCGGCAACACGATCAAGCTCTGGCAGGTGGCCGACGTGGTCGACGGCCCGCAGGAGATCGAGAGCCTCGCGCTCTACAACGGCCAGCGCACGGTGCTGCTGTCGGTGCAGAAGTCGCAGGGTGAAAACACCATCGCCGTGGTCGACGGCCTGCAGGCCGCCCTGAAAGACGTGGCACAGCTCGTGCCGCCAGGCGTGAAGATCGAGGTCAACCGCGACAACTCGCGCTCCATCCGCGTGTCGGTGGCCAACGTGACGCAGACGCTGATCGAAGGTGCGGTGCTCACGGTGCTGATCGTGTTCCTGTTCCTGAACTCGTGGCGCTCGACCGTCATCACCGGTCTCACGCTGCCGATCGCGCTGATCGGCACCTTCCTCTTCATGTACCTCTTCGGCTTCACGATCAACGGCATCACGATGATGGCGCTGAGCTTGTGCGTGGGCCTGCTGATCGACGACGCGATCGTGGTGCGAGAGAACATCGTGCGCCACGTGCAGATGGGCAAGACCCCCATGCAGGCCTCGCTCGACGGCACCAACGAGATCGGTCTCGCGGTGCTCGCCACCACGCTGTCGATCGTGGCGGTGTTCCTGCCGATCGGCTTCATGGGCGGCATCGTCGGCAAGTTCTTCCACCAGTTCGGCATCACCATCGTGGCGGCGGTGCTGATCTCGATGTTCGTGAGCTTCACGCTCGACCCCATGCTCTCCAGCGTGTGGCATGACCCGCAGGCCCACCAGCACGGCCGCAAAGGGCCGCCGGTCACGCTGTACGACAAGACCATCGGCCGCGTGACCGGCTGGTTCGACTGGCTGACCGAGTGGCTGTCGAACACCTACCAGCACATCCTCGGCTGGTCGCTCAAGCACAAGCTCAAGACCCTGCTGGTGGCACTGGCCACCTTCGTCGGCAGCTTCTTCGTGATCCCCATCCTCGGCGCCGAGTTCATTCCGAAGGCCGACTTCTCGGAGACGCAGCTCAACTTCTACACGCCGGTCGGCTCGTCGCTGGAGACGACCGAAGCCCGCGCCCGCCAGATCGACGCCGTGCTGCGCGAAATGCCCGAAGTGCGCCACACCGTGACCACGATCAACGGCGCCGGCTCGCCCGGCAAGATCTATGGCGCGGTGTACGTGCGCCTGGTCGACCGAAAGGACCGCAAACGCAGCGTTGACCAGCTCACCGGCCCGCTGCGCGAGCGGCTCGCGCGCATCCCCGGCATCACCGTCACCAACATCGGCGTCACCGACCTCGGCGGCGGCAAGAGCCTGCAGTTCTCGATCCAGGGGCCCGACCTCGCCGAGCTGGAGCGGCTGTCGAACCTCATCATGCCGAAGCTGCGCGAGATCCCCGGCCTGGTCGACCTCGACACCACGCTCAAGCCCAACAAGCCGACCGTCTCGATCGACGTGAAGCGCGAAGCCGCGGCCGACCTCGGGCTCAACGTCAACGCGCTCGCCGGCACGCTGCGCACGCTGGTGGCCGGCACCACCGCCGGCAACTGGCGCGCCCCCGATGGCGAGAACTACGACGTCAACGTGCGCGTGACGCCCGAAGCGCGTGTGGCGGTCGACGACCTGCTGCGCGTGCCCATCAACGTGGCCGCCGCGGCCGACGGCTCGCCGCGCATCGTGCGCCTGTCGCAGGTGGCCGAGGTGACGCCCTCGACCGGCCTCAACCAGATCAACCGACGCGACCTCAACCGCGAGATCAACGTCGACGCCAATGCCTACGGCCGCAGCTCCGGCGAAGTCTCGGCCGACATCCGCCGCGTGCTCGACACCGTGGCCTGGCCGCCCGGCTACCGCTACAGCTTCGGCGGCTCGACGAAGAACATGACCGAGTCGTTCCAGTACGCCATCGGCGCGCTGGCACTCGCCATCGTCTTCATCTACATGATCCTCGCGAGCCAGTTCAAGAGCTTCCTGCAGCCGATCGCGCTGATGGCGTCGCTGCCGCTCACGCTGATCGGCGTGGTGCTCACGCTGCTGGTCTTCGGCTCCACGCTCAACATGTTCAGCATCATCGGCATCGTGATGCTGATGGGCCTGGTGACGAAGAACGCGATCCTGCTGGTCGACTTCGCCATCCGTTCGCGCGCCGGCGAAAACGGCCACGCGCCGATGGGCCGCGAAGAAGCCCTGCTGCACGCCGCCGAGGTGCGGCTGCGCCCGATCCTGATGACCACGCTCGCGATGGTCTTTGGCATGGTGCCGCTGGCGTTTGCGCTGTCCGAAGGCTCCGAGCAGCGTGCGCCGATGGGCCAGGCCGTGATCGGCGGCGTGATCACCTCGTCGCTGCTGACGCTCGTGGTCGTGCCCGTCATCTACTGCTACCTCGACGACCTCGCTGCCTGGGCCAGGCGCAAGTTCGGTGGCGGCAGGCACGCCACTGCTGACATCGCCCCGCAGCCCGCGGGCGGCAAATAGAATTTTTGGTTCCTCTCCCCGTCCCCCCCCGTCTTCCCTGTTTCACACGAGACCCGCCATGAACACCGAGCAAGCCCGCTTCAACATGATCGAACAGCAGATCCGCCCCTGGGACGTGCTGGACCCGAGCGTCCTGTCCCTGCTGGCCGTGGTCAAGCGCGAGGACTTCGTGCCGCCGGCGTATCGGAGCATGGCCTTTTTCGATACGGAGGTGCCCTTGCCGAACGGGCAGTGCATGCTGGCCCCCAAGGTCGAGGCCCGCCTGCTGCAGGCGCTCGAGGTGCGCAAGCACGAGCGGGTGCTGGAGATCGGCGCCGGCTCCGGCCACATGGCCGCGCTGCTCGCCCACAAGGCACGCCAGGTCGTCACGCTCGAGATCGACCCGGTGCTCGCCAAGCTCGCGTCCGAGAACCTGAAGCGCGCCGCGGTCACCAACGTGAGCGTGGTCGAGGGCGACGGCTCCAAGCGCCTGCCCACCGCCGGCCCGTTCGACGTGATCCTGCTGTCGGGCTCGGTGGCTTCCGTCCCGCAGCGCCTGCTGAACGAACTCGCTGCCGGCGGCCGCCTCGCCGCCATCGTGGGCCAGGAGCCGGTGATGAACGCCGTGCTCGTGACGCGCGTGGGCGACAACGAATTCAGGAGCGTCAACCTCTTCGACACCGTCGCGCAGCGCCTCTTGGGCTTCGACGAGCCCTCGCGCTTCCATTTCTGATTCTTCGAACGCAGTACAACCCCAAGGACCTTTCCATGTCCCCTGCTTTCACGCCACGCCGGCTGGTCCTCGCGGCCGCCCTCGCCCTTGGCGCCCTGCCCGGTGCATACGCCCAATCCCTGCAGGAGCTGTACGACACGGCCCGCGGCTATGACGCGACCTACCTTGCGGCGCGGGCGCTGGCGGACTCCGCGCAGTACAAGGCCGACCAGACGCATGCCCTTCGCCGGCCGAACGTCGGCGCGGCCCTCAGCTACGGCCGCACCACCAACGAGACGCCTGTCAGCGAGACCACCAATCGCGGCCCGAGCGCCTCGTTGAACGCACGCCAATCCCTCTTCAACCGCGGCAACGATGCCACCATCTCGCAAGCCGACCTGGGCGTCGACGCCGCCAAGGCCGATCTGGCGATCGCCGAGCAGGACCTGATCGTCCGCGTGGCCACGGCCTACTTCGACGTGCTCGCCGCACAAGATGCGCTGACCACCGCCCAGGCCAGCACCAAGGCCATCTCGGAGCAGCTGGCCTCGGCCAAGCGCAACTTCGAGGTGGGCACCGCCACCATCACCGACACCCGCGAAGCACAGGCACGCTATGACCTCGCGACCGCGCAGGAACTCGCTGCCGAGAACGACCTGCTGACCAAGCGCATTGCGCTCGACCAGCTGGTCGGCCGCAGCGGTGTGCAGCCCAAGCCGCTGGCCGTGCCCGTGGCCCTGCCGCCTGTCGCCCCGGCCGACGTGAACGCCTGGGTGTCGCAGGCCGAAGCTTCGCCGCCGGTGCGCAAGGCGCGGGTCGGCTACGAAGTCGCGCAGCTCGAAACGACCAAGGCCCGCGCCGGCCACCTGCCCACGGTGGAGCTGAGCGGCAGCGTCGGCCAGGGCCGCACCATCGGACAGTCGCAGCAGGGTCCGACGCAGACCATCAACTACCGAGGCGATACCAGCCAGTCGAGCGTCGGCATCACCTTGAACCTGCCGCTCTTCGCCGGCTTCTCGGTGCAGAACCGCGTGAAGGAAACGCTGCTCCTCGAAGAGCAATCGCGCAACAACCTCGACGCCGCCCGCCGCTCGGCAACGCAAGCTGCGCGTACCGCGTACTTCGGCACGCAGTCGCTGCAAGCACGCGTGAAGGCGCTCGAAGCCGCCGAGTCGTCGAGCCAGGTCGCGCTGGATGCCACGCAGCTCGGCTACAAGGTCGGCGTGCGGGTCAACCTCGACGTGCTGAACGCTCAGACGCAGCTCTACAGCACCCGGCGCGACCTCGCCCGCGCCCGCTACGACGTGCTGCTGAACATCCTGCGCCTGCGCCAGACGGCCGGCCAGCTGAGCCCCGCCGACGTGGCGGCGGTCAACAGCCTGCTCGCGAAGTAACGCAAGTCCGTCGTTCCCGCGAACGCGGGAACGACTCAGCGAGGCGCCAGCAGCGGCGCGATGCGATCCGCCATGCGCGCGGCCGCACCGCGGTGCTGGTTGGCAAACGCGACGGCGCGCTCGGCGAACTGCTCGCGCTCCGCGTGGCCGGCCAGGGCCACCGCCCGCGCCACACCCTCGGCCATCTCGGCCACACGCACCGAAGCGCCCGCGGCCAGCGACAGCAGCGCCGCTTCGGCGAAGTTGTAGGTGTGCGGGCCCATCACGATGGGGCAGCCGCAGGCCGCCGCTTCGATCAGGTTCTGCCCGCCGAGCGGTGCGTAGCTGCCGCCGAGCAAGGCCACGTCGGCGAGGCCGTAGTACAGCGGCATCTCGCCCATGCTGTCGCCGAGCCACACGTCCGCCTGCCATGCGGCGTCGTCCGGTTCCACCTGCCAGCCGCTGCGCCGCACGAGCGACAAGCCCTGTGCGCTGACCAACGCGGCCACCTCGTCAAACCGCTGTGGGTGCCGCGGCACGATCAAGAGCAGCGGGCGCTGCGCCGCCAGCAACGCCGTCCACACGCCGAGCAGCATCGCCTCTTCACCCTCGCGCGTGGCCGCGGCCATCACCACCGGCCGCGCGAGGCGCTCACGCCAGGCGCGGCCGCGGGCGATCAGCGCCGGGTCGGGCGCCATGTCGAACTTGAGGTTCCCGCAGACCACCACCTCGCGCACACCGGAATCGCGCAGGCGCGCGGCGTCGTCTTCGGTCTGCGCGAGCGCCATGCGCAGCGTCGCGGCGGCCGGGTACATCACCGACGACAGGCGCTGCCCCTGGCGGTGGCTCTTCGCGCTCAGCCGCGCATTGGCCAGCACCATCGGCACGCCCGCGGCTTCGGCGGCATGCAGCAGGTTGGGCCAGATCTCGGTTTCCATCAGCACGCCGGCCACCGGCTTGAACTGCTCGAAGAAGCGTTGCACCACGCCCGGCGTGTCGTAGGGCAGCCAGGCCTGCACGTCGCCTTCGCGCAGGAGGGCCTTGCCGGCCTCGCGGCCGGTGGCGGTGCTGTGGGTGAGCAGCAGGCGAAGCGTCGGGTGGCGCTCGCGCAGCGCGTCGACCAGGGCCGCCGCCGCGCGCGTCTCGCCGAGCGACACCGCGTGCACCCACAAGGCGCCGGCCTGCACCGTGCCCCGGTAGTCGCCCAGCCGCTCGCCGATGGCGTGGCGATACAGCGGCTCGGCGCGCCCACGCCACCACAGCCGCAGCACGTACGCCGGCTTGAGCAGGCGCAGCAGGTTGGAATAGAGGTGCCGCGCGAGCATCGGCGTTCAGCTGCGCCGGGCGCGGCGCACCACCTGCCAGGTGGCCCACACCAGGTCGACCTCCGGCGTCGGGTCGCGCTCCAGCGCCACCTGGTGCTGGTGGCCATGGGCGGCCAGAGGCCCGGTGCGCCACGCGGTCGGGAAGTTGTAGAGCTGCACGTGCGGCAGGTTGAGCGCCACCGCGATGTGGCTCAGGCCGCTGTCCACGCCGATCAGGCCCTGCGTGGCCCCGAGCCGGTCGACCAGCGCATCGAGCGACATCTGCGGCCATACCGCCGCCTTCTCGCCAATGGCCCGGGCGATGCGCTCGGCACGTGCGCGCTCCACCTCGCCGGCATGCGGCAAGGCGACGCAGAAGCCCGAAGCCGCCATGCGCTGGCCCAGTTCGATCCAGCTCGCCTCGGGCCAGAGCTTGTCGTCGCGCGAGGTGCCGTGCACGAAGACCACGGTGGGTTGCGCCAGTGGCTCGCCACGCGAGAGCAGCCCGTAGTACGGTGAGCCGCTCACCTGGTAGTTGAGTGCTCGCGCTGCCAGTTCGCGCGAGCGGTCAAGCGCGTGGATGCGCGGCGTGATCGCTATGGTCTGGTCGATCAGCCAGCGCACCGACCACTCGTAGCCGGAGCCTTCGGTCTTGTTGGCCAAGCCGAAGCTCGGCCCCTGCGCCATGCGCGCGACGAGGGCCGACTTGGTCAGGCCCTGCAGGTCGATCACCGCGTCGTAGCGCTCGGCCGTGAGCTTGCGCTTGAACTCGCGCCACTCCGCACGCACGGCACTCGTCCAAAAGCGCTTGCGCCAGCGGCGCTGGGCGCACTCGATCACCTCGCCGATGCCCTGCACCCGGCGCACGAGCGGCGCGAAGGCGGGCTCGACCACCCAGTCGATGCGCGCCCCGCTGTAGACGCTGCGGATGTCGTGCACCACCGGCATGGCGTGCACCACGTCCCCGAGCGACGACAGCTTGACGATCAGGACACGCACAGGCGAAACGGGAAGTCAGCCGCCGCCGGGCCGCCCCAAGGCGGCTGACCGCCCACTCGGGGGGCAGGAGCGCAGCGACGTGGGGGCTCCATCAATGCGCCGCAGCGGCAACTTGCGCATCGGGTTTTGCAACCTTGAGCGCCGCCATCATCTTCTCTTCGATGCGGTGCAGCGCCGCCTCGGTGTGCCCCTCGAAGCGCAGCACCAGCACCGGCGTGGTGTTCGACGAGCGGATGAGGCCGAAGCCGTCTTCATAGTCGACCCGCAGGCCGTCGATGGTCACCACCTCGGCGCCGGGGAAGTCGGCCACGTCCAGCAGCTTCTGCACCACCTGCTTCGGCTCGCCTTCGGCGCAGGGCACGTTGAGTTCGGGGGTGTTGAAGCTCGTGGGCAGGTCGTTCAAGACCTGGCTCGGGTTCTTGCTGCGCGAGAGGATCTCGAGCAGCCGGGCGGCGGTGTAGGTCGCGTCGTCGAAGCCATACCAGCGTTCCGAGAAGAAGATGTGCCCGCTCATCTCGCCGGCAAGCGGCGCCTTGGTTTCCTTGAGCTTGGCCTTGACCAGAGAGTGGCCCGTCTTCCACATCAGCGGCTTGCCGCCGTGCTCGCGGATCACCGGCGCCAGGCGCTGGGTGCATTTCACGTCGTAGATGATGGTGGCGCCGGGGTTGCGGTCGAGCACGTCGATCGCAAAGAGCATCAGCTGCCGGTCGGGGTAGATGATGTTGCCGTCCTTGGTGACGACGCCCAGGCGGTCGCCGTCGCCGTCGAAAGCGAGGCCGATCTCGGCGTCGCTCGTCTGCACCGCACGGATCAGGTCGGCCAGGTTCTCGGGCTTGCTCGGATCGGGGTGGTGGTTGGGGAAGTCGCCGTCGACCTCGGAGTACAGCTCGGTCACCTCGCAGCCGAGCGCCCGCAGGATGCCCGGCGCCGACGCACCGGGAATGCCGTTGCCGCTGTCGACCACGATCTTCATCTTGCGCGCGAGCTTGCAGTCGCTCGTGATGCGGTGCTGGTACTCGGGCACGATGTTCATCTTGGCCGAGCGGCCCTTGCCCACCACGTAGTCTTCGCGCTCGATGCGGGTGCGCAGGGCCTGGATCTCGTCGCCGTAGATCGCGCGGCCGGCCAGCACCATCTTGAAGCCGTTGTAATCCTTCGGGTTGTGGCTGCCCGTCACCTGGATGCCCGAGTTGCAACCGTGCTGGCCGCGCGTGGCGGCCACGTAATAGAGCATCGGCGTGGTCACGGCACCGAGGTCCACGACATCGAGGCCGGTCGAGGCCAGGCCACGGATCAGCGCGGCCACGAGGCTCGGGCCCGACAGGCGGCCGTCGCGACCCACCGCGACGGCTTTCTCGCCCGCTGTCACCGCTGCACTGCCGAAGGCCCGGCCGAGGTGCTCCGCAAAACTTTCGTCGATGGTCTTGCCGACGATGCCGCGGATGTCGTAGGCCTTGAAGTTGGACGCGGTGACTTGCATTGCGGGAGTGCTCCTGGTGGAAGTGGCGGATTCTATAGACGCGAGATGTACGCTCCGCGACGTGGAGCATGCGGCGTTCCACCCCGTGTCGAAGCCGCCCGTCGGCCTTGGGGCATGTGTCCGAAAACGGCCAGTCACGGTGCACGCGCTGCCCATAATGAGCCGCATGACCCTCGACCACGACGCCTCCTACCAGGTCTTCAAGGCCCGCGACGCCCGCTTCGACGGCCGGCTCTTCGTGGGCGTCACGTCGACCGGCATCTATTGCCGCCCGGTGTGCCGCGTGCGCACGCCGCGCAAGGAAAACTGCCGCTTCTTCTCGTCGCCCGCCCAAGCCGAGGCCGAGGCCTTCCGCCCCTGCATGAAATGCCGCCCTGAGATGGCCCCCGGCCCGGGCCTCGCGTGGACGGTGATGGACGCCTCGCGCACGCTCGCGCGCCAGGCTGCCCAATGGCTCGACAGCCACCTCGGCAGCGACGACGAAAGCGACACCCCGTCGATGGCGGCCCTGGCCGACCACCTCGGCGTGAGCGACCGACACCTGCGCCGCATCTTCGCCGCCGAGCACGGCGTCACGCCGCTGCAGTACCTGCAGACACGGCGCCTGCTGCTCGCCAAGCAGCTCCTGACCGACACCCACCTGCCGGTCGCGCAGGTGGCGCTCGCGAGCGGCTTTCGCAGCCTGCGCCGCTTCAACGCGGCCTTCGCCGACAACTACCGCATGAGCCCGACGCGCCTGCGCCAAGACGCCGACGAACAACAGGCCCCACCGGCCGACCAGGCCCTGAGCGTGAGCCTCGGCCACCGCGCCCCGTACGACACGGCCGCGATGCTGCGCTTCCTGTCGCTGCGGGCGATTCCCAATGTGGAGCATGTCGAGGGCCTGTGCGTACGGCGCAGCCTGCGCGCCGGGGCCCTGGCCCCGGTGGCCGGCTGGCTGCAGGCCGAGTTCGTGCCCGAGACCGAGGCACGCGCGCCGCAGGTGCGCCTGCAGTTCGCACCCTCGCTCGCGCCGCACAGTGCCCGCGTGGTGGCCGGCGTGCGCCGCTGGCTCGACCTCGACGCCTCGCCCGACACCATCGACACCGCCCTGGTCGACCTGCCCGGCGCGCCCGGCCTCAGGCTGCCGGGCTGCGTCGACAGCTTCGAGATGGTGGTGCGCGCCGTGCTCGGCCAGCAGGTCACGGTGGCGGCCGCGCGCACGCTGGCGCGCCGTTTCGCCGACCGCTTCGGCGAGCCCCTCGCCACGCCGTGGCCGGAGATCACGCACACCTTCCCGTCGCCCGAGACCATCGCCGCAGCCCAGGTGGAGCAGATCGCCGAACTGGGCATCATCCGCGCCCGCGCCGGCGCCATCCTCGCGCTCGCGCAGGCCTGGCCCGAAGCGTCGCGGCACCTGCGCGAGACGCGCGAGCCACAAGCCCTGATCGAGATGCTGCGGCAGCTGCCCGGCATCGGCCCCTGGACGGCGCACTACATCGCGATGCGCGCCCTCTCGTGGCCCGACGCCTTCCCGCCGAACGACGTGGCCGTGCTCAACGCGATGAAGCCGCTTTTCGGCATCACCACCCCACGCGAGGCCGAGGCGCTCGCCGAACGCTGGCGCCCGTGGCGCGCGTACGCCGTGCTGCGTCTGTGGAACTCGCTCTGAAAGGACCCGCCATGCCCACCATCAGACACCTCACCGCCCAGGCCCGCTACGACACGCCACTTGGCACGGTGCTCATCGCCCGCACCGAGGCCGGCCTCGCCGGCCTGTGGTTCGAATCGCAGAAATGGCATCCCGCCCCGCTGGACGCGCCAGAGCGCCCCGACGATCCGCTGCTGCGCGAAGCCGCCACGCAGATCGCCGACTACTTCGCCGGCCGCCGCACGCAGTTCGAGCTGCCGCTCGACCTGCACGGCAGCCCCTTCCAGCGCAGCGTGTGGCAGGCGCTGCGCGACATCGACTGCGGCGCGACGCGCAGCTACGCCGACATCGCCCGCCGCATCGGCTCGCCACAAGCCGTGCGGGCGGTGGGCGCGGCGATCGGCCGCAACCCGGTCAGCGTGATCGTCCCCTGCCACCGCGTGCTCGGCAGCAGCGGCGAACTCACCGGATACGCTGGCGGGCTCGACCGCAAGCGCGCGCTGCTCGCGCTGGAAGCCCCACGATGAAGAAGACCGACCTGCTCGAACTCGTCTCGCTTGCCGCGCTGTGGGGGGCTTCCTTCCTCTTCATGCGCCTGGGCGCGGCCGACTTCGGCCCGGCCGCCCTCGCCTTCGTGCGGGTGGCCGCCGCGGGCGTGCTGCTGCTGCCGCTGCTGGCCTATCGACACCAGTTGCCGGCATTGCGCGAACACTGGCGGCCCATCCTCGTGGTGGGCTTGACCAATTCGGCCCTGCCGTTCATGTGCTTCAACTACGCGGCGCTCAGCATCAACGCCGGCCTGTCGGCGGTGTTCAACGCGACCACGCCGCTCTTCGGCGCCGTCTTCGCGTGGTTGTGGCTGAAAGACCGGCTCGACGCCGCGCGCATCGCCGGGCTCCTGATCGGCTTTGCCGGCGTGCTCTGGCTGGTATGGGACCGTGCCGGCCTGAAGCCAGGCGCCACCGGCGCCGGCGACGTCGCGCCCGCCATCCTCGCCTGCCTCGCGGCGACGGTGCTCTACGGCTTCTCGGCCAGCTTCACCAAGCGCTACCTGACCGGCGTGCCGCCGATGGCGGTGGCCACCGGCAGCCAGGTCGGCGCGGCGCTCTTCCTCGCGGTGCCGGCGCTGGTGTGGTGGCCGGCACAGATGCCGGGCGCGCAGGCCTGGGGTTACGCGCTGGTGCTGGCCGTCGCCTGCACAGCGCTCGCCTACCTGCTCTATTTCAGGCTGATCGCCCATGTGGGGCCGGCGAACGCGATCTCGGTGACCTTCCTGATCCCGGTGTTCGCGGTGGTGTGGGGCGGCATCTTCCTCGGGGAGAAGGTCGACCTCACGATGGCGCTCGGCTGCGCCGTCATCCTGCTCGGCACGAGCCTCGTCACCGGGGTCTTGAAACCGCCGAAGTGGCCCGCCAGGACGGCCTGAAACGCACATTTCCGGTGCACTTGATTTGAACGAAATGAAATAGCGGTTTTCTTCCTCGATATCCGTGTTTAGGCCGCGGTCGGCGGGTCCGATAGTGAGGGCTGGACACCTGGAGAGGAACCGGACCATGAACAAACTCAGCATCAAGGCGCGCCTGGCGGCGTTGGTCAGCGTGCTGCTGGCCCTGCTGCTTGCATCGTCAGCATCGGCCATCTACCGCCTGAGCGTCAGCAACCATCAATTGGGCAGCGTCTACAACGACCGCGTCGTGCCGCTCAAGCAGCTGAAGGAAGTCGCCGACGGCTACTTCATCGGGGTGGTCGACACCGCGCACAAGACGCGCGACGGCCTGATGAAGCCCGCCGAGGGCCTGAAGGCACTCGCCGAGGCCCGCACCATCATCGACAAGAACTGGAAGGCCTACATCGCCACCGACCTCGTCGACGAAGAGAAGAAACTGATCGCCGTCACCGAGCCGGCGATGAAGGTGGCCGATGCTGCTGCCAAGCGGGTGGAAGAGTTCCTCACCAAGAACGACATCGAGGGCCTGCGTGCCTTCACGGCGAAGGAGATGTACCCCGCCGTCGACCCCCTGGCCGACGACCTGAACCAGCTGATCGCCGTGCAGCTCACGGTGGCCGAGCAGGAATACAAGCAGGCGCAGGCCGACTACCAGGGCGTCTTCTGGCGCAACGTCGTCATCAGCGCCATCGCCGTGCTGCTGGCCGCCGGCTTTGCCTGGACGCTGATCCGCCGCATCTCGCAAGGCATCAACGAAGCCGTGGCAGTGGCGCAGACGGTGGCCGCCGGCAACCTCGGCTCGCGCATCGAGGTCAAGACACAAGACGAGACCGGCCAGCTGATGGCTGCGCTCAAGCACATGAACGAAAGCCTGGTCGGCGTGGTGAGCCAGGTGCGCAACAGCGCCGACTCGATTGCCACCGGCTCCGCACAGATCGCGGTGGGCAACGCCGACCTCAGCCAGCGCACGGAAGAGCAGGCGAGCAACCTGCAGCAGACCGCCGCCTCGATGGAGGAGATCACCTCCACCGTGCAGCAAAGCGCCGACACCGCACGCCAGGCCACGCAGCTGGCCAGCAGTGCCTCGGCCGTGGCGGCGCAGGGCGGCGTGGTGGTGGGCCAAGTGATCACCACGATGGAAGCCATCACCGCCAGCTCGCGCAAGATCGCCGACATCATCAGCGTGATCGACGGCATCGCCTTCCAGACCAACATCCTCGCGTTGAATGCGGCGGTCGAGGCCGCCCGCGCCGGTGAGCAGGGCCGCGGCTTCGCGGTCGTCGCCGGTGAAGTGCGCACGCTGGCCCAGCGCAGCGCGCAGGCCGCCAAGGAGATCAAGAGCCTGATCGGCGAGAGCGTCGAGAAGGTGGAGAACGGCTCTCGCCTCGTCACCGAGGCCGGGCAGACCATGGACGACATCGTGACGCAGGTCAAGCGCGTGACCGACCTCATCGGCGAGATCAGCAGCGCCAGCACCGAGCAAAGCGCGGGCATCGGCCAGATCGGCGACGCCGTGGCCCAGCTCGACCAGGTGACGCAGCAGAACGCCGCGCTGGTGGAAGAGTCGGCCGCCGCGGCCGAGAGCCTCAAGCACCAGGCCGCGACGCTGGCTCAGACGGTTGCCGTCTTCAAGCTGAGCTGACCGGCGACCTGGCGAGCAGCCGCTTGAGGTCGGCCGTGAAGCGGTCGAAGTCGAGCGGCTTGGTCCAGTAGTCGTGGGCGCCGCCCTCGCGGGCGAGCGCCACTTCCTCGGGCATCGCACTCGCCGACAGCGCCACCACGCGCAGGCCACGGGTGCGGGGGTGCTCGCGCAGCTCTTCCAGCACCTCCGGGCCGCTCATGTCGGGCAGCCGCATGTCGAGCAGCACGAGGTCAGGCCGCAGGGCCTGGGCCAGCTCGATGCCCTTCTCGCCGGTCTCGGCCTGCAGCAGTCGCACACCCGGCCAGCGCAGCAGCAGCTGCTCCACCAGCAACAGGTTGATCGGGTTGTCTTCGATGTAGAGCACGGTGCCTTCGGGCTCGGCGGCATCGCCGTCGAGCGCCGCATCGGCCGGCAGGCGCGGCACCGAGGGTTGCACCGACTCGGCCCGCATCAGCGTCACGTGCACCGTGGTGCCACGGCCCTCTTCGCTCTCGACCTCGAAGCTCGCCGTCCATCAGCGTGAGCAGCTGGCGCGTGAGCACGAGACCGATGCCGGTGCCTTCAATCTCGCTGTACTCGCGGCCGAGGCGGTTGAAGGGCTCGAAGAGGCCGTCGAGCTGCTCCTGCGTCATGCCCATGCCGGTGTCGACCACCGACACACCCACACGCGGGCCGGAGCGTTCGATCTCCAGGCTCACCACGCCACCCGGCCGGTTGTACTTGACCGCGTTGCTCATCAGGTTGACCAGCACCTGGCGCAAGCGCACCGGGTCGGCCATCACGAGCGCCGGGCCCTCGCCGTCTTCGCGGTGGAGCGTGATGCCGGCATCGTCGGCCTGCGGGCGCACGAGTCTCGGTCACCTCGTCGAGCAACCCGATCAGGTCGACCCCACGCGACTCGACACGCAGGTGGCCCGACTCGATGCGCGACACGTCGAGCACGTCGTTGACCAGCGCCAGCAGGTGCCAGCCGGCCTGGCGGATGGCTTCGATCTGCTCGCGCTGGCGCGGGCTCAGCGGCTCCTGTGCATTCGACTGCAGGAGCTGCGAGAAGCCGAGCACGGCGTTGAGCGGCGTGCGCAGCTCGTGGCTCATGCGCGAGAGGAAATCGGTCTTGGCGCGGTTGTGCATCTCGGCATCGCGCTGCGCCTGCTCGGCACGCTCGCGGCGCCGGCTCTCGGTGATATCGAGGCTCACCGCCAGCACGCAGGGCTCGCCCATGTAGTCGAGGACCGTGGCACTGGTGAGAAGGTCCAGCACCTCGCCCTGGGCGTTGCGCACCTGCGCATCGAAGTTGCGCACTGCGCCCTGCGCATCCAGCAGCCGGAAGAAGCGCTCGCGCTCCGCCTGCGAGAAGCCGATGTTCATTTCCTTCGTGGTGCGACCGACCATCGCCTCGGGCGAAAGGCCGTAGCGCTCGCCGGCAGTCGTGTTGGCCAGCACCACCAAGCCGGTGCGACGCGAGATCAGCGTGATCGACACCGGCATCACGTTGAAGATCTGGCGCACCCGCGCGTAGCCGGCCTCGATCTCGCGCTCGGCGGCGGCATGCGCGGCATCGCGGTCGATGTTGTCGAGTGCGAACGAGAGATCGCCGGTCATCTCTTCGAGGAGCGCGATGCGCGCTTCGTCGAAGAATCCCGCCTCCCCAACATACAGCGCCAGGCAGGCGACGACCGCTCCGCCGCGGCGCACTGGGAACGCGGCCATCGCACGCACGCCGTGCTCGAGCGCCCGCGAGCGGAAGCGCGCCAACCGCACGTCGTGCTGGAAGTCGTTGGAGATGTCGACGCGGCCGTGTCGCAGCGCCAGCGCCACGGGGCCGTCCTGGCCGGGTGGGTCGAGCCGCATGTCGAGGCCGGCGAACATGGCCTCGGCCGGGCCGGCCGCGCTGTCGATGCTGAAGTGGTCGGCGTCGACCGGCCGCATGAGCGCCGCCACCTTCGCCAGACGCGACTCCACGCAGATGCGGCAGATCTCGCTGAACATCAGCGCCTCGTCGCGCACCCGCACGATCATCTGGTTGGTGCGCGACAGGGCCGAGTAGCACAGCGACAGGCGCTCGGCCTCCAGCTCGCGCTGGCGCCGCTCGCGGGCATAGCCGACGGCCACCCGCCAGGCGAGCGTCATGCCGACGGCACAGGCGAGCAGCAGCAGCGCCACGAGGGCCCACACGGCGGCGCGGTAGGCACCGTGGCCGGCCACGGCCGCGGCCTGCGCTTCGTCGGCCTGCAGCTGGGTGAGATCGTCGAGCACGCTGGCAAGCGGCCGCACCGTGGCCTGCAGCTCGGCGGTGGTGGGCCGCTGGGTGCCGCGTGCCACCGCCAGCGCATACCGTTGCAGCAGCAGCTCGGCGGCATCGAGCAGGGGCTCGGCCCGCGCGACCAGCAGCTTCTCGCGCGGCACGAGGTAGGTGGCCCGGTAGCGCAGCCACTGCTCGCGTGCCTCGCGCCGGCCGTTGTCGAGCAGGCTGAGCGCCTGGTCGGCGCCGATGGCGCCGTCGTGCAGGTCGCGTGCGACGCGGGGGAAGTCGACGAGGTAGGTGTCGTGCACCTTGCGCAGCTGGAAGAGCGGCAGCACACGGTCGTCGTAGACGCTTTGCACCGACAGCGTGACACCGCGCAGCTGGAACAGTGCAAATCCCGCCGCGATCGCCATGACGGCGAGCAGCAGAGCCAGCAGCAGCGCAAGCCGCGTGCGGATTCCTAGGCCATTGATCACTGGCGTGGTCCCTTCCCTGCGCGGAGCGTGAACCTGCAAGGCCCGGGCGTCAACCGGGGCAGACGGCAAAATGCCCCACCCCCTGTACAAATCGCGCCCCCATGATCGATCTCGAGGACTATCTGCGGCGCCTGGGCCACACCGGCTCGCGGCAACCCGGTGCCCAGCTGCTGTCGGCGCTGTGCGCGCGCCATCCGGCGCACATTCCCTACGAGAACATCGACCCGCTGTTGGGCACGCCGCCTTCGCTCGACCCGGCGGCGGTGCAGGTCAAGCTGGTGCAGGCGGGCCGCGGCGGCTACTGCTTCGAGCAGAACCTGCTGCTCCAGCTCGCACTGCAGGCGCTCGGCTTCGAGGTCACGGCGCTGGCCGCGCGCGTGGTCTGGATGCGCCCGCCCGACGCGCCGCTGCGCCCACGCAGCCACATGCTCCTCAAGGTGTCGGTGCCTGACGCGGGCGACGCCACGACGTACATCGCCGATGCCGGCTTCGGCGGCAACCTGATGGACACCCCGCTGCGCCTCGTGCCCGACGAGCCTCAGCGCACCCCGCATGCGCTGCTACGATTCACGCAAGACGGCGACGGCACCTACACCGCCGAGACGCGCCTGCCGGCCGGCTGGATGCCGATGTATCGCTTCACGCTCGAGCCGCACACCGCGGCCGACTACGAGCCGCTCAACTGGTACACCGCGACCCACCCGACATCGATCTTCTGCCACAACCTCCTGATGGAGCGGGTGACGCCGGAACTGCGCGTGGGCCTCTTCAACGACCGCCTCGTGCAGCGCCGCCCGGGCCTGCCGCCGGCCACGACGCGGCTGGCAACGCGCCACGAATTCGAAACAGTGCTGCAGGAGCAGTTCGGCCTGGCCCTCGAGCCCGCGCAGCGCGAAGCCCTCTGGGACAAGGTGCCCAAGGGCCTCGACCAGTTCGTCACGCCGCCGCTGTAGCCGCCCGCCGGCGCACGCGGCTGAAGAGCCACCACGCGATGGCGAGGTTGAGCGCGTTCCACGCGATGCCGTTGAGGAAGGCGGCGTGGTACGAGCCGGTGAGGTCGAACACCTTGCCCGACATCCAGCCCCCAAGCGCCATGCCCAGCAGCGTGCACATCAGCACCGCGCCCACCCGCGAGCCGGCTTCGTGGGGCGGGAAATGCTCGCGCACGATGATCGCGTACGACGGCACGATGCCGCCCTGGAAGAGCCCGAAGAGGCCCGAGATCACGAAGAGCGGCACCAGGCCATCGAACGGCAGGAAGAGCAGCAGCGCCACGCCCTGCAGCGTGGAGCCGAGCAGCAGCGTGCGCAGCCCGCCGATGTGGTCGCAGATCCAGCCCGACAGCAGGCGGCTCACGATGCCCAGCCCGAGCATCAGCGACAGCATCTGCGCCCCGCGCGCGGCGCCATAGCCGAGGTCGCCGCAGTAGGCCACGATGTGCACCTGCGGCATCGACATCGCCACGCAGCACGCCACCCCGGCCACGCACAGCAGCACCTGCGCCTGGTTCATCGACAGGCCGAACGGCCGCTCGCTCGCCACCACGGCCCCGCCCGGCATGGCCGAAACCTGCGCCTTGGGCGGGCGTGGCCGCAGTGCCAGCGCGATGAAGGGCATGGTCAGCGCGCAGAAGGCGCCGATGCCGAAATAGGTGTGGCGCCAGCCCACGAGTTCGTTGAAGTGCTGCACCACCGGCGGCCAGATGGCGCCGGCCAGGTAGTTGCCGCTTGCGCAGATGGCCACCGCGATGCCGCGCCGCTTCACGAACCACAGCGACGCATCGGCCACCAGCGGCGCAAAGGTAGCCGAGCTGCCCAGAAGCCCCAGCAGCACCCCGTGCGCCAGCGCAAACACCCAGACGTTGGGCGCGAAGCCGGCCGCAAGGTAGCCGAGCCCGAGGCCGGCGCTGCCGATGAGCACGGGCACCATCACGCCGAAACGGTCGGCCAGCCGGCCCATCAGCATGCCGCCGACCCCGAAGCCGATCATCAGCGCCGTGTAGGGCAGCGAGGCATCGGCCCGGGCCACGCCGAATTCCGCCTGCACCGAGGGCAGCACCACCGCGACCAGGTACATGCCGCCGCTGCCGATGGTCATCAGCGCCAGCGCGGCCATCAGGCGTAACCAAGCGTAGCGGGAATCGGGTCCGTGGGGTTCAGGTACTGCGTGATTCATGCCGATAACCCGATTGGAACCCGGCAACACTTCGCGGCCACGAGGGCTGCTTCCTATGGGAGTCGCACCGGTTTGGTGATGTAATCAGCGGCCACCGGCGCCCTCACCCGGCTGGCGCAGCCCACAGACACAGGTATTCATGCCCGTCGTTGCAGTCGTCAATCGGAAAGGTGGAAGCGGCAAGAGCACGCTGGCCACCCACTTGTCCGCCTACTGCGCGCACAACGGCATTCCGGTCATGCTGGGCGACGTGGACAAACAACAGTCCACCCAGGCCTGGCTGCGGTTGCGCAGCCAGCAGGCCGTCACCAACAAGGCGCCCATCGTCGGCTGGACGGTCGATGCGCGCAGCGTGCTGCGCTCGCCGCCCGGCGTGACACACGTGATCCTCGACACCCCCGGCGGCCTGCGCGGCTTCGAGCTGGCGCGGGTGGCGATGTTCGCCGACGCGATCATCATGCCGGTGTGCAACTCGGTCTTCGACCGCGAATCGGCCGCCGACTGCTTCGCCGAGCTGATGGCCCTGCCCCGCGTGGCCAGCGGCAAGTGCAAGGTGGCGGCCGTGGGCATGCGACTCGACGCCCGCACCAAGGCCGACGAAACCCTGCGTGACTGGGCCTCCAAGCACAAGATCCCCTTCATCGGCGTGCTGCGCGAAACCCAGGGCTACGTGCGCTGCGTCGAGCAGGGCCTCACGCTCTTCGATCTGCCTGCGTCGAAGGTGGAAGCCGACCTCTTGCAGTGGCAGCCCATCCTGCAGTGGCTGCAGCCGGTGCTGCACCCGAAGCCCGCCGCACCGCTCACGCGACCCGTGGCCACAGGAATGTCGCCCGCTCCCGCCGGCAACCGGGCCGCAAGCCTCAAGCCCGCCCAGGTCTCGCTGCTCGCACCGGACCACCCCGAGCCGGCGCCGGGCACGCCCGCCACGCCGCCGCGCACCGCCAAGCCCCAGCCGTCGGCCGCACCGGCACGCAGCGGCTCGGTGGCCGGACGACTGGGGAGCTGGCTCGAAAGCTTCAGCGTCTCGCGCCTCTTGCAGCGCTGAGCCTCAGGGGGTGTCGCTATGCGGCCGGTGGTGCGCGCCGCAGCGCCACGGCATCGGCCAGCGCCCGCGCCAGCGCGTCGAGGTCGAAGGGTTTGGCCAGGCGCGGCAGGCCGGGCGGCAGCGCCGCGGCGAGGTCAGCGTAGCCGGTGGCGAGGATGACCGGCAGGCCTGGCCTCACGCGCCGCGCCGCCTCGACCAGCTGCACGCCGGTCATCTGCGGCATCGCCTGGTCGGTGACCAGCAGGCCGATCGACGCATCGCGCGCCAGCATCGCGAGCGCCTCCTTGCCCGAAGGGGCCTCCAGCACGGTGTGGCCGAGCTCCTGCAGCATCGCCACCGTGTTCATCAGCACCAGCGCGTCGTCGTCGACCGCCAGCACGGTGAGCGGCTCGACCTGCGCCGGAGCGCCCGGTGACGCGGGCGCCGCTTCGGCCGTGCCGGGCTCGCTCGCGGCGTCGCGCGCCACCGGCAGCCACAGCTCGGCCGTGGTGCCCTCGCCGCGGGCGCTCTTGAGCACCAGCCGACCGCCCGATTGCGCGGCCAGGCCTTCGACCATCGACAGGCCCAGCCCCGTGCCCTTGCCCACGCCCTTGGTCGTGTAGAACGGCTCGGTGGCCCGCGCGAGGGTGTCTTCGTCCATGCCCTCGCCTTCGTCGCGCAGCGACAGGCAGACGTAGCGGCCCGCCGCGAGCTTGCCGGCCTCGTGCGCAGCCACGCACTCCTCGTGCGCCGCGATCGTGATGGCGCCGCCCTTGGGCATGGCATCGCGTGCGTTGACGGCGAGGTTGAGCAGGGCCAGCTCGAGCTGGTTGGCGTCGACCAGCACCGGCGCCAGCGCCTCGGCAAAGCGGGTCTCGATGCCGACGCCGGGGCCGAGCGAGCTTTGCAGCAGGCCCGACATGCCCTGCACCAGCTCGGGCACCTGCACGACCACGGGCTTGAGTTCCTGCCGGCGCGCGAAGGCGAGCATGCGCTGCGTCAGCTCGGCGCCGCGACGTGCCCCGCGCACCGCGTTGTCGAGCAGGGCCTGCGTCTTCGGGTCGTCGGGGATGCGCTTGCGGATCAGCGCCAGGCTCGACAGCACCGCCATCAGCAGGTTGTTGAAGTCGTGCGCCACGCCGCCGGTGAGCTGGCCGATGGCGTCCATCTTCTGCGACTGGAAGAAAGCCTCGCGGGCAATTTCGAGCTGGTGCTGGGCCTCGCGCTTTTCGGTCACGTCGCGCGTGACCTTGGCGAAGCCGAGCAACTGGCCGCTCGGGTCGACGATGCGGTCGACCACCACGTTGGCCCAGAAGCGCGTGCCATCCTTGCGCACGCGCCAGCCCTCGCCTTCGAAGCGGCCTTCGCGGGCGGCAGTGGCGAGCGCGATCGCCGGCCGGTCGCGGGCGCGGTCTTCGGCGGTGTAGAAGCGCGAGAAGTGCACGCCGATGATCTCTTCCGGCGCGTAGCCCTTGATGCGCTGCGCGCCCTGGTTCCAGCTCGACACATGGCCGTGCGCGTCGAGCATGTAGATCGCGTAGTCGGTGACGCTTTGCACCAGCAGGTTGAACTGGTCTTCGCTGCGCCTGAGCAGCTCGGCCGCCACCTTGCGCTCGCTCAGGTCGCGCGTGACCTTGGCAAAGCCCAGCAGCTCGCCGCCGGGCAGTCGGATCGGGTCGATGACGACGTGCGCCCAGAAGCGGGTGCCGTCCTTGCGCACTCGCCAGCCCTCGCCTTCGAAACGCCCTTTGGTGGCCGCCGTCGCCAGCGCCTTCTGCGGCAGGCCGACCGCGCGGTCTTCATCGGCGTAGAAACGCGAGAAGTGCTGGCCGACGATCTCGGCTTCGCTGTAGCCCTTGAAGCGCTGCGCCCCGCTGTTCCAGCTCGACACGATGCCGCCGGCATCGAGCATGTAGATGGCGTAGTCGGTGACCGAGTCGACCAGCAGCCGGTAGCGGCTCTCGTCCATCGCTCAGGCTGCGGGGCTGGTGGTGTGCATCCGGACGATTATTCCCCGAGCCCGATGACCCTCGTGCAAGCTCTCGTCAGCTCAGGTCGAGGAAGAACCTCACCATCTCGGCACTGGCATCCGGGCCCAGCGGGTCGGTGTAGGAGCCGCCGGAGTGGCCGCCCGACCACGCGTGCGGCGCACCGTGCACCGTCCAGTACTCGCCGGTCGTGCGCGCCGCTTCGTCGACGAACACGGTGCGGGTTGCAGCCCGCCGCCTGGCACCAGCCTCGACGCGGCTTTCCCGCACCGACGAGCGTGGAATGGCCTTCGCCAGCGCATCGCCATTGCGGCAGTGCACCGTGGCATCGGCATCTCCGTGGAACACGATGCACGGCACGCGAAGGCCTGAGGTCGCCTGCGAGAAACCTTCAGCCGGCCCGCCCTTCATGGCGCCCAGCGCCGCCGGCAGGTCGCGCGCCGCACCGGCCGGAAGGCCCGAGTGCACACCCACCGCCGCCACGACATCGGGGCAGGCCTGCGCCAGCACCGCCGCCATTGCGCCACCGGCCGAAAGGCCCGCCACGAACACCCGCGAGCTGTCGAACCCGTGCTCGGCGACGACGGCGCGGATCAGCGATTCGAGCAGCGCCGGCTCGCCGCGTCCGCGCGACTGGTGCTGGTGCTTGAACCAGTTCCAGCAACGCTGCGGGTTCATGCGCGTCGACTGCGCGGGGTACAGCACGCCGCAGCCTCTTGCACCGGCCACGTCGTTCATGCGCGTGCCGGCGGCGAAGTCCTCCGGCGTCTGGGTGCAGCCGTGGAGCATGACGACGAGCGGTGCGCCGGGCGCAAGACCCGGCGGCAGGAACAGCCGGTAGTCACAGCGCAGGCCGGCCGCGGCATGGCTGCCGCGCAGGAACTCACCCGCAGCGCCCGGCGCCTCGTCGCGAGGCCTTGCGGGTGATGGGGGATGGAGAGGCGCGGTGGGCGCAGCCGGCGGCGGCGGCGAAGGAGGCGACCAGAGGGGCGCGTCAAGTTCGCGGGCCACCACGTCGATGACGTCGCAGGCATCGTCGTGAGCCGCGTGGCCGGGCATGGGGGAGCCGGCATGCTGCGCCCGAAGCGCCGCCTGGATGAGCGCGGTGGCGCCGTGCAGGTCGCCGGAGCGCGTCAGCGCCGTCGCGCGGTTCATCAGGTCGGTCATGGAGGGGGTCATGTGGAGTCCAGGTGAAGCGAAAGGTGGGTGATCAAGGCCGCGCCACCATGCGCTTGGCCAGCGCGGCCTTCACGGCAGGTGTCGCATGGATGGCGCCGAGCACGGTGATGGAGTTGACGACCTCGAGCACCAGCGAAGGCGTCACGTCGTCTGCAAACGTGGCCAGGCCCAGCACCTTGATGTCGAGCCGCTGGCCAGCGGCGCGGTGTTGCAAAAGCTCGGCGGCGGTGTAGTTCTGGATGCCCAGCACGAGCATCTTTCGCGCGACGACGCTTTGCAGCACCGGCTCGTGCGCGGCAAGCTGGTTGCGGATCGCGGTGCGGATGAGGTCGGTGCGGTTCGAATAGAACCCCTCGGCGACCAGCAGGTCGATCTGGCCCAGATCGACACAACCGATGTTGATGGTGATCTTCTCGTCGAGCGACTTGAGGCCGGTCTGGGTGGTGCTTCGTGCAGGCATGAAACCATCCTATCACCATCCAAGTGGATGGCAACAAGATTCGCCTCAAGCCCCTTTCGCCGGCCCCGTGAGCGTCATCAGGATGTCGGCGTACCAGGAGACGTTGAGCCCCAGCGATTCGTCGACGTTGCGGTCGCGGTTGCCCATGTCCATGCGCGACGAGTGCACGCCCAGGAGCTTCCAGCGCAGCGAATCCCCCGGCGCCGTGCCGCTTTCCATGCGCATCACCACCGGCGCACCGCTCGTGCCGCTGTGGGTGCGGGCATCGGTCAGGAAAAAGCCCTTGCCCTGGAAGCGCAGCCCCCACGGGGAGGCCAGCGCGGCGCTGCGGGTGACGGGCAGGTGGTGCATCGCATCGTGAAAACCCAGCGGGAAGCCGGGGATCACGAGCGCCTGTCCGATGGCGATGTCGTCGGCGTCATCGGCCAGGTGCCGGGGTGAAAACGCCTGCAACGCCGTGCCCTGCGGCAAGCGGCCCTCGTCGATCTCGAGCGCCGCGACGTCGATCGCGCCGGCATCGTCACGCCCCTGTCGCCAGGTCGCGTGCTGGTTCTCGTAGAGCAGCATCGACCAGCCGGTCGAGCGCACGGCGTTGTCGGCATCGAGATGCAACTCGACTTCGATCCGGTCGGGGTGGTGGTCCTGCGCCTCGTCGATGAAGACGTGGCGGCTCGTGACCAGGAACAACTTCTCGCCGCGGCGGAAGAAGAAGCCGCTGGCGTTGGTGAGGCCGCTTGTGCCGCTGAAGGTGGAGAGCCGGGCGGTGGCGAACAACAGCGGGTCGATCAAGGGCATGGGTTCAATCGTGTTCGTCGTCGCGCCCGACCGGAGTCGGAGGACGGCTTTGATGGATCACTTCGGATTGCTGGTCGTACCCGGCCTGCCAGGCATCGCGCCGATGGAGCCACTCGTCCATCGACTCCCCGGTCGACGGCGGCGTGTTCTCGGCTGCGTCCATCGGGTTCACCGAGGGCTCGTCACCCCGCGCGGCGGATTTCGCGCCTTGCCGTGCCAGCTCCGCCCGTTCGCGGCGTCCGTGGGCTTTGGGGGAGCTACGGGGTTTCATGTGGGTACTGCTTTCGAAATTCATCGTACTCCTGCACCTTCGGCGCCCCACCGCAGCACATCTGTTGGAAGGAGGGACTCTCCAGCCCTCACAACGCTGCCACCACGTTGACGAAGAAGAAGAGCACCATCGCCGCGCCGAACCAGGGCTTGAGCGCTCGGGGCTGGGCCCGAGAGCGGTTGCGCCAGAACTGCTGCAGTCCCGCCACCGACGGCAGCAAGGCCAGCCACGGCAGCAGCGCCGCGGCACCGGCACCGTGCTGCAGGTGCACGGCGCTCGCCAGCGTGCACGCGGCAATCCCCATCAGCACACACACCACCACAGCACCCCGCACGCCGAGGGCCTGCACATAGCCGTTGTCGCCCGCCTGCATCTGCTGCGGCCACGCGAGCTTGCGGCCGAACTCCATGTGCAGGAACACCGCCATGTGCAGCGCCAGCACGGGCCATGATCGTGCGAGTGAAGGCGCCGCGTCCTGCGTGGCCAGGTACACCCACGCATGGAGGTTGAGCACGGCGCTCACCGGGAAGGTGATGCACAGGTTGAGGAGGATGGAATCGCGCAAGCGCTGCCACGCCCCTTCCAGCATCAGCAGGCCCAGTCCATACACCAGCTGCAACCCGGCCAGTGCGGCGAGCACCGGCGACAACGCTGCGCTCAGGGCCAGCACCAACGCCGCGACCAGCACCGCGAGGGCCGCGACCTCAGGCTCGCTGATCGCGCCGCGCACCAGCGGGCGCTCGGGGTGGTGCACCTGGTCGTAGGGCAGGTCCTTGATCTCGTCGATGGCACGCAGGTAAAGCAGCACAAGGAAGAACACCACGCCGACCCACGGCGCGCTGGGCGGCATCGAGGAGCCCGCCACGCCGGTGAGCATCAGCATCAAGGAATACGACCACCCACCCGCCACGAGGGCGTAGATGAGCGGCGGGTGGGTTTCGATGGCGAACGCGATCATCCGCAGCGCGCGGCCGCGTATCGCAACGAGAGGCTGGAAGTACATGCGCAGCCCCTCGCTCAGTGCAGCAGCTGCACCGCACCACTGCCACCATCGATTTCCATCGCCGCACCATCGGGAATGCGGCTGCAGGCATCGTCGACACCCACCACGGTGGGAATGCCGAACTTGCGCCCGGTGATCGCGGTGTGCGAGAGCATGCTGCCGCGCTCGACCACGATGCCTTTCGACGCGAGCATCAGGAACAGCCAGCCGGGGTCGGTTTCGCGTGCGACGAGGATGGTGTCGGGCGGCAGCTCGTCGACGCTGTGCGGGTCGCGCACCACGCGTGCATGGCCGCGTGCCACGCCCATGCTGGAGCCGAGGCCGCTCAGGTGGCGGTCGGCCTGCGCGGGGTCGAAAGGCACGCGGATCAGGGCGTTGTTGCGCAAGGCGCCATCGGTGACCAGGGTTTCGGGCACCTCGTTCGCCGCGTAGACGGCGAGCTGCTCGCGCCGCCGCGCCACGGTGGCGTGGAAGGCTTCGTCGACCCCGCTGCCATCGGTGAAGCCGAGGATCTCGTCGACCGTCATGCAGTAGACGTCGTCGCGTTGTGCGATGGCGCCGCGTGCGATGAGGTGCAGCGCCTGCGCATGGAAGATGTCGCGGCAGATGCCGAAGAGCTCGCTGCGGCAATAGCGCGAGTTCTCGCGGTGCGCGATGACTTCGCGCAGCAGCTTGAGCATCCAGCGCAGCAGCGGGCGGCGCAGCGAGAAGCGGCCGAGCCGCGCGCTCAAGGCCGCTTCGGCCTCGGCGCGCTTGCCGAGTCTCGGCCTGGCGGCAGGCCTCGGCATCGAGGTCCGAACGCACGAAGCGGCGGATGCCTTTCAGCAACACGCCCGGGTCTTCGCGCAGGCTCGGGTTCTCCATCTTCAGCTCTTCCATCGAGCGGTCGCCGTAGCGGGCAACGTGGGTGTCGATCATCGCCATCAGCTCCGCATCGAGCGTGCGGCTGCGCAGGCCTTGCACCAGGGCTGCGTCATCGCTTCGCAGGAAGTCGTCCGCCAGCGCCGGCCGGTTGCGGATGTGTTCGGCAATGCGCAGCACCGACAGAAACACCTCCACGCTTTCGACTTCGTCGTCGCCGCACAGCAGGTTGCTCAGGAGCGCTGGGTCGTCATCGAGCCGCCAGCGTTTGAAGAGCGCGTTGACGATCGCGTGCAGCGTGAAGATGTAGGCATCGTTGACGAGCGTCACGCCCCACTGCTGGCCCACGTCGCGCCACAGGCGGTGGAACTCTTCGGTCAGCGCCAGCGCGTCGGGTTGGCTCGCCAGCACCGCACGCGACTGTGCCGCGCGTTGCCGCCACCACTGTTTGTAGTGGCGCATGCGCCGCGGCAGCATCAGGAACTCGACGCAGAAGGTGCCCATCGCACGCATCACCTGCAAGCGTCGCGCCAACGCTCTCTGCCGGGGCGGCGCTTCTCCGGCGTGCATGAAGTACGAAGTCTTGAGGCCGACCATGTTCTCCCAAGCGCGGGCCAGCCACGGGAAGATCGGCACGAGCCCATGCAACAGGTAGAACGCATTGAGCGAGTACTGGATGCGGCCGTTGACGTAGCCGATCATGCGGTCGAGCCGGTGGTGGTGGTCGGCCAGCAGGCGGTCGCTCGCGCCGGCGCGGCGGTAGATGTCGCGAAAGATCACGCGGTAGAAGAGCCGCGCCAGGCTGTAGGTGAGCGGACTCGAAACGCCGGGGTAGCTCTCGGTGACGTTGAGCCCGGTCCACACGCGCTTGGTGGTGAAGTCGATCGACACCGGCCGCGCCTGCAGGATGTGGACGTGGCCGTCTTCGTCGATCGTGCCTTCGATGTCTTGCGGCCAGTCGAAGGCTTTCTCGATGCGCTGACCGAGGCGCCGCAGCTCGATGATCTCGTCGTCGGACAGGCAGGCCGCCTTGGCACAGGCCTCGTTGACCGACTGCTCGCACAGGCCCTGCCCGCGCGCTTCATCGAAGACCAGGGCCTTGGTCTTGTCCGCGATCACACGCTCGATCGCCTCGGTCTTGGCGTTGACGAAATAGTGATCGACTGGCACCGCCTCCTGCACCACGCCCTCGCCGATGCCGTGGCCCGCGACGAGCAAGGTGTCGCGAGCGGCGGTGTTGGGGTTGCAAGTGAACATCACGAACGATCGCTCGCCGAACACCATGCGCTGCACGCCGACGGCCACGCTCACGTCGAGCGCGTCCATGCCTTGCGAGAGGCGGTAGGTGAGCGCCTTTTCGGACCAGGCCGAGGCCCAGCAGTCGCGCACCCGCTCGACCACGTTCGCACGCGGCACGTAGAGGTGGGTCTCGCTGATGCCCGCGAACGGGTTGTCGACCGAGTCTTCGCTGTGCTCGGCCCGACGGGCCACCATGCAGGCGCGCACCGAAACCCACCGCGCATCGGGCAGGCAGCGCTCGAACCGGCGCTCGATCTCGCGGCACAGGGCCGGCGGCAGCACGAGGCCGCGCACCACCGCCTGCATGGCCTCGGACGCGCGGACGATGCTCGCGCGGTCGTCCAGGCGCACCTGCGCGAGCTGCACCTGCAGCCGTGCACGCTGCGGGCGCACCAGGTCGGCGAAGAGGCCGGCCCCGAGCACGAAGAAATCGGGCACCGGCAGCCCGAGCTTGCGCAGCGTGGCCTGGTGGGCGAACTTCGCGCCCACCGCCTCGATCGGCATGCGGGCGTAGTCGGAGAAGATCATGGACGTCATGCGAAGGTCTCCCGGGGAGAAGTCGTGAGCCAGGGCATGGCACGACGCAGTGCGACGCGCGGGTCGAGTGCCAGCCAGGGGGCGGGAAGTCGTGCCTGCAGCCGGCCCACGTCGAGGTGGTGGTCGATGCCGAGCAGGCGAAGGCGGTGCACGGGCAGGCCAGGCATCCAGGCAAGGGTGTCCAGCAGGCCGGGATGGACGGGGATGCGCCAGCGCGGTGATGGCACGCCCAGACGTTCTGCGAGGGCCTGCACGATCTCGTGCAAGCTGAGCGGGCTGGCGTAGCCCACGTTGAAGGCTTCGAAGCCCGGCGCGAGTTGCAGCGCCGCCTCGGCCCGCGCGAGCAGGATGCGCGCGAAGTCGTCGACGTCGATCACCGAGAAGCGCTGCTGCCCGCGCCCCAGCGTGAAGCCGCGCCGCACCAGCCGCGCGAGGCCGGGCAGCACATGCCGGTCGCCCTGCCCCAGCACGAAGCGCGGGCGGAACACCTCGACACGGCAGCGGCCCTGCGCGGCCAGCTGCGCGAGCCGCGCTTCGCAGGCGGCACGCGAGCGTGCGAGCGGCGTGGCGGGGCGCAGCGGCGCGTCTTCGGCCACGCCGCGCTGCGCGCCCTCGCCGTAGACCGAGCACGAACTGACGAAGAGCACGGCGCGCGTCTGCGGCGTGAGCGCCCGGCACACCGACTCGATGCCCTGCAGGTTGACACCGAAGCCGCTGCCGTCAGGGTCGATCTGCTTGCTCGCGCAGTGGATGACCACGTGCGGCGCACTCGGCCACACGGCCTGCGGCAACGCGGTGAGGCTGCCCTCGTGCGCCACCGCCGAGGCCGGCAGGGCGGCGGGCGCCGTGCGATGCACCAGCACCCGCGTATCGCCCGCCCTGCCCTGCAGCTGCCGCATCAGCGCACTGCCGACGAAGCCGCTCGCCCCCAGCAGCACCAGCGGCGCCATCACCACACCCCGGGTGCAAGCCGCGCGCGCGCCGCGGCGAAGTCGGCGTAGCCGGGCAGGCTCAGCAGGTGCGCCTCTTCGACACGGATGCGCCGCACCAGGGCCGGCAGCAGGGCCAGGCCGAGCGCGAGCAGCACGTACACATTGCAGAACAGCACCGCGATGCCGACATGCGCCAGCAGCATGCCGGTGTACGCCGGGTGACGCAGCAGGCGGTAAGGCCCGTGCGACACGATGCCCACGCCTTCAGGCGTGCGCACGCGGTGCGAGTAGGCCCGGCCCAATGTGACGATGGCCCAGCCGCGCAAGCCGATGCCGGCGGCAAACACCGCGAGGCCGATCGATAGCCACGGCCCCGGGCCCGACCACAGCGCATCGGGCAGGAAGGCCGCGAGCATGGTGAGGAATCGTGCGCTGGCGTAGGCCTCGCATGTGTAGCGGTCGGTGCGGGTGTCCTGGCTCTCGGTGGCGGTGGTGATGCGCCATTCCGACAAGACCCACAGCACGTAGGCCACGGCGATGCCCGGCGTGAGCCACTGGAAGACACCCTCGCGCGTGAGGGCCGCGTGGCCCGCCGCGAAGAGCATGGCCGCGATGCCGACGAGCGCAATCGCCTGGGCGAACGGAGAACGGGAAGAAGTGGTGCTCATGGTGTGTGCTCGGTGAAGGGTTTCAGGCGGCGATGAACTCGCCGGTGGCGAACACGCGGCCCAGCTGGCGCGCCTCGACCTGCAGCGACAGCGGCTCGCCGTCGCGGCGGTGCGGGTCGAGCGCGGCCACCAGTTGCACCGGCGCGTCGAGTTCGGCGAAGTTCTTGAAGGCGACTTCGATGCGCCGCAGCGCGGCCGGCCCGGTGCTGCGCGAGCGGAACTTGCCCACGATGTCGAGCGCCATGCTGCGCATGCCTTCGAGCACCAGCATGCCGGGCACGTGGTCGTTGTCGTGGTCGAAGAAGAAGAGGTTGCGCTGGTCGACCTGCAGCGTGGCCATGAAGCGGCTGGCATTGCTGCTCACCCAGAGGCCGGGCTGGAGCACCGCGCGGCGCAGCGGCGCATCGAGGCTCACCCAGAAGCCGGGCCCGAGCGGCACGGCGTCGGCCGCGTCGCCCATGCGTCGCACGTTGCGGCTGCGGCTCAGCTCGCGCAGGCGCTGGTAGCGGTCTCGCGGGAGGATGCTCCAGTGGCTCGATTGCGCACACACGCAGTCGTTGCCCGCCCAGATGCGGCCATCGGCCCGCGCACTGCTCAGCTCGCCGTCGGTGGTGTGCACCTGCTGGTCGATCAGCGCCTGGCCCCACAGCTTGTCGTTCGCCAACCAGTCGTGCGTGTGCAGCGGCGGCAACGCCTCGAAGACCATGCTGTCGAGCACGAAGGTCTGCTGAGGCGCGACGCCCAGGTACTCATGCGACAGCGCGATGCCGATCTGGCGGCCGATCTCGATGATCGACAGCGTCACATCGCCGGCATGCACCCGCATGTCGTTGATGTAGGCATTCGATTGGGGCACGAACGCACCGAAGATGAATTCGTTGTCGGGCCCCGCGGGGCTCAGCGAGGTCACGTAGACGTTCTCGAGCCGGCGCTTGTGCGCGAGCTTGCGCGGGATGGTGTTCTGGTGGTTCACCTGGGGCGCGATCTCCCAGGCGGGCACCACGGCCGGTGCGGGCCGTTCTACTGCTTCGGCGTTCATCTGTTCTCCCTGACACAGAGCAATCGAGTGCAACGCACGGCACCAGGGCGATCCGGCCTGGGTGCCATGCACGTTTGCTCCTCCTCCGCCTGCGTCGGGGGTCGTCAGCCCGCGCCCTGTTGGGCCGGTAATGGTTCGAATCGAGCCGACAAGTCCATACAAAGCAAGCAGCGGGCCAATCTGCACAATCGTGCAAATTAACCCGCAAAAGGAAGGGAGATCCGACGGAAGAGCGTCTTCCGTGCGGCGCCTCAGCGCTTGTTGCGCACCGGCACGGAGATCTCGTCGGGCGCGATCTCGCGCACCAGCCGCAGGTCGGGAATGCGCCCGGCCATCGCGCCGGCCGACACACGGAAGTGGTACATCGACTGGATGGCCTGGTGGTCGTCGCGGCGGAAGGTCATCGTGCCCTTGGGCGTGTCGAAGCTCATGCCTTCCATGATGTCGACGAGCTTGTCGCCTTCGGCCACGCCGGCGCTCTTCTTGAGCGCGGCCACGATGGCCATCGCGGCCGAGAAGCCGCCGGCGGTGAACATGTCGGGAGGGCCGTTGAAGCGCAGGAAGTGCTGCGACACCAGCCACATGTTGGCCGCGCCTCGCGGGAAGCCGAAGTAGTAGTACGCCGCGCCCTGCATGCCGGGCAGGCGGTTGAACTGCACCATCGCCGGCAGGGTGTTGCCGCCGGTGGCCATCTCGATGCCGGTGGCTTTGAGTTCCTCGTCGGCGATGTTGAAAGGCGAGCCAGCGCCTGCCCACAGCACCCAGATCACCTTGCGGCCGGGCTTGCCCTTCAGGCTGTCGACCAGGCGCTGGCGCGCGGCGGCGAAGTCGGCCGAGCCCTGCGGCATGTATTCCTCGTGCACCACCTTGCCGCGCTTGAGCGCATCCTTGAACGCGCGGATGCCGTCGCGGCCGAAGGCCGAGTCCTGAGCGAGCGTGGCCACGTGCACGCCGGGCTGGTCGAGCGCCACCGCGTTGGAGATGGCGTCCTGCGAGCTGTTGCGCCCGGTGCGAAAGACGTAGCGGTTCCACTTCTCGCCGGTGATCGCATCGGCCACCGCTGGCTCCACGATCAACACCTTCTTGTGCTGCGCGGCGACCGGCAGCATCGCCAGCGCGACGCCCGACGAGGTGGGCCCCACGGCCAGGTCGGCGCGACCTTCGCCGTAGGCCGCTTCGAGCAGCGCCTTGCCGCGCTCGGGCTTGCCTTCGTCATCGAACTCGTTGACCACCAGCGTGCGGCCGGCCACGCTCATCGTGCCGCCGGTCGCATATTCGAGGCCCATCATGAAGCCGGTGGCAGTCTGCTTGCCATAGGCTTCGAGCGGGCCGGTCTTGCTGTAGATGTGCGCGATGCGCACCTCCTGCGGTGGCGGTGCCGGCTTGGCGTGCGCAGCGGCGGTCACCGCCACTGAAAGAACAAGCGCCGCGGCGCGGACGGCTGAGAGGGTGCGAGGTTTCATGGCTGCGGTCTCCAACGAATGTGTCGTGGTTCTTGTCCCGCGGCGGGTGGCCGCAGGCAGTCCTGCTATCGCAATTCGCTGACCAGGCGCACCGTCTCGTTGAACTCCTACTTATCTCGCGGTTTGTGGAAAGCGGGCACCCACCCGAAGGCGCCCCGCCCTTTTGTGTCGAAATGTTCGGACAGGCCGCAGGGGTCACCCTGTTCACTCGGCAGACAAACGTCTGCTTCAGAAGACGAAACGCTGCCGAGTGAGCAAGGCCCACGGGCCGCCGCCCCGCAACGAACCGCGCCGCAGCGCGGAAAGTTGCACAGACGGCGCCCGTGGCGGCCGAAGCCTCAGCCGTCACGGCACCGCATCACGGCGCCGGGCAGGCCCCGCGGTAGAAGTAGTTCGAGCCCGCCGGCTGCTCGCGCACGATCACCGGCGTGGTGGAGTAGCGCGAGCCGAGGTTGTCGTTCGACCCGACTGCGCAGCCATACAGGTTGCCGGTGCCGCAGGCCACGGCGCGGGCTGCGGTGATGTGCTGCGCCACGGTGGCCGAGGTCTGGGTGCACGACTCGACCACGCGCACCGTGCGCGAGACGTTGTTCGAGCGGTTGCCGCTGCCGTCGGTCGCCCAGTACTGCAGCGTGTAGGTGCCGAGCACGTTGGTGTCGACGTTGCCCGAGCCATTGACGCTCGGCCAGGGGTCGAGGTCGTCGGTGGCCGTGGCCCACGGATCGTTGAACTGCTGGCCGCGCTGCACGGTGATGGTGGCAGCGCCATTGAGCGTGAGGGTGGGCGCGGTCACGTCATTGATGACGTAGACCGTCTGCGAGGCGGTGGCCACGTTGCCGTCGCTGTCGACGGCGCGGAAGTTGAGCACGTAGGTGCCGGCCACGTCGACGTTCACGCTGCCGGTGGTCTCCATGTTGATGAGGCCGCCGTCTCTCAGGTCGACCGCGAAGGCATCGGGCGAGAAGCAGCAGTAGCCGCGGGCAATGCGCACCGTGGGCTTGTCGACGAAGATGCGCGGCAGCTGCGGATGCAGCACGAAGACGTCGCGGTAGACGCTGTCGCGCGCCATGTTGCGCTGGCCGCGGCTGTCGACCACGTCGTAGAGCACCTGGTAGCGGCCGATCTGCGAGGTGTTGGTGAGCACGGTGCCCGCACGGGTGACGCTGCCGGTCAGGTCACCATCGAGTTCGTCGTAGGCGAAATAGCCTGGGTCGACGAAGGCCGAGTTCTGCGCGATGTACATCGAGATGCAGAAAAGCGGCATGCGGCAGTGCGGACCGATCAGGTCGACCATCGGCGGGCGGTCTTCCGCCACCACGTGGATGAGGCGCTTCTCGGGCACGGCCAGGTTGCCAGCCGAGTCGCTCACGTCGTACTGCAGCACGTAGTGGCCGGGTGTCGCGGTGTTCACGTTGCCGCTGACGCGGATCTTGCTCGTGAGCACGCCGTCCTCGCGGTCGTGAGCCGTGGCCGAGGGTGCGGTGTAAGCGGTGCCGGCAAGCAGGTATCTCTCGGTGTCGCCGCTGAGCGTGATGCGCGGCGGCATGTCGCCCGCCTTGCACACGCCGGTCGCATAGGCGTTGTCGCGCGAGCGCACCAGCGAGACCGGCGTGAAGCTGCTGCGCGAGCCGATCTGCTGGCCCGAGCCGACGGCGCAGGCGTACAGGTTGTTGAGGCCGCAGGCATAGGCACGGGCGGCGGTGATGTGCGCCGCGGGCGTGGCGCTGAAAGCCTGGCAGTCGGCGCCGCTCTTGAAGCGCACCGCCTTGTTGAGGTTGAGCCGCCCGCCGCTGGCCACCTTGCTGGTGGTGCCGGGCACCACGTCGGCACGGTTCATCAGGATGGCCTTCACCTCGTGGTAGGTGATGCCGGGGTTTTGCGCGAAGAGCAACGCGGCGGCGCCGGCCACGTGGGGCGAGGCCATCGAGGTGCCCTGGTAGCTGTCGTAGCCGCCGTTCGGCACCGTGGAGAGGATGCTCACGCCGGGGGCCGCGATGTCGACCTCGACCGAGCCGTGGTTGGAGAACCAGGCCAGCTCGTCCTGGTGGTCGGTCGCAGCCACGCTGATGATGTTGGGCACCGGCAGGCCCGCGGGGATGGCGGTCGCGAACTCGTCGGTGAAGGTGCCGTCGTTGCCGGCGGCGGCCACGAAGAGCATGCCCGCATCGGCCGCCGTCTGGATGGCGTCTTGCAGCGGCTTGGAATAGAGCACGCCGCCGCGGTCCCAGGCGAGGCCGCCCCAGCTGTTGTTGGACACCTTGGCGCCCATGTCGGCCGCGTAGAGGATGGCGTTGATCGCATCCGAGGTGAGGCCATAACCGTCGGCGCCGATGAACTTGAGCGCCATGATCTTGGTGCGCCAGGCCACGCCGACCACACCGAGGCTGTTGTTGCCGACGGCGCCGATGGTGCCCGACACATGCGTGCCGTGGCTGTTGTCGTCCATCGGGTCGCCGTCGTTGTTGGCGAAGTCGTAGCCGTGGACGTCGTCGACGTAGCCGTTGCCGTCGTCGTCGACACCGTTGCCGGGGATCTCGCCCGGGTTGGTCCACATGTTGGCGGCGAGATCGGGGTGGCGATAGTCGACGCCGGTGTCGATCACCGCGACGACGACGTTGTTCGCCTGGGTGATGGTGTTCCAGGCTTCGGGGGCGTCGATGTCGGCATCGGCACGGCCGCTGGTCTGGCCGGTGTTGTGCAGGCCCCAGAGGCGGTTGTCGAGGTCGTTCGGCGTGGCCTGCACGCGCAGGACGGCATTGGGAGCCACCGCCTCCACCTGGCCGTGGCGCAGCAGGCTTTCGTAGGCGCGCGAGAGGTTGGTGCCGGGCGCGAACGAGACCACGCGCCAAGCCTGCATGCGCTCGGCGAGGGCCTGCAGTCGGCGCGGCTGGTAGAAGCGGTCGAAGCGCGTCGCGTTGAAGCTCGACAGCACGGTCTGCATCTGAGCGGCGGACACCCCCGCGCGGAACTTCACCAAGAGCTGCTGCGACTTCTGCCGCAGCGCTTCACTGCGCGCGCCCGATGGCACGGCGCCGGCACTCAGGCGCAGGCTCGGCGGTGGGGGCGTGCCGGTGGCACGCGTGGGTTTGCTGGGGCTGCCGGCATGCGCCGGCATGGCGGCAAGCAGCAGTGCCATCGCCGACATGGCGGTGGCGCGAAGAAGAAACGATTTCATGACAACTCCCTCCCGGAGGACAACACGACAAGACGACAAACGGCGCGAATGCTGCACCACAGCATTGCGTTTCGTAAGCCTCAGTGATTGCGTACGCGAGCTTGCGTACGCCGATGTGCGTAACGCACATAACGTGATAGCCGTGCGGTGTCTGGCGACCGGCGACCGGCTTGCCGACAACAATGATCGGGAAGCGGACAGTCGGCGCGTCAGGCGCGCGGGATCGCCCCTGCGCTGCGCAGCTCGGGGTAGAGCACGAGCTTCTCGTAGAGCGTGGCGCGCGAGATGCGCAGCAGCTTGGCCGCCGCCACGCGGTTGCCCGCGGTCGCGCGCAGCGCGGCACCGATCGCGTTGCGCTCCAGGTCGGCCATCAGGTCGGGCAAGGGGCGGATCGAATCGGCAGCGTGTGCCGTGCCGGAGGCGATGTCGGGTTCGTCGATGGCGAGCCGCGACAGGTGCGCCGGCGAAGCGCGACCGGGCAACACGCCGGCCAGGTGCGCCGGGGTGAGCTGCAGGTCGTCGGTCATCACGCTGGCCTGTTCGAGCACGTTGCGCAGCTCGCGCACGTTGCCCGGCCAGCGCTGGGCGGCCAGGACTTCCAGCGCATCGGGCGTGAGCATGCGCTGGGGCATGCCGCTGCAACGGGCGATGTCGGCCAGCAGCGCATCGGCCAGCGCGCCCAGGTCGGAGATCCGCTCGCGCAGCGCGGGCAGGCGGATCGGCAGCACGTTGAGGCGGTAGAAGAGATCGGCGCGGAACTCGCCCGCCGCCACCATCGACGGCAGGTCGCGGCTGGTGGCGGCGATCACGCGCACGTCCACCCGCACCACCTCGTTGGCGCCGAGCGGCTCGACCTCCTGCTCCTGCAGCACGCGCAGCAGCTTGGCCTGCAGGGGCAGCGGCATGTCGCCCACCTCGTCGAGAAAGAGCGTGCCGCCGCTGGCCATCTTGAACTTGCCGTCGCGGGCCTTGCTGCCCGCGCCGGTGAACGCACCCGGTGCCACGCCGAAGAATTCGGCCTCGAGCAGCGTCTCGGGCACGGCCGCGATGTTGATGCCGATGAACGGGCCACCCGAGCGCGGCGAGGCCGCATGGATGGCCTGCGCCAGCACCTCCTTGCCGGTGCCGGTCTCGCCCAGCAGCAGCACGGTGCTCTCGGTGGCCGCCACGCGCAGGGCCATGCTCTTCAGGCCGACGGCGGCGGGGCTCGATCCGATGAAGCTTGCGATGGTGTAGCGCGAACGGCGCTGCACCGCGAGCTGCTTGCGCGCGTCGTCGAGTCTCGCGCTGCAGGCGGGTGAACTTGGTCATCAGCGGCTGCATGTTCGTGCCCGGGTGGTCGAGCAGCACCATGCCGATCGCACCGATCACCTGGCCCTGCGTGCCGCGCAGCGGCAGGCGGCTGACGAGAAAAGTGCCGGCCTGGTTGGTGAGCAGGTCCACCAGCACCGGGCGGCCGCTCTCGATCACGCTGCCCATCAGCGTGTTGGGCACCACTTCTTCGATCAGGCGACCGACGAAGTCTTCGGGCCCGCTGAAGCCCAGCGCCGGCAGGAAGCGCTTGTAGCCCTCGCTGATCCACACGATGCGGTGCTCGCGGTCGACCACCAGCATACCCATCGCCAGCTCTTCGAACACCTCGAACATGGACTGCGCCGCCAGCTTGAGAACACGATGGGGATCGAGGGGCAACAGAGAGGAGACGTCGGGAGCCATGTCGGGGCCATCAAACTGCATGTGCGGCGAATTCCATTGGACGGCACCCGGGCGCGGCGCCGTGGAGTGCCGCGCCTGTTTTTGTGTCAGAGATGTCGCAACGAGGCCGTGCCACGCGGTCACCGCCTCGCGGCGCCGCGGGTCACGGCCGTCGTCGCTCAGGGGCAGGTGCCGATCACGTAGTAGTTGGCGCCGGTCTGCTTCAGCGTGGTGGTGGTGAAGGTGTTCCACAGGCCCATGTTCTGGTTCGACCCGTTGGCATAGGTGTACCCGCCGCGCTGCGTGGCGCGGCCCGCGGTGGTGTGCGCATAGTTCGACGCGGTGTAGCAGGTGGCCGTGGGCGGTGGCGTGCCGGTGGTGGTGCCACTGGCCGGCGAGGAGCTTGCGCCTTCGGCGCCGTTGCCGTCGAGTGCGCGCACCGTCCAGCTGTAGGTGGTGCCGGCGGCCAGGCCGCCGTCGGTGTAGCTGGTGGTGGTGACGGTCGCCCCGTTGACCTTCGCTCCGTTGCGATAGACGTTGTAGCCGACCGCGTTGTTCACCGTGCTCCAGCTGATCGTCATGCTGCTGGTGGTGGCGTTGGAGGTGCTCACGTTGGTGGGTGCGGGCAAGCTGCCGCCACCGCCGGTGGAACCCGAGGCCACGCGGTCGACCATCGCCTTGATCGCGGCGGCCTGGGTGCCGGCCTTCTGCGCGAAGTTGCTTCCGTACCAGCCGATCCAGTCCCAGCACGCGTTGGGGTTGGGCAGCGAGCCGCTGGCCGAGGTGGCGCGGCTGGTGCTGTCGACCTTGGTCTGCGGGAAGAGCACGATGATGTTGTTGGTGTCGGCCCAGCGGGTGTAGCCGGTGTTCTTCACGAACTTGTCGGTGATGTTGGAGTAGCTCTGCTGGCAGCCGTGCAGCGCCACGTGCAGCTTGCACTGCGTGCCGCTCGCGCACGACGACGGCACGTACAGCCAGCCGCTGGCCGCCATGCCGGGGTTGTTGTTGGTGTAGGCCGACTGGTTGAACTCGATGTAGTTGGCCGCGGCCGGTGCGTTGTTGCGCGCATTGAGCGTGCCGTAGAGCTTGGTGAGCACGGCTTTCGCGCCGTCGTAGCCGCAGTTCGAGATGTAGGGCGAGGCCGAGCTGCTGCAGCTGTTGTTGCCGGTCGAGTCGAAGTCGGTCGGGAAGACGTGCGCGGTGCTCGCGCGCTTCACGTATTCGAGGTTGGCGGCGGGCACGCCGTTGTTGGTGTACTGCGTCTTCAGCGCGTCCATCGGGTTGGGGCCGACGGTTGAGTCGCTGGTGCCGACGAACATGTAGACCTTCTGGTTGGCGACGTTGGCCTTGTTGTCGATGGCCGTGCCGCTCCAGTTGTTGATGTCGGCCTGCATGGTGTTGAGCATGCTGGCGCTGATGGTCGCGTTGTACATGCAGGCGGTGTAGTTGCTGTGGCCGGCACACATGTACGGGCCGGCGGCGAACACGCCCACGCCGGAAAAGGTGGCCGAGTAGGCGTAGCCGAGCTGGTTGGCCATGAAGCCGCCCGACGACAGGCCGGAGACGGTGATCTTCGACTTGTCGATGTTGTAGGCCGGCAGTGCGACCACGGCAGCCGTGCTGGTGGAGGCGGCTACCGCCCACGCGGTGGCCATGAACAAGATGCGGTTCAGTTTCAAACTTGTCTCCTTTCGCCTCTGTGCGGGCGTAGGTTCCTGCTGCATCGGGCGTGCAGTCAGGAGGTTGGGCCTGCCCGATGCATGCCGGGCCGGCTCCAGTCCCTGCTGGCTTCTCAGCGCTTGTGGCGCACGGGAATGCTCATGGCCTGTTTCACAGCAAGCTTGGCGCCAGGCTGCAAACCCCGGGGCCGGACCCCGGGATTGACCGCTCGCCGGACGCCATCGCACTGCAGCAACGACCAAATCTTCGACACATCGTCTGTTTCCCGGTCATGTACAGGCCGCCGATTCCGACCACCCGTTGGTGCAGCGGTACAGGGTGACGCGGGTGTTGTAGCCCAAGCGCGACCCCATCGAGAGGTATTGCTGCAAGGTGATGCGCTTGGCCGTGTAGTGCTCCACCACGGTGGCGGTGATGCTTTGCACCGGCGGCGGCACGCTGCCCACGTCGGCCTGCAGCGCGACCAGGTTGGACACGAGGCCGGTGTTGTCGGTCGCGGTCACCTCGAAGGTGTAGCGACCCGCCGGCAGGTTGGCGTATTGGCGTCGCAGCGTCGCACCCGAGCCCACCGTCTCGGTCAGCGCCGCGGGGCCGCTTCGCACGATGTGGTAGCTCGCGATCGTGCCGTTGTCGGTGGCGGCGCAGTCGAGCGTGGCGCTGGTGCCCGACACCGCGACCGGGTTGCAGCGCAGCACCGGGTGGTCGCCGCTCGTGCCGACACGCAGGTTGTGGTCGAAGAGGTACTGGCTCAGGTACTCGGGGTAGTGGAGGTAGCGGTTGTTGACGTAGTTGGTGTTCTGCGTGCCACCGGGGCCGGCGGGCCAGGAGTGGTCCATGCCCGACACCGAGATGAGCGACACCCGCGGGCGGCCCTGCGCGTCTGTCCACAGCGAGCCGCTGCCGCCACCGCTCACGGTGAAGGTCGAGCGTGCGCTGCCGGTGGCGAAGACGAGCTTCATGCCTTCGGCGTTGACCACGTTGTGCTGCGGGTTGACCACCACGTCGCTCGTGCCATAGAGGAACGAGGCGATCTGGGTGTCGAGCTGCGCCGACTGGCTGCCGGCCAGCGCGCGGCAGGTGGCGGCCACGTCTGCCGCACTGCGCCGTGGCGTGCCGCCCACGTCGAAGGCCGCACTGCCGAGCGCCGGGCCGGCCACCAGCCCGATGCCGGCGAACACCTCGGGTGCCAGACAGCCAAGCACGTGCGCCTCGCCGCTGCCGGCCGACAGCCCGCTCGCATAGACCTGCTGCGGGTCGATCGAGAGGTCGGCACGGCGTTTGAGCGCATCCACGAGTTGCAGCAACTTTGCCGCATCGTCCGCCGTGCGGCTGTGGCTGGTGCCGAACCAGTTCCAGCAGTTCGACGGATAGGTGACGACACGGCCAGAAGCCGGCACCGTGGGCACCACCACCACCATGCCGCGCTGTTCGGCCACGGCCTCCCAGTTGAAGTGGGTGTTGATCACGTCGGCGGCCGACTGCAGGCAGCCGTGCAGGCTCAGCATCAGCGCACGCTTGCCGTTGCGCACCGCGGGGTTGGGGTTCTTCGGCACGTAGACGTAGGCGTTGCCGAGGCCGAAGGTCTGCGTCTCGGCCACCCAGGTGCCCGAGCCCGGGGTGAGGCCACCACCGCCCGTGCCGCTGATGGTGAAGCTCACCGTCTGCGCGGCGCTCGTGTTGTGGCGCCCATCGGTGGCGGTCACGCTCGCGGTGTGCGTGCCGGTGCCGGGGCAGGCGCGATACGTCCAGCTGCCATTGCCGGCCGGGCTGGCGTTGGCGGGGCTGCCGCCATCGACCCGCACCTGCACGCTTGCGACGTCGTTGTCGGGGTCGCTCACGCTGGCGGTGAGGGTGCTGCAGCTTGCCTCGCTGGTGGCGCTGAGGCCGGTGATGACCGGCGGGCTGTTGCCGCCGCCGGCGCCGCCGGCGGTCACGCGTTCCAGCATGCGCCACACGGCGTTGACCTGTGCGCCCGACTTGGTGTGGTACGAGGCCGCGCTGCACTGGCCGTAGGTGGTCTTGGCGACGTTGTTGCAGGGGCCGTTCTGGTTGCCGGCCTCTTCGAAGCCCCACCAGTCGAAGCAGCCGCGCGGGTCGACGCCCGGCGTCTTCTGAGCCTGCGGGTAGAGCACGATGATGCGGTTGTTCTCGGCCCACTCGTTGTAGCCGGCATAGCGGTAGAAGCGGTCGCCCATGTTGGCGCCGGAGTCGCCGGCCGGTTTGTCCCACACCTGGTGGCAGCCGTGGAAGGCCACGTGCACGCGGCAGCGCTCGCCGGCGTCGCACGCGGGCGGCACGTACATGAAGCCTTCGGTGTTCATGTAGCGCGCGCCGGCCGCACGGGTGAATTCGCTCTGGTCGAACTGCACGAAGCGCCCGCGCAGCTGGCCGAGCGGCACACGTGCGTTGAGCGTGCCGTAGAAGTGTTCGAGCATCACGCCGGCGGTGTCGTAGTCGCAGTTGCTCATCCACGGCGACACCGAGGCGTAGCCGTAGGTCGCATTCGTCGCGCCGCAGGCGTTGGCGATCGACTGACGATCCTTCAGCGGCATCGCGTGGCCATCGCGCAGCGTGGTCTCGACGCGGATGTTGGCCTCGGGCACACCGAGGCGTGTGTAGAAGGGCTTGTTCTGGGCGACCACGTTGGGCACGACGGTCGGGTCGAGCGTGCCGCCGAAGATGAAGATCTTCGCGTTGGCAAGGTGGGCGAGCGCGTCGATGCGCCCGGCGCCGGCTTCCTGCCGCGCTTCGTTGACCGACATCTGCGCGGCATCGACGCCACCAAAGTTGCCGCCCATGCACTGGCCGGTGTAGCTCGGGTAGCCGGCGTCGCCCTGCTTCGCGTTGTAGGCCTTGTTGATGCTGCCTTCGGCGCAGAAGTACGGACCGCCGGCGATGCTGCCCATGCCCTTGATGTGCTGCGAGTGCGCCACCTGGATCTGCGTGGCGAAGAAGGCGCCGGCCGACAGGCCCGACACCGTGGTTTGCGAAAGGTCGGCGTTGAACGACCTCAGCGTTTCACCCGCCTGCGCCGTGCAGGCCACGAGGGCAAAAAGCCCTGCCAGGAATCGTGGTCGATTCATCGTTTTGTCTCCTTTGATCTTTCGTCTTTAGGAACGACAGGAACCGCAACATCCATGCCCCGACGGGCCCCAGGGGGCGCAGTGTTTTCGCTGTCGGCTTCGCGTACGGAAAAACGGGTTAACCCTGTCGAGAAGACAGTCGGCAGCACCGTGTTTCAAGACAGAAAAAAGGCCTTGTTCCCAGCGGGGAACAAGGCCACAGCGCACTCTCAGGACGGAGAGTTCTCTTACTTCAAACGGAACGCCGACACGACGTTGGTCAGGCTCTGCGCCTGTTCGCGCAGGCTCTCGGCGGCGGCCGAGGCTTCCTCCACCAGCGCCGCGTTCTGCTGCGTCACCTGGTCGAGCTGCGTCACCGCGCTCGTCACCTGGCTGATGCCCGAGCTTTGGGCCGAAGCGGCGGTGGTGATCTCGCTCACGATGGTGGCCACCTCCTCGACGCTTGCGACGATCTCATCCATCGTCTCGCCCGCGGACTTCACCAGGCGCGAGCCGGCATCGACCTTGTCGACGCTGGTGTCGATCAGCGCCTTGATCTCCTTGGCGGCCACCGCGCTGCGCTGTGCCAGCGTGCGCACTTCGCCGGCCACCACCGCGAAGCCACGGCCCTGGTCGCCGGCACGAGCGGCCTCCACGCCGGCGTTGAGCGCCAGGATGTTGGTCTGGAAGGCGATGCCGTCGATCACGCCGATGATGTCGCTGATCTTGCGAGAGCTGTCGTCGATCTCGCGCATGGTCGACACCATCTGCGCCACCACCTCGCCGCCGCGCGAGGCCACGGCCGAGGCGCGGTGCGCAAGTTGGTTGGCCTTCTCGGCGGCACTCGCGCTGTGGCGCACGGTGCTGCTGAGGTCTTCCATCGACGAGGCGGTCTGCTGCAGGCTCGACGCGGCGCGCTCGGTGCGCTGGCTGAGGTCGAGGTTGCCGGTGCTGACCTCGGCGCTCGCCACGTGGATGCTGTCGGACGACTCGCGGATCTGCCCGACCAGCGTGCGCAAGCGCTCCTGCATGGCGGCGATGGCCAGCAGCAGGCGGCCGATCTCGTCATGCGAGCCCGCTTCCACCTGCGGACTCAGGTCGCCCTCGGCGATGCGCTCGGCCACGCGAATGGCGCGGTCGATCGGCTGCTTGACGCTGCGCGTGATGCGCCAGCCCAGCAACGCGCCTGCGAGCACCGCCGCGGCCACCACCGCGGCAGCGATCGACAGGGCACGCTGCTGGCCGGCCACCGCGTTGGCATACGAGGCCACGCTCGACTGGCGCTCCACCGCCATCAGCTGCTCGACCTTGCCGCGCCACAGGGCTTCCTGCGGTCGGGCCTGGGTCATCAGCGTGGTGGTGGCTTCGATGTTGGAGCCGTCCTGGCCCTGCTTGGCGGCGCGCAGCAGCAGCGGGATCGCCGCCTTGGCGCTGGCTGCGATCTCGCCCACCAGGGCGCGCTCTTCGTCCGAGGACTTGGCGCCTTCGAGCGACTCGGCGAGCTTGCGCTCGGTGGCCTGGTAGCGGGCCACCGTCGCATTGAGCGCCTTGATCTCGTTGTCGATCTCGCGCAGGTCGGTGAGCAGCGCGACCGAGCGCGCCTGCACCGACATCTGGCTGATGTGGGTGAGCAGCTCCTGCGCAAGATCGCTGCGCGCGCTGTCGACCTCGACGATGTGCTGCATGCGCGCGCCCATCGAGCGGATCTCCAGGCCGTTGAGCGCCGCCACACCGACCAGCATCAGCACCAGGCTCGCAAAGCCGAGCGCCAGCCGGCGTCCCACCGAGAGTTGCAGCTTCATGCGTGCGCTTCGACTTGTGCCGGCTCCGAGGCTACGTCCGGTGCGGCGGGCTTCTTGCGCCGCGCGACGAACTCGCCCACGAAGCCTCGGCGGAAGGCCAGCACGCACACCACGAAGATCACGCCGATGATCACCGTGACCCATGAGCCCACGCGATCAGCCAGGAAGTTTTGCAGGCCGATGATGGTGAACGCCCCGACCACCGGACCCGCGAAGGTGCCCAGGCCGCCCAGCAGTGTCATCAGGATCACCTCGCCCGAGAGCGACCAGTGCACATCCGACAAGGTGGCGAAGCCCAGCACCAGCGTCTTCAGCCCGCCGGCGAGGCCCGCAATGGCAGTCGACAGCACGAAGGCGAGCAGCTTGTAGCGGTTGACGTTGTAGCCGAGCGAGATGGCACGCGGCTCGTTCTCGCGGATGGCCTTCAGCACCTGGCCGTAGGGCGAGTGCACCACGCGGATGATGAAGAGGTAGACCGCCACGAAGATCGCGAGCACGAAGAAGTACATCGCGAGGTCGTTGTCGAGCGACAAGAGGCCGAAGAGCTTGCCGCGCGGCACGCCCTGCAGGCCGTCTTCACCGCCGGTGAACGGCGCCTGCAGGCAGATGAAGAAGATCATCTGCGCCATCGCGAGCGTGATCATCGCGAAGTAGATGCCCTGGCGGCGGATGGCGATCAGCCCCACCACCAGGCCGAGCGCGGCGGCCACCAGCACGCCGGCGATCAGCCCGAAGCTCGGGCGTGAAGCCCCCCGAGCGCACCAGCCAGCCCGTGCCGTAGGCCGCGGCGCCCATGAAGGCGGCGTGGCCGAACGACAGCAGGCCGGTGTAGCCGAGCAGCAGGTTGAAGGCGCAGGCAAAGAGCGCGAAGCACAGCGCCTTCATCGCAAACACCGGGTAGATGCCGATGAAAGGCGCGGCGACGAAGAACGCCAGCGCCGCCCACCCGGCCTTGCGCGCCGGGCTCGAGAACAGTGAAGAGACTGCAGACAACTTACTTCTCCTTGCCGAAGAGGCCGGCCGGGCGAATCATCAGCACGATGGCCATGATCACGAAGACGACGATGTTCGAGGCCTCGGGGTAGAACACTTTCGTGAGACCTTCGACCAGGCCGAGCGCAAGCCCGGTGAGGATGGAGCCGAGGATCGAGCCCATGCCACCGATCACCACCACCGCGAAGACGACGATGATGAGGTTGGTGCCCATCAGCGGCGTGATCTGGATCACCGGCGCGGCCAGCACGCCGGCCAGCGCGGCGAGTGCAGCACCGCCCGCGTAGGTGAACATCACCATCATCGGCACGTTGATGCCGAAGGCCTGCACTAGCGCCGGGTTCTCGGTGCCGGCGCGCAGCTTGGCCCCGAGGCTCGTCTTCTCGATCAGCGCCCAGGTGCCCAGGCACACGATGAGCGAGGCCACGATGACCCATGCGCGGTAATTGGGCAGCACCATGAAGCCGAGGTTCGTCGCCCCCTGCAGCGCCTCGGGCACCGAGTACGACTGGCCCGACACGCCGTACTGCTCGCGGAAGACACCCTCGAAGATCAGCGAGATGCCGAAGGTCAGCAAGAGCCCGTAGATCGGGTCGAGCTTGTAGAGGTGCTTGAGCAGCGTGCGCTCGATCACGAGGCCGATGGCGCCCACCACGAAGGGCGCGATCACGAGCGCCGCCCAGTAGTTGATGCCAAAGGTCTCGAGCGCGAACCAGGCCACGTAGGCGCCGATCATGTAGAGCGCGCCATGCGCGAAGTTCACGATGCCCAAGAGGCCGAAGATCACCGCCAGGCCGAGGCTCAGCATGGCGTAGAACGAGCCGTTCACCAGGCCCAGCATGAGCTGGCCCATGAAGGCTTGTATGGGAATACCGAAGATTTCAGTCATGGGTGGATCCCCGCTTTCGCGGGGATGACCGGTTCTTTATTTCCAGAGGGCGCAGCGCGTTTCGGCCTTGGTGGTCCAGGCGGCTTCGCCCTTGATGGTTTCCACCACGTTGTAGTAGTCCCAAGGTTCCTTCGACTGCGCCGGCGTCTTGACCTGCATCAGGTACATGTCGTGCACCATGCGGCCGTCTTCGCGGATGCGGCCGCCCTTGGCGAACACGTCGTTGATCGGCGTCTTCCTCATGTGGGCGAGCACCTTGTCGGCGTCGTCGGTGCCGGTGGCCTTGACGGCATTCAGGTACTGCAGCGCGGCCGAGTAATCGGCGGCCTGGATCGACGAGGGCATGCGCTTGAACTTGTCGAAGAACTTGCGGCTCCAGGCGCGGGTCTCGGCGTCCTGGTTCCAGTACCAGCTGTCGGTGAGGTACATGCCCTGCGCCGTCTTCAAGCCCAGCGAGTGCACATCGTTGATGAACATCAGCAGGCCCGCGAGCTTCATCGTCTTGGTGATGCCGAACTCGTTGGCGGCCTTCACCGCGTTGATCATGTCGCCACCGGCGTTGGCCAGGCCCAGGATGTCGGCCTTGCTGGACTGCGCCTGCAGCAGGAACGACGAGAAGTCGCTGGCCGACAGCGGATGGCGCACCGAGCCGATCACGTTGCCGCCGGCAGCCTTGACCACGGCCGAGGTGTCGGTCTGCAGCGCCGAGCCGAAGGCGTAGTCGGCGGTCAGGAAATACCAGCTCTTGCCGCCGGCCTTGACCACGGCGTTGCCGGTGCCTTTGGCGAGCGCCACGGTGTCGTACGCCCAGTGCACGGTGTAGGGCGTGCAGCGCTCGTTGGTCAGCGCCGAGGCAGCTGCGCCCACGGCGATGAAGGGCTTCTTCTTCTCGGCGGCGATACCGGCCATCGCGAGGCTGGCGCCGGAGTTGGTACCACCGATCAGGAGGTCGAGGCCTTGCTGGTCAAACCACTCACGGGCCTTGGAGCTGGCGATGTCGGCCTTGTTCTGGTGGTCGGCCACCAACACTTCGATCTTCTTGCCGTTGATGGCACCGCCCATGTCGGCGACGGCCTGGCGGATCATTTCAGCGCCGGCAGGGCCGTCGATGTCAGAGTACAGGCCCGACACGTCGGTGATGAAGCCGATGCGGATCACGTCACCGGAGATCTGGGCCTGCGCCATCGGAGCGGCGCACACGAGGCCGCAGGCAGCGGCGATGGCTTTGATTTTCGAGAGATTCAAGACAGTGTCTCCTTTAGGGACTGTTTAGACGCCGAGGGTTTCGTGCAGTTGATCCAGCCGCGAGGGCAGCTGGGCTTGGGTGAACTCTTGGGTGACGCGGCCGTGCTCCATCACGAGGAAGCGGTCGGCCAGCGGAGCCGCGAAGCGGAAGTTCTGCTCCACCATCAGGACGGTGTAGCCGCGCGAGCGCAGCATCAGCACCATCTCGGCCAGCTTCTGCACGATCACCGGGGCCAGGCCTTCGGAAATCTCGTCGAGCAGCAGCAGCTTGGCGCCGGTGCGCAGGATTCGGGCCACCGCGAGCATCTGCTGCTCACCGCCCGACAGGCGCGTGCCCTGGCTCTTGGCGCGCTCCTTGAGGTTGGGAAACAGCTCGTAGATGTCGGCGAGGCTCATGCCCGCGGGCAGCAGCGAGGGCGGCAGCAGCAGGTTCTCTTCGGCCGTCAGACTCGAGAAGATGCCGCGCTCTTCGGGGCAGTAGCCGAGGCCGAGGCGTGCGATGCGGTGCGTGGGCAGGTGGATCGTCTCCTTGCCTTGGACCTTGATGCTGCCCTTGCGCGAGCCGATCAAGCCCATGATGGCGCGCATGGTGCTCGTGCGGCCGGCGCCGTTGCGACCCAGGAGCGTGACGACTTCGCCTTCGTTGACGTGGAAGTTCACGCCGTGGAGGACGTGGCTTTCGCCGTACCAGCCTTGGAGGTTGTTGATTTCTAGAAACTTGGTGGGCATCTCAGTGGGTCCTTTGCTTGGGGCTGCGCGGGCTCGCTGCGACAGGGCGCCGTGTTCCGCTCATGTCCCCCGAGTCGGGCTGCGCCCGCCTCTCCTCCTTTACTTCGCTCCACACGGCGCCCTGCCGCAGCGAGCAAGCCACCCGCGAGGCACGCCAAGGGCTGGGCATGTCACCGCTGGTGCTTGCCGAGGCTGCCGGGTGACCGGCGCAGCGAAGTAAAGGAGGAGGCCAGGCGCAGCCTGGCCGGGGGACATGAGCGGAGCCGGTCACCCGGCAGCCTCGGCTCGCGCCAATAGCCGCATGCAGCATCTCAATGCGCCCCCACAAGCTCGACCTGAGCGCTACCCATGTAGGCCTCGATCACCGCCGGGTTCTTCGACACCTGCGCGTAGGGGCCTTCAGCCAGCGTGGCACCGCGCGACAGCACGGTGATGGTGTCGGCGATGCTGGAGACGACGCTCATGTTGTGTTCGACCATGAGGATGGTTCGGCCCGCCGACACGCGCTTGATGAGCTTGCGGATGCGGTCGACGTCTTCGCTGCCCATGCCCTGCGTGGGCTCGTCGAGCAGCATCAGCTCGGGCTCCATCGCGAGCGTGGTGGCGATCTCGAGCGCTCGCTTGCGGCCGTAGCTCAGCTCGACGGTCGTGAGGTGTGCATAGGGCGCGAGGTCGACTTCACGCAGCAACTCGATCGCACGCGAGTTCAACCCGTCGAGTGAACGTTCGGGCTTCCAGAAGTGAAACGAGGTACGCAGCTTCTTCTGCAAAGCCACACGCACGTTCTCCAGCACCGTCATGTGCGGGAAGACGGCCGAGATCTGGAACGAGCGGATCACGCCGCGCTCGGCGATGCGGGCCGGCGTGTCGTGCGTGATCTCGTTGCCGTTGAAGACGATGCGCCCTGAGGTCGGTGTCAGGAACTTGGTCAGCAGGTTGAAGCAGGTCGTCTTCCCTGCACCGTTGGGCCCGATCAACGCATGAATGTCTCCTCGGCGGACACGCAAGTCCACTTTGTCGACAGCCACGAAGCCCTTGAACTCTTTCGTCAAGCGCTCGGTTTGAAGAATGCAATCCACTGCTGCTCCTTTGCGAGAGGCGGCAGTGTCGTGACTGACGTTGCGGCCCGCAATGGCGAGCGACTACGCTAGGGTTCACCCGGTCAAGATTGCGCTCGACCGTGCAGTTTTTGGGGAAGAACCCGTTACTGCTTTCTGCGTAAGTACTCGTGGCATGTGATGTGCATCGGCGCCTCGCTATGCTCGCGCCGACATTCGCCATGAACCCCGCCCCCCACCCCGCGCTGGACGTGAACCTCGTGCTGGCCTTCGACATGGCCCCGGTGGGCCTGTGCGTGCTCAACAACCGCATCATTCAACGCTGCAACGAGGCCCTGGCCTCGATGTTCGGCTACGAACCCGCCGAGCTGACGGGGCAGTCGATGTGCATGCTCTACCCCTCGCAGAACGAGTTCATGGGCATCGGCGCACGCGGCTTCGAAGCGCTGCGCGACTGCGGCCGGTACGCCGACGAGCGCATCATGAAACACCGCGACGGCCGGCTCTTCTGGTGCCACGCCTCAGGGCGCACGCTCGACCGCGACGACCCGTACGGCTGCACGGTGTGGATGTTCGAAGACATCTCGGCACGCCGCCCCATCACCACCGCCCTCACCTCCCGTGAGCGCGAGATCGCGCAGCTGCTGATCGAAGGCAAGACCAGCAAGCAGATCGCACGCGTGCTCGAGGTGAGCCCGCGCACGATCGACGCGCACCGGGTGCGCCTGTTGAGAAAGCTGAAGGTCAACACGGCCACCGAGATGGTGTCGCGCCTGGCCGGCCTGATGTAGAGACCGGCGCAGGCGCTCATCGTCTCAACCCGCCATCAGTTCGGGATGGCGATGCTGGTGCCGCTGAAGGTGATGGCGTCACCCGCGGCAGGCGTGGCGGCGATCGGCGGCACGTTCGTCGTGGTCAGCGCGGGTGCTGCACCCGGCGTACCCCCACGCACCGTGGTGCGCACCACCTGGCTGCCGGGCAGCGCGGTGTTGTTGCGCAGCTTGGCCCACATCGCGTTCATGCCGTGGTTGAAGTACACGTGCAGCGGCACGAAGCGCGTGTCGAAGCCCGAGAACGGGATGAACGCGTCGAAGTGCTGAGCGTGCTCGACCTCCACGTAGCGCAGCTGGCTGGCGTTGCCTTCGACCACACGGTTGTACGCGCTGTAGGCACGGGTCGAGTGGTTGATGGGCAGCAGCGCATCGCTGCGGCCGGTGACGATGAGGGTGGGCTTGCCGCGCAGGTTGCCGTTGAGCAGCACCTCGCCGATGCCGGTGCGCACCGCCTGGCTCTGCGCGAGCGTGGGCGTCGACACGTTGCTGAGCGCGGCGCCGGTCACCGGGTCGGTGCCGGTCACGAGCGCACGCTGGCACAGCGCGGCGTCGAGCGCGAAGTCGGCCATGTGGGTGGACGGCGAGACCGCGAACGCCCACGACTTGGCGCCGCCTTCGGAGTCGTTGTAGACCACGCTGGCGGGCACGCCGTTGGCCGTGCCGTTGGCGAGCGCGAAGCTCGCAGCCTTGGTGTTGGCGTTGACCGCGACCACGTCGCCCGTGCCGTTGACGGCCGCGAAGCTCACGCCGCACAGGTTGTCGGTGAGACCGAAGCGGCCATAGCCGGTCGGGTACATGGCCGAGATGATCGCGGCGTTGCCCAGACCGAAGTGCGCGTTGTGCATGGTGTCGTTGTCAGCCGTCCAGCCATAGGCGCGCATGCGGGCCAGCGCATCGGTCGCCTGGTCGGCGGTGGTGGCGCCGGTCACCAGGCCCTTGGCCGCCAGCGCCGTGCAGCGGTTGGTGGCGCGGGCGTTCATACCGGTGAGCGTCATGTAGTTGTAGACCGAGGTCTCGGCCATCTGCGCGGCCGGCGCGAGTGCAGCGCAGGCCTGGTAGATGTTGGCAAAGGTGAAGTAGTCGGCCAGCGAGCGGCCGAAGATCGGCACCGCCGCGCCGGCGAAGCTCACGCCGTAGCCGGTGGTGGTGTTGGGCTGGGCGCTGGGCTCGGCGGCGACCACGCCGTCGATCAGGCCGCTCGTGTCCTGCTCGGCGGCGCGCAGCACCGCGGCCCCGCCGTTCGACACCGAGCCGGCGATGACCAGCGTGTTGCCCGGCGTGTAGCGCGCGAGCTTGCCGTTGCCGAGCGGCGAGTTGTCGGCGTACTCCTGGTTGAGCGCGTAGAGCGCGTAGCGGATGGACGTGAGCGTGTCGGTGCCCCAGTCCTTCTCGGGGTTGACCTGCGAATGCGCCTGCTTGATCGACAGGCGGTTGGGGAACGCGGCGTTGAAGGCGGCACGGGCGGTGTCGCTGATCGTGGCCGCGAAGTGCGAGAGCGCGCCCGCGGCGGTGCGCGTGGCGCGTGTGCCGTCGATGCGGTTCACGGTGTCGTCGCTCGGGTCGTAGAGGCCCACGCCCTTGCCGGCATCGGTGAGCACGACGGCGCAGTTGCGCTTGAGGCCCCACTCGGCGGCCGAGGCGAGCGCGCCATAGACACCGCGCGAACCGGACGACGGGCCGGCGACGATGCACGGCGCGTTGCGGTCGAAGCTCGTGGGGATCTGCACGGCCACCGTCACCTGCTTGCGGCCGGTGCCGTCATCGAGCACGGCGAGGTATTCGCGGCCGGGGATGAGGCCTTCGCCCAGCGTGTCGTTGCCGGCGAGGTCGATGTTGGGGCCGTAGAGGCGGCCATAGCCGCCGTTGGCGGTGTAGTCGACGAGGCCGCGGTAGTTGGCATAGAGCGCATTGCGGCGCAGCTCGGCGGCGGTGGGGTTGGCCGGGTCGGCATAGGTGGGTGCGGTGGCGGCACCCAGGCCCGTGCGGCCGAGACCGCCGGTGAGCAGGTCCTGCGTCGCGGCCGTGCTGCCGCTGCCGACCGTGGTGGCGCCGTAGGTGGTGACGCTGACGGTGGTCATGCCGGTGGGCAGCGTGCTCACTTCAGGGTCGTCGGCGCCGCCGCAGGCGCTCAGGCCGGCAGCGCCCAGGGTGAGCATTGCGACACGCAGGATGGGCTTGTTCTTTGAATTCATTGGGGCTGTCTCCTCTCGGGGTTGGTGAGCGGCCCAATGTAGAAGTCACCCCGCGCGGCGAGCAGTCGTAGGACTACATCAGTACGACTCGTTAGGTAGTTCATCGCCAGCAGCAACCCCTAGGTAGAGGCACCGCCATCGAAGGCCCCGTGGTGGCACGTGCAGGCCACCCCTAGCATCGTCTTCACATTTGGTAACCAGAGGGCATTGCATGCACACAGGGCTCAAGACACGCACACGCAGCAGGTGGATCGCCTGCGTGGGCCTGCTGGCGGGGGCCACGCTCGCGTCGGCACAAGAGACCATCACCATCGCCCAGGTGGCGCCGCTGTCGGGGGTGCTGGCCAGCACCGGCCACCAGATGGTGCTCGGCGGCAAGGTGTACTTCGATGCCGTCAACGATGCCGGCGGCGTGCACGGGGCAAAGATCCGCACCCTGGTGCTCGACGACGGCTACAAGGTCGATGAAACCCTGCGCCTGACCAGGGAGCTGGTGGCCAAGCCGGAAGTGGTGGCCCTGTTCGGCTTTGCCGGCACTGCCAACATCGGCAAGCTGCTCGAAGAGAAGGTGCTGGCCGATGCGGGCATCGCGCTGGTCGCGCCCTACACCGGCGGCGAGCTGCTGCGCAAACCGTTCAACCCGTGGATCTTCCATGTGCGCGCCGGCTATGCCGACGAAGCCGAGCACATGGTCAAGCAGCTCAACACGCAGGGCCTCACCCGCATCGCGGTGCTCTATCAAAACGACGCCTTCGGCAAAGCGGGCCTGGCCGGCGTGGAGTCGGCGCTTCAACGGCGCGGGCATAAGCTCGTGGCCTCGGCCGGCTACGAGCGCAACACCACCGATGTGGACGCGGCGGTGAAGGTGATCCGCGGCGCGGCACCGCAGGCGGTGATCATGGTGGCCGTCAACAAGCCGGCCGCGGCCTTTGCGAAGCAATACCGCGCGGCCGGCGGCGGCGGGCAGCTCTTCAACATCTCGGTGGTCGACCCGGCCGAGCTGGTCAAGCTCGGCGGCATCGAGAACGTGCGCGGCCTGGGCATCAGCCAGGTGGTGCCCTACCCTTACCGGCACTCGCTGCCGGTGGTGCGCGAGTTCCACGAGACGCTGAAGAAGTACGCCCCCAAGGAAGAGGTGAACTACACCAACTTCGAGGAGTACCTGGGCGCCAAGGTGCTGGTGGAGGCCTTGCGCCGCGCCGGCCCCAAACCCACGCGCGCCAAGGTGATGAGCGCGCTGGAGTCGATCAACAACTACAACCTGGGCGGCGTGCGCGTGAGCTTCGGGCCGAAGGAGCGCGTGGGCTCGCGCTTCGTCGAGGTCACCGTGATCGGCAGCGAGGGCAAGCTGCTGAAGTAGCGGCCTGCCCCGCGCCGCTTACTGCGCGGTCCAGCCGCCATCCACCGGCAGCGTGATGCCGTTGATGTTGTGGGCCCAGGGCTGGCACAGCATGGCGGCGACCTCGCCGATCTCGGACGGTACCGACATGCGGTGGCTGGGCTGCTTCTCCTGCAGCAGCTCCTTGATGCCGGCCGCGCGGTCGCCGCCGTGCGCCTGTGCGCGCGCCATGATCTGCGGCTGGATCAGCGCGGTCTCGGTCCAGCCGGGGGCGATGCAGTTGGCGGTGACGCCGCCGGTCTGGCTCGACCCGACCGCGGCGCACTCGAGCGCCGCCACCCGCGTGAGGCCTACCAGCCCGAACTTCGCGGCCACGTACGGGCCCTTCTGCGCCGACGCCACGAGCCCGTGCACAGAAGCGATGTTGACGATGCGGCCATAGCCGCGCGCCACCATGCCGGGCAAGGCGAGGCGCATGGTGTGGAAGGCCGAGCTGAGGTTGATCGCGAGGATGGCGTCCCAGCTCTGCGGCGGCATGTCGACGATGGGCGCGGTGTACTGGATGCCGGCGTTGTTGACCACGATGTCGAGCTGGCCCTGCCAACCGATGGCCTCGGCCATCAGCGCGTCGATCTCGGCCGCGTGTCGCAGGTCGCGCTGCAGGTAGGTCGCCGCGGGCGCGCCGGCCTGGCGCACGGCCTCGAGGGCGGCCTCGGCCTTGGCCGGCTCGGCCACGTCGTGCAGCACGATGCGGGCGCCGTCTTGTGCGAGGCGGGTGGCGATGGCCAGGCCGATGCCTTGCATCGAGCCGGTGACGAGGGCGGTGCGGCCCTGGAGAGAAGCTTTGCTCATGGTGCTGTCCTGTGAGTGCGGATGGGGTGGGAGAGTCAGCGCGGCAGCGCCGCCAGCCGGGCACGCAGCTCGGTCTTGAGGACCTTGCCGTAGTGGTTTTTCGGCAGGGTGTCGAGCAGGTGGTACTCCTTGGGGCGCTTGAAGCGCGCGATGTGATCGCGGCACACCTCGTCGAGCACCAGCGGCTCCAGCTCGACGCCCGCACGGGGCACGACGAAGGCCACCACCACTTCGCCCCAGTCGGCATCGGGCCGGCCGACCACCGAGACCTCGGCCACGCCGGGGTGGCGCAGCAGCGCCTCTTCGACCTCGCGCGGGTAGATGTTGGAGCCGCCGCTGATGATCACGTCCTTCGAGCGGTCGCGCAGGGTGAGGTAGCCATGCTCGTCGAGGCTGCCCATGTCGCCGGTGAAGAGCCAGCCGTCGCGAAGCGTGTTGGCGGTGGCGGCATCGTCGCGCCAGTAGCCGGCCATCACCGAGTCGCCGCGCACCACCACCTCGCCGGTCTCGCCGATGGGCAGCTCGCGGCCTTGCGCGTCGGTCACGCGCACCTCCACCGCCGACATCGCCACGCCCACCGAGCCGAGACGTTCGACGTGCCGTGGATGCTGCACGTCGGTGATCTGCCGGCGCGACAAGGCGGTGATGGTCATCGGGCTCTCGCCCTGGCCGTAGATCTGCACGAAGCGCGGGCCCATCACGCGCATCGCGCGCTGGATGTCTTCCACGTACATCGGGCCGCCTCCGTAGACGATGGTCTTGAGGCCGGTGCCGCCTTGACCATGATCCAGGCCCTGCGCCACGGCCTGGTCGACGAGGCGCTTCACCATCGTCGGCGCCGCAAACATCGAGACGCTGCCGAAGTGGCGGCCGAGCTGCAGCACCTCGGCCGCATCGAATCCGCGCGAGGCCGGCACCACGTGGCGCGCGCCGGCCAGCACATGCGGCAGGCTGTAGAGGCCGGCACCGTGCGACATGGGAGCGGCGTAGAGCGCCGTGTCGTCGGGGAGCACCGTGTCGACGTCGCTGAAGTAGCACAGCGACATCGTCATCAGGTTGCGGTGCGTGATCATCACGCCCTTGGGCCGCCCGGTGGTGCCGGAGGTGTAGAACAGCCAGGCCAGGTCGCCCGGCGCGCGCTCCACGGGGGCGGCCAGCGGCTCGGCCTGCAGCAGCTGCGCGTACTCGGGCTGTTCGACGCTGACCAGCGCGTGCAACGCGGAGGTGGGAGCTTCAAGCGCGGCGAGCGCGGGGCCGATGTCGTCGGTGGTGAAGACGAGCGAGGCCTGGCTGTGGGCGAGGATGTAGTCGGCCTCGCGCGGGTGCAGCTTGGGGTTCATCGGCACCACCACGAGCCCGGCCCACCAGCAGCCGAACAGGATCTCGAGCACCGTCGGGTGGTTGCTCATGAACAGCCCCACACGATCGCCCGGCTGCAACGCGTATCGCTGCGTGACCGCCTGCCCGAGCGCGGCGGCGCGCGTGGCCAGCGTGGCGTAGTCGAAGAGCAGCTCGGTGCCCAGGTAGACAGCGGGGCGATCGCCGGCGCTGCGGGCGCTGCGCAGCAGCAGATAGGCCAGGTTCATGCCATGGCCCCCATCGATGGGTACAACTCGGTCTTCATGCGGACTCCTCAACCGGTGAGGTTAAGAGCCGCGATGTGCCCGTCGCAAGGCGCACAAGTACATCAGGGTTAGCCCTGAACGCAGCCTCTGATCAGCCCGGCAGCAGGCGGTCCAGCGCCGCGAGGAAGGTCTTCAGGTTGATGGGCTTGGTCCAGTAGTCGGAGAAGCCGGCCGCGGTGGCGCGTGCGATGTCTTCGGGCATGGCGTTGGCTGACAGCGCGACGCAACGGATGCCCGCCGTGGAGGGCTGTTCGCGCAAGCGGCTGAGCACCTCGTAGCCATCGACGTCGGGCAGCTGCATGTCGAGCAGGATCAGGTCGGGCTTCAGCTCCTGCGCGCGGGCCACGCCGCCCAGGCCGCTGGCCACCGACTCGATCTGCAGGCCGGCGTGCTGGCGCACCATCTCCTCGACCAGCAGCGCATTGACCGGGTTGTCTTCGATGTAGAGCACGCGGCCCGCGCGCTGGCGCCGGGGCGGCCGCATCGCTTCGGTGGGTGGCGGCACGGTTTGCACCGGCGCCGGCTCCGCATCGTCAGGCCCGACCGGCCCCACATGCCGCGGCAGATGCACCTGGAAACGCGACCCGACGCCGGGCGTGCTTTCCACGCGCACCGAGCCGCCCATGCGCTCGACCAGCGCCTTCACGACCGACAGGCCGACCCCCGCGCCTTCGATGCCCTCGCGCTCGACCCCCAGGCGGTTGAACGGCTCGAAGAGATGCGCCATCTGCTGCCGCGTCATGCCGCGCCCGGTGTCGGACACGGTCAGCACCACCGCATCGCCGCCGTCGCGTACACCGACGTGGACCTGCCCCCGCGAGCTGTTGTACTTGATCGCGTTGCTCAGCAGGTTGATCACGACCTGCCGGGTGCGGATGCGATCGGCCAGCACCACCACGTCGGTCTCGTCGACTTCGATGCTCACACCGGCTTCACGCGCCGCCGGTTCGACCAGCGCCAGCGCCTCCTGCAACACGCCACCCAGCGGCACCGGACGCGGGTCAAGACGCACCTCGCCGCTCTCCAGGCTCGACAGGTCGAGCACATCGTTGATCAGCGACAGCAGGTGTTCGCCAGCCGACACGATGTGGCGGACTTTCGCGAGCGTCGCCGAGCCGGCCAGCGCGGGGTCGAGCCCCAGCAGCTGCGCAAAGCCGAGCACGGCGTTCAGCGGCGTGCGCAGCTCGTGGCTCATGCGCGCGAGGAACTCCGACTTCGCCTGGCTCTCGCGCTGGGCGACGAGCTTCTCCTGGCGCTCGGTCACGTCGATCGCGATGCCGAACTGGACCGAGCCGCCCTCGCGTTTCTCGTGGCGCGCCCGGCTCACCAGCCAGCGCACTTCGCCATCGGGCCGCACGATGCGGTATTCGTGTTCGACGGTGATGTCTTCGGTGGCGCGCAGCTCCGCGTGGGCCGTGCGCATGCGTTCGCGGTCGTCGGGGTGCACCACCTCGTTCAACCATTCGGTTCGACGCGGCACGCCGAGCGCCGGAGAGCGGCCGATCATGTGGAACATCTGCGCATTCCACTCGCCGCGCTCGCGGCCCGGCTCACGGCTCCAGATGCCCAGGCCTGCGGCCGACGCCGCCACTTCGAGACGCCGCGCCAGTTCCTGCGCGCGCCGGGTTTCGGCCACCTGCTCGGTGACGTCCAGCGCCACACCCATGAACTCGGTGGGCTCGCCATCGGCATTGCGCCGCACCACGCGGCGTGTGAGCACATAGCGGTAGGAGCCGTCGGCGCGCCGGTAGCGCGCCTCCATGTCGACAGGACGGTCGGTGTTCAGGGACTCGGCGGCGGTGGCCACGACGCGGGGCACGTCGTCCGGATGGATCAGCGCGCGAACTTCCTCGATGGCAAGACCCTCGGGCCGCGGCAGGATGCCGAGCACCTCGAACGCCTTGTCGTTGTAGTAGATGCGGTTGTTGCGCAGGTCGTGCCGCCAGATGGCGATGTTGCCCAGTTCGACGGCCAGCTTGAGTTGCGCGCTGGTCGTGTTGAACGACTCGGCCAGCTCGTAGACCTCGGTGTCGTCGACCATCGCGCCCACGATGATGTTGGGCACGCCATCGGGGCCGGCCTTGACCTCCCACTGCGCATGCACATGCCGCCACTGGCCGCTCGGCGAGGTGATGCGGTAGCGCTTGGCGTACTTGCCGGGGACGCGGGCGGAGTCGCGGTAGTCCATGCCCGGGCGATCGTCGGGGTGGATGCGGGCCACGAAGGCCTTGAAGTCAGGCGCACCTTGGGCCGGGTCGAAGTTCCACAGGCGGAACATGTTCGCGTCCCAGTGGCCCTTGCCCATCGGCAGCTCACGCTCGTAGAGGCCGAGTCGGCCGAATTCCTGTGCACGTGCCAGCCGCTCGGTGACCCGCACGGTCTCGGCTTGCGAGCGGGTCAGCTCGGTCGTGTCGCGCATCGTGCAGAGCCAGCCGGCGTCGGCCAGCTTTTCGTCGTCTTGAAGCGGCTTCAAGATGAGTTCGGCGGTGCGGTCGGCACCCTGGGCGTCGCACCACGAAACCCGGCTCAGCTGGAGGGGCTGACGGGCCAGCAAGGCCTCGGCAAGCGCACGGGCCTGCGCCGGGTCATGCGCGTCCAGGCCGAGCACCTGCGCGAGGGTCTGGCCGAGCACCGTCTCGTCACAGCCGACGGCACGCGCCATCGCCGGATTGACCCACGCAATGGCCCCCTGCGGGTCCAACAGGGCCAGCAGTTCGGTGCTGGCCTCTAGCAGCGCCGTCCACGCGCTCGTTGGGGGCGACAGCGACAAGGGACGGCAAATCGCCATGCGTGCGGATGTAAATGCGAAGTTACAAACAGCAGTCTAGCCAACTCGCAGTCGTTGCTTCCAATGGAATGCCCGCGCTTGTGGGGCTTCGTTCACGATCGCGCGCTGCGCAAGCGGGTGGCGATCACGATCACACACCACCAAAGACAACACCGGAGAAGCGGTCGCGCTCCTTGAATGCCCCGGTCAAGGGTGCGGCGCATCCATGCGCTGCACCGCGCGCCGCAGCAGGCCACGCAGCCACACGAGCCCCGGGTCCTGCATCTTGTACTTGTGCCACTGCATGCTTTGCTCCATCACGGTGATGGGCAGCGGCGGCTCGTGCAGCACGATCGGCAAGGACGGCTGCAGCTTCAGGGCGAGGCGCGCATGCACGGTGGCCACATGGTCGGTGCCGACGACCATCGCCGGCAGCGCGGCGAAGCCGTGGCTGATCGCCACGACGCGCCGCGTGACCCCGAAGCGCCGTGCGAACCAGCCCTCGAACGACTCGCCCGCCTGCCCCGGTGGCTGCATGACCACGTGGCCCGCATCCCGGTAGCGCTCGAAGCTCAGTGCGCCACGACCGAGCGCACCGTCACGCCACACCGCGCACAGGAACTTCTCTTCGTACAGCACTTCCTCGGGGTGGTCGGGTGACACGAAGCCCCGCGGGATGATCAAGAGGTCGGCCTCCCCTCGTTCGAGGCTTCGCTGCGGGTTCGACACCTGCGGCAAGAACTCGAAGGTCGCCGTGCAGCGCGCCTCGCCCGCGAGCGCGAGGATGTGCGGCGCAAACACCATCAGCGTGTAGTCGGACACGAAGATGCGAAACGTGCGGTCCGACTTCGCCGGCTCGAACTCGGGCTGGACTGCCACGGTGCTGTCGACGCGCACGAGGATGTCGCGCACCGACTCCTGAAGCCCTTCCGCACGCGGCGTGAGCTCCATGCGCCGCCCCACCTGCACCAGGAACTCGTCGTCGAAGTACTCGCGCAGCCGGGCCAGGGCATTGCTTGTCGCCGACTGGCTGAGGTGCAGCCGATCGGCGGCCTTGGTGATGCTGCGCTCGGTGAGCAGCGCATCGAGCGCCACGAGCAGGTTCAGGTCAAGTCGGTTGTGTCGCATCGCACGTGCTCATCGGATGAAGCCAGGGGTAACCCGAAGACTATTCACCGGATCGATATCTCGTTTGGAAACAACCCATTTTTCAGGCGACGTCGATCTCCCTAACCTCTCGGTAACCCGACTTCAGAACGATTCAGGAGACAACGAATGGCACCGAGCCAGGCGAAGGGCGTGCTCACGCCTTCGATTTGCAAACACACGGCTGCGGCCTGCTGACGATGTCGCCCGCGCTTCGCATCGGCATCGTCGGCGCTGGCCTCGCCGGTCTCGCGACGGCACTCACCGCCTCGTCGGCGGGTGCGGTGGTGGACGTCTTCGACGCGCCCGCCGCCGCGTCCTCGAAGGCCACGCATCTCCATGTCACGGCCAATCTCCTGAGGGAGCTGAACACCCTCGGCCTCGCCGACAGCTGCGTGCGCAAAGGCTTTCCCTACAAGGGCATGGTGGTGACGGATGCGCACGGCCGGGCGTATGCCGAACTGCCGTCGCCACGCCTGGCCGGCGAACGGCTGCCGCCCGCGCTCGGGATGGTGCACGGCGACCTGCTGGGGCTTCTGCGCCAGGCTGCGGTCGATCGCGGGGCCACGCTGCACCAGGGCACGACCATCGTCGACGCCCTGCCCGACGCCACGCTCGTGACCCAGGCCGGCGAGCACCACCCGATGGACCTGGCCGTGCTCACGAACGGGCCCGGCAGCGCCCGCACACCGCGCAGCAGCCTCGTCGCGTGGGAACCGGAAGTCCTGCCGCAACTGTGGTGCCAGACCCTGGTGCCGCGCCCGGTGGCGCTCGACCGCGCCACCCTCGTGCTGAGCCACGACCACCCCAAGGTCTTGCTCGTGCCGGTCGACACACGACGGGCCGGTGTCGCCGTGATGTGGAACGAGCGCGAGCGCCCCTCCACCGCCGACATCCGCCACGTGCTGGCGGCCCACGGCGGCATCGTGGAGTCGGTGGCCCGCCACTGGGGCGCCATGACGCCGGTGACGGAGCGGCCCGTGCGCTTCGGCATGCAGCCGGGCCCCTGGCACTCGCAGCGCGTGCTGCGCATCGGGCCCGGCGCGCTGATGCTGCCACCGCACTTCGGCCAGCAGGCCGCGCAGCCGGTGGAAGACGCCCTCGTGCTCGGCGACCTGCTGCGCACCGGCATGCCGCATGACGAACTGCTGCACGCCTTCGAAGCACGCCGCCTCGAACGCGCACGGCAGGTTCTCGATATCACGTCGCAAGCCGCCCGCTGGAACGTGAGACCCGACGCTTCCACCGACCTGCTCGCACTCGCCGAGCGGCTGGTGCCGCTCGTCGCTCGCCCCGCCTGACCTTCCCACACCTCATTCCACCAAGACCCACGAGAGGAGACCATGCTTCACTTCACAACTGCTTTCCCCAAGCCGCCGCTTCGCCTGTCGGCGCTGGCCATCGCGGCCATGGCCTGCGTCAATGCGCAAGCCCTCGAGATCGACACCGGTGACTCCGGGCTCAAGCTGCGCTGGGACAACACCGTCAAGTACAGCACCGCGGCACGCCTCAAGAAGGCGGACCCGCAGCTGTCGCAAACGCAATTCGGCCCTGGCGGCGTGGTCGGCCCGAACAACCTGAACCAGGACGACGGCAACAACAACTTCAGCCGCGGCATCGTCTCCAACCGGCTCGATCTCTTGAGCGAACTGGATGCGAGCTACGGCAACGTCGGCGCCCGCGTGAGCGGCGCAGCGTGGTACGACGCGGTCTACAACCACGGCAACCAGAACCGGACCACCACGGCCAACCACAGCCCCGGCAACGAGTTCCCGGAGGAGACGCGCGAAGTCATGGGCCGCAAGGCCGAGGTGCTCGACGCCTTCGTCTTCGGCAAGCTGCAGCTCGGCGAGGTACCGGTCAGCGCACGCCTCGGCCGCCACACCCTGCTGTGGGGCGAGAGCCTCTTCTTCGGCGCGAACGGCATCGCCGGCGGCATGGCGCCGCTCGACCTGCCCAAGCTGCTGTCGGTCCCCAACTCGCAGTTCAAGGAGATCGCGCGGCCCACCGGCAAGCTGTCGATGCAGGTGCAGTTGTCGTCTGCCGTGACCGTCGGCGCGTACGTGCCCTACGAGTGGCAGAAGACACGGCTGATGCCGGCCGGGGCCTATCTCTCCGGCAGCGACTCGCTCGGCCCCGGCGCCGAGCGCATCAACGCCGGCCCGACCGGCACCTTCGTGCGCGAGGCCGACCTCGAAGCCCGGGACAGCGGCCAGGGTGGCGTGCAGTTGCGCTGGCGCCTCGACGCGCTCGACGCCGACCTCGGCCTCTACGCCATCCGCTACCACGCCACCACGCCCAGCAACATCTGGACGACGATGAACGGCGCACCGCCGGCGCTCACCGCCCGCAGCTTCCGTTGGGTCTACCACGAGGGCGTGCGTGCTTACGGTGTGAGCCTGGCGAAGACGGTGGGCGACTGGAGCCTCGCCGGCGAAGCCTCGATCCGCCAGAACACGCCGCTCGCCAGTTCCGGGCGCACGATCATCCCGGCCATCGGGGTGGGCACGGGTTTCAACAACTCCGACAACCCGGGCTATGCGGTCGGTGAAAGCGCGCATGTGCAGTTCTCGTGGCTCGCGAGCCTCGGCCCCAGCGTGCTCTTCAACGAGGCGAGCTTCCTCGGCGAAATCGCCTGGAACCAGCGCCTCAAGGTCACGAAGAACGAAGCCGCACTGAACCCCAACGCCGACCGCTCGGCCACCGCGCTGCGCGTCGTGTTCTCGCCGACCTACCGGCAGGTGGCCCCTGGCCTCGACCTGTCGCCGAGCCTCGGCCTCGGCTATGGCTTCGGCAAGTCGTCGGCGGTGGGCCCCGGCTTCGCGGTGGACCACGGTGGCGACCTGACCCTCGGCCTCGGTGGCGTCTGGCTCGGCCGCTGGAACGCCAACCTGAGCTACGTGCACTTCCTGGGCAAGGCCAAGCCCACCCTCGACAACGCGAACAACGCCCAGTACGAGCAGGCGCTGAAGGACCGCAACTTCCTCAGCTTCTCCCTGCGCACCACTTTCTGAACGGAGACCCCCATGTCACACATCACAAGAGGCCTTGCACTGGTCGCCCTCGTCGCCGCGTCGGCAGCACAGGCCGGCGTCACGCCCGAAGAAGCCGCCAAGCTGAAGACCACGCTCACGCCCTTCGGCGCCGAGAAGGCCGGCAACGCCGACGGCAGCATCCCCGCCTGGAACGGCGGCTACACCACGCCCATTCCCGGCTTCAAGAACGGCGGCCGCCGTGGCGACCCGTTCGCGAACGAGAAGCCGCTCTACTCGGTGACCGCCGACAACCTGGCGCAGCACGCCAGCAAGCTGAGCGAGGGCACGGTGGCCCTGCTCAAGAAGTACCCCAAGACCTTCCGGCTCGACGTCTACAAGACCCACCGCACCGCCGCCGCGCGGCAATGGGTCTACGACAACACCTTCAAGAACGCGACCACCGCCAGGCTGGAAGGCCACGTGCTCAAGGGTGCGTTCGGCGGCATCCCCTTCCCCATCCCGAAGACGGGCGAGGAGATGATGGCCAACAACGACCTGCACTGGCGCGGCGAGGCCTGGCAGAACGATTTCCGCGGCTACCTCGGCACCGCCAGCGGCCAGCGCGTGCTCTCGGTCGAGGCGACGGGCGACTGGCAGATGCCGTACTACGCGCAAGGCCAGCAGGACAAGTTCAACGGCGACTTCTGGCTGATCCGCCTCGTCAACTCGGGCCCGCCGGTGCGTGCCGGCGAAGCCCTTGTCGGCCGCCAGAACCTCGACGCCGACAAGACCGCCACCTGGGTCTACCTCACCGGCCAGCGCCGCGTGCGCAAGCTGCCCAATGCCTGCTGTGACACCCCCACGCCCGCGTCGAGCGGCGTCGCGAGCTTCGACGAGGTCGACGTGTTCGGCGGCCGCACCGACCGCTTCAACTGGAAGATCGTCGGCAAGCAGGAGCTGCTGATCCCCTACAACAGCAACCGCCTGCACACGCCGACGAAGGACAGCGATGTCCTCATGCCCCATCACTTCAACCCCGACCACGTGCGCTGGGAGCTGCACCGCGTGTGGGTCGTCGAGGCCAACCTCAAGCCGGGCCAGCGCCACCAGGCGCCGCGCAGCCGCTACTACCTCGACGAAGACACCTGGGTGGCCGTGCTCGGCGACCGCTGGGATGCGAAGGGCCAGCTGTGGAAGACGCTGTGGGCCCACCCCGTCGTGATGCCCGACCTGCCGGCCACCACGCCGCAGCAGCAATGGGGCTTCCATGACCTGCTGTCGGGCGCCTGGTACGCGAGCGGCGTGGTCAACGAACGCAACACGCACTACCGCATCGTCCCGCGCCGTCCCGACAGCCACTTCACACCCGACGCCATGGCAGGCGACGGCGTGCGCTGAAAGCCGGTGACATGAAGTTTCGCTTGACCTCTTCGGACATCGCGCTCGCGGCCGCGCTGCTGCTCGCCGCGACGGGCACGGCCGCCGCGCCCGTGGGCGACGCGTGGCAGCGCCCGGCGCTCTCGGTCAAGGCACCGGCGCGCCAGGCGCTGATGTCGGCTGCATTCGCCGGGGCGCGTGTGGTCGCCGTCGGCGAGCGCGGCATCGTTGCGCTGAGCGACGACCGTGGCATCACCTGGCGGCAGGCGCCGTCGCCGGTCAGCGTGACGCTGACGACCGTGCGTTTCGCCGACGCGCGACGCGGCGTGGCCGTCGGCCATGCCGGCACGGTGCTGACCACCGAAGACGCGGGCGAAAGCTGGACCGTGCGGCTGGATGGGCTGCGGCTCGCACGGCTCGCCAAGGAGGCCGCCGCCACACCCGAGGCCATGAAGGAGGCCGAGCGACTGCTGGCCGACGGTCCCGACAAGCCCTTCCTCGACGTGATGCTGTGGGACGCGCAGCGCCTGCTGGCCGTCGGCGCCTACGGCATCGCCTTCCACAGTCAGGACGGCGGCAAGTCCTGGGCACCGTGGATGGCCCGCCTGCCCAACCCTCAGGGCCTGCACTGGTACATGGCGCGCCGCGCGGGCGATGCCATCGTGCTGGCCGGCGAGCAAGGGCTGCTCGCGCGCTCGGACGACGGCGGCCACAGCTTCCGCACGCTCGCCTCGCCCTACAAGGGCAGCTGGTTCACCGGCGAGCTGCGTGCGGACGGCAGCCTCGTGCTCGCCGGCCTGCGCGGCAACGCCTGGCATGCGCGTGACAGCAGCGGCGGCTGGACGCAACTCAGCGCGCCGACCGGCACCTCCATCACCGCGAGCGCCACGGCGGCGGACGGCACGCTGCTGCTCGCCAACCAGGCCGGCCTGCTGCTGGCCCTGCGCGGCGAGACGCTGGTGCCGGTCAACGAACGCCCGCTGCCGATGCCGGCCGCGTTGCTGCCCCTGGCCCCCGACCGCGCGCTGGCCTTCGGGCTCGCTGGTGCCACGCCGGTCGCCTTGAACTTGGGAGCCAAGCCGTGAGCCTGGCTTCCTTCAAGACGCACGACACGCACGGCGTGACGCTCGACCAGTTCGACCGCCACTCCGGCTCGTGGGTCGAGCGCCTGCTGTTCAACCACCGCGCGGTGGTCGTGTGGCTGTGCCTGGCGGTGACCGTGCTGCTGGGCTGGCAGGCCACGCGCCTGCAGCTGAACGCGAGCTTCGACAAGACCATCCCCGCAAGCCACCCCTACATCCAGAACTTCCTGCGCCACCAGTCGGAGCTGAGCGGCCTGGGCAATGCCTTGCGCATCGCCGTGGCGCAGCCCGAAGGCTCGATCTACGACGCGAAATACCTGGAGACGCTGCGCCGCCTGAGCGACGAAGTGTTCCTGCTGCCCGGGGTTGACCGGGCGCGCATGAAGTCGCTGTGGACCCCGAGCACCCGCTGGGTCGGCGTGACCGAAGACGGCCTGGAAGGCGGCCCGGTGATCCCCGACGGCTACGACGGCTCGCCGCGCAGCCTGCAGGCGCTGGCCGCCAACGTGGCGCGCTCCGGCGAGCTGGGCCAGCTCGTGGCGCGCGACGAACGCTCCTCGGTGGTCTACGTGCCGCTGCTCGCGCAGGGCACGGATGGCCAGGCGCTCGACTACGCAAAGCTCTCCGGCCAGCTGGAGACGCTGCGCGGGAAATACGAAGCCGAAGGCGTGCGTGTGCACATCACCGGCTTCGCCAAGATCATCGGCGACCTCATCGACGGCGTGCGCTCGGTGCTGGTGTTCTTCGCCATCGCCGTGGCCATCGCCACCGCGATGGTGTTCGCCTACACGCGCTGCGTGCGCTCCACCGCGCTGGTGGTGATCGCCTCGCTGGTGGCGGTGGTCTGGCAGCTCGGCCTGCTGCCGCTGCTCGGCTACGCGCTCGACCCGTATTCGATCCTCGTGCCCTTTCTCGTGTTCGCCATCGGCATGAGCCACGGCGCGCAGAAGATGAACGGGATCATGCAGGACGTGGGGCGCGGCACGCACAAGCTCGTCGCCGCGCGCTTCACCTTCCGTCGCCTCTTCCTCGCCGGCCTGACCGCGCTGCTGGCCGATGCGGTGGGGTTCGCGGTGCTGCTCGTGATCGACATCCAGGTGATCCGCGAGCTGGCCATCGCCGCCTCCATCGGCGTGGCCGCGCTGATCTTCACCAACCTGATCCTGCTGCCGGTGCTCCTGAGCTACGCCGGCGTGAGCACACGGGCCGCGCAGCGCAGCCTGCGGGCACAAGCGCGCGAGGCGGCGGGCAGCGCCTCGCCGTGGCGCTGGCTCGAACGTTTCACCCAACGGCGCTGGGCCGGCGTCACCGTCGCGGTGGCGCTCATGCTCGGCACGGCGGGCTTCATCGCGAGCCTGCAACTGAAGATCGGCGACCTCGACCCCGGCGCCCCCGAGCTGCGAGCCGACAGCCGATACAACCGCGACGTCGCCTTCATGACGGCCGCCTATGGCGCGTCCAGCGACGTACTGGCCGTGATGGTGAAGACGCCCGACGGGCAATGCTCCCGCTACGAGACGCTGAGCAAGGTCGACACGCTGGAGTGGGAGATGCGCCAGCTCGACGGCGTGGAGTCCACCAACACGCTGGCGCTGCTCAACCGCCGCGTGCTCGCCGGCCTGAACGAAGGCAACCCGCGCTGGTATGAGTTCCTGCCCAACCAGGACATGCTCAACACCGTGACCGCCGGCGCGCCGCGTGGCCTCTACAACGACGCGTGCGGCCTGCTCACGGTCTACGTCTTCCTGCGCGACCACAAGGCGCAGACGCTGGCGCGGGTGGTCGACCACCTCGAGGCCTTCGCCAAGGCCAACGACACGGCCGACACGAAGTTCCTGCTCGCCGCCGGCTCGGCCGGCATCGAGGCTGCGACCAACATCGTCGTCAAGGATGCCTGGCGCACCATGCTCCTGCTGGTCTACGGTGCGGTGGTGCTGCTGTGCTTCATCACCTTCCGCTCGTGGCGTGCGGTGGTGGTGGCCGTGCTGCCACTGGTGCTGACCTCCTTCCTGGCCGAAGCGCTGATGGTCGGCCTCGGCATGGGGGTGAAGGTCGCCACGCTGCCGGTGATCGCGCTCGGCGTGGGCATCGGCGTCGACTACGCGCTCTACATCCTCTCGGTCACGCTCGCGCAGCTGCGCGAAGGGCGCAGCCTGTCCGAGGCCTACCACCACGCGCTGCTCTTCACCGGCAAGGTCGTCACGCTCACCGGCATCACGTTGGCGGTGGGCGTGGTGACCTGGGTCGCGAGCCCCATCAAGTTCCAGGCCGACATGGGCGTGCTGCTCGCCTTCATGTTCCTCTGGAACATGCTGGGGGCGCTCGTGCTGCTGCCGGCGCTGGCGCACTTCCTCCTGCCACAAGCGGCCGGCGCCCAGCCGAGCGCCGCCGCACCGGCCCACGATTCCTCCACCCTCGAACCACGTCAGCTCCCACAACGGGCGGCCTGACCGACTCCCACCATGTTCAAGTACTTCCCCACCAATTACGTCTGGAACCTCTCGGTCAACCTCGCGATCGAGATGGGCGCGCGCATCGGCGAGATCGAAGAGATGTGCGGCCCCTTGCAAGAGGCCGCGAAGGCCCCCGATGCTGCCGGCACGAAGGCCTTCCGCGAGACCTGGGTGCGCATGGCCGACAAACTGTGCGGCCTGGCCGAAGAAGACGCCGCCCGTGGCCGCCTGCTCTCGGCCGGCGAGAAATTCCGCCGCGCCGCCAGCTACCTGATCACCGCCGAGCGGCTGCAGGCGCACGACGCGCCGGGCCGCATGGACCTCTATCGCCGCGAGCTCGCGCTCTTCCTCGAAGGCTCGCGCCTGATGGGCGACACGGTGCAGCGCGTGGAGATCCCCTACGAAGGCAAGCACCTGTCGGCGCTGTACGTGCCGGCCCAGGGCCTGAAACCCGGCGAGCGCGCGCCCGTGCTGGTGCAGCTCAACGGCCTCGACTCCACCAAGGAGATGAAGCACCTGGTCGGCCTGCCGTCGTGGATGGCCCGGCGCGGCGTGTCATCGCTCGTGGTCGACCAGCCCGGCACCGGCGAGGCGCTGCGCCTGCTGGGCCTCACCGCCCGCTACGACACCGAGCACTGGGCCTCCCGCGTGGTCGATTGGCTGGAAGCGCGCGACGACGTCGACGCGAAACGCATCGGCTGCGAAGGCGTGTCGCTCGGCGGCTACTACTGCCCGCGCGCCGTGGCGATGGAGCCGCGTTTCGCCTGCGGCGTGGCCTGGGGCGCCAACCACGACTGGCGCGACGTGCAGAAGCGCCGGCTGGAAAAGGAAGGCGACTTCCCCGTGCCGCACTACTGGGCCCACGTGTGCTGGGTCTGGGGCGCGAAGGACATCGACGAGTTCATGCGCATCGCCGAAGACGTGCACCTCGACGGCGTGGTCGAGAAGATCCGCGTGCCTTTCCTCGTGACGCACGGCGAAAAGGATTCGCAGATCCCGCTCAAGTGGGCGCACCGCACCTACGACCAGCTCGTCAACAGCCCCAAGCGCGAACTCAAGATCTTCACCGACCGCGAAGGCGGCGTGCAGCACGCGAGCTTCGACAACAGCATCAACGCCGGCCACTACATCGCCGACTGGGTGGCCGAAACGCTGGGCGGCCGCCTCTCGGCCTCGAACTGATTCTTCCCTGGAGCACACCCGCATGAACATCATCGGACCCGACGCCCTCGTCTTTGGCGTCGACGACCTCGCCGCCTGCCGCCAGTACCTGATCGACTACGGACTGACGGACGCCGGCCACGACCGCTACGAAGCGCTGGATGGCACCGCTGTCGTGCTGCGCGCGAAGGACGACCCGTCGCTGCCGCCGCCGATGGGCACCGCCAGCATGCTGCGCGAAACCGTCTACGGCGTGGCCGACAGCGCGACGCTCGATGCCATCGAGGCCGAGCTGCGCCGCGACCGCGACGTGGCCCGCCGCGACGGCGTGCTGCGCTGCATCGACGACATGGGCTTCGCGCTCGCCTTCCAGGTGACGGTGCGCCGGCCGCTGTCGCTGCCCGGCGAACGGGTGAACGCCCCGGGCGCCGCGCCGCAGCGCCCGTTCAACGCGCTCGGTCTGCCGGAAGAGGCCTCGGTGCGGCCGCGCTCGCTGTCGCACGTCGTCTACTTCGTGCCCGATGCGGCCAAGGCCGAAGGGTTCTACAGCCGCCTCGGCTTCGTGTGCACCGACCGCTTCACCGGCGTCGGCCCCTTCCTGCGCCCGGCCGGCACGCAAGACCACCACACACTCTTCATGATCCAGACACCGCCTTTCATGAAGGGAGTGGAGCACTTCACCTTCCACATGGGCGGCCCGACAGAGGTGCTGCTCGCCGGCACGCGCTTCGTCGAGAAGGGCTACCAGAGCTTCTGGGGGCCGGGACGCCACCGCTTCGGCAGCAACTGGTTCTGGTACTTCAACTCGCCGCTCGGCTGCCATGTCGAGTACGACGCCGACATGGACCTGCACGACGACGCCTGGTCGCCGCGCGAGGCACCGATGGGGGCCGATGCCTCGCAGCTCTTCCTCTTCCAGCACCGCGAGCGCTGGGCGCCGAGCGGCCCGCCCCCGGTGCCGGTGGCGGCAAGCCCGCCGGTGCCTGACACTGAGCCGCACACCATGCGCCTGTGCCACATCGATGAACTGGCCGACGGCGGCTCGCGCGGCTTCGACCCGCACGGCGAGGGCCGCGACACGCTGCTCGTGGTGCGGCAGGCCGATTCGCTGCATGCGTACGTCGACTCCTGCCCGCACCACGGCACGCCGATGGCGTGGCGCAAGGACGCCTACCTCAACGCGGCGGGCGACCGCATCGTCTGTGCGGCGCACGGCGCACAGTTCGACATCGCCTCCGGCATCTGCACGCTCGGCCCCTGCCTCGGGCAATCGCTTACGCGCGTGCCCGTCACCCTCACATCACGCGGCGAGGTCCACCTCGCCCACCCAGACCCATCCCACGAGGAGACTTCACCATGACCCTGGCCGCACACAAGATCCTCATCATCGGAGGCGGCTTTTCCGGGATGTCCGCCGCGATCGAGCTGCGCAAGCGCGGCGCGGAGGTCGACCTGGTCGAGCTCGACGCCGACTGGCGCAACTACGGCGCCGGCATCAGCCTCGGCGGGGCTACGCTGCGCGCCTTTGACCAGCTCGGCATCCTCGACGACTTCCTGCGCGAAGGCAGCGCGGCCGACGGCGTGGCCCTGCACCTGCCCGACGGCACACCGATCGGCCTGCTGCCCACACCGCGCGTGGCACGCCCCGACGTGCCGGGCGGCGGCGCCATCCTGCGCCCGGTGCTGGCACGCATCCTCGCCAATGCGACACGCGCCTCGGGCACGCAGGTTCGCCTCGGCACCACCTTCACCGAGATCAAGCAAGACGAAGAAGGCGTGGAGGTCGCGTTCACCGATGGCCATCGCCAGCGCTACGACCTCGTGATCGGTGCCGACGGCCTCTACTCGAAGACACGCGAGGCGATCTTCCCGGACGCGCCCAAGCCGCGCTACACCGGCCAGGCCGTGTGGCGCGCCGTGCTGCCGCGGCCCGAGACGGTGAAGACGGCCATGATGTGGATGGGCCGTGTGAAGCCCGGCGTCAACCCGGTGTCGGCGACACAGATGTACCTCTTCGTCACCGAGCACCGGCCGAACAACGAGCGTGTCGACCCGCAAGACTTTCCGACGCTGCTGCGCGGGCTGCTGGCCGATTTTTCCGACCCGCTCCTGCAGGGCATCCGCGACCAGATCGGCGCCGATTCGCAGATCGTCTTCCGTCCGCTCGAAGGCCTGCTCGTGCCGCAGCCGTGGCACCGTGGCCGCGTCGTGCTGATCGGCGACACGGTGCACGCCACGACGCCGCACCTGGCCAGCGGCGCCTGCATCGGCATCGAAGACGCACTCGTGCTGGCCGACGAACTCGGGCGCACCCAGGCGCTCGACACCGCGCTGCGTGCCTTCCAGGCGCGCCGCTGGGAGCGCTGCCGCATGGTGGTCGAAAACTCCTTCCGCCTCGGCGAGATCGAGATGACCAACGGCAGCAAGGAAGAACACACCGGGATCATGCGCACCTCGCTGATGGCGCTGGCCCAACCCATCTGACGAAAGACGCACATGAACCGCAATCACCCGCGGCGAGGCCGCATCGCATTGATGGTGGCGCACTGCGCCGGCATGGTCGACCTGGTCGCGCTGCCGGTGTGGGTCGGCACGCTGATCTCGCGCTTCAAGCTCGACCCGCAGCAGGCCGGGGCGCTGGCGACCTTGTTCCTCGCCGGCGCCGTGGCCGCGAGCCTGTTCGTCGCCCCGCGCGTGGGCCGGCTCCCGGTGCGCTGGGTGGCGACAGCGGGCTATGCCGTGTCAGCCATCGCGTTCTTCTGCCTGGCGATGAGCACGAGCTTCGGCGGCATGGCCGCGCTGCACGTGCTGGCGGGGCTCAGTGCCGGCTCTGCCTTGAGCGTGACGCACGGCACGATCGCGCGCAGCGAGACACCGCATCGCCTGTTCGCGCTGGTGGGCTTCGCGCTCGGCGTGTTCGGCATCGTGTTTCTCGGCGCCACGCCGCAGGTGGTGGCAGCGGCGGGCGGGCATGCGCTCTTCATCGTCTTTGGCGGCGTGATGGTGGTGGCCACCCTCGTCTGCGCGGCGTTCTTTCCGTCACCTGACGCCACGGCCGCCCAGCCCGAAGCAGGCCGGCAGCGCATCGCCGCCTCGGTGTGGTTCGGCATCGCCGGCGTGAGCGCGATGGCGCTGGTGCAGGCGATGAGCTTCAGCTTCCTGGAGCGCGCCGGCGCCGACCAGGGCTTCGCGGTGGGGGCGGTGACGGCCGTGCTCGTCGCCGCCGGGATCGTGAACCTGCTGCCCGCGCCGCTGGCCGCGCTGCTGGAGAAACGCCTCCCCGCGCGCAGCGTCCTGCTGGCCGGGCCGGTGCTGCAGGCCGCGCTCGTGATGACGATCATGAATGCCACCACCTTCGCACCCTATGCCACCGCCGGCGCGCTGCTGGTGGCGGTGATGGTCTTCACCCACACCTTTGCCTTCGGCCTTCTGGCCCGGCTCGAACCCACCGGGCGTGCGCTGGCCGCCACACCCGCCATGCTGATGGTGGGCGCCGCCATCGGGCCGGTGCTCGGCGGCACGCTCGTCAAGGCCTCGGGCTACGCGAGCCTCGGCTATGCCGCCGCCGCCATCGCCCTCATCGCGGTCGCGTGCATGAGCCAGCTCCCGAAACCCTCGGTGGCGCTGCCGGTGCGCAAGCCCGCGACGTGACCCGCGCATTGCCGAACCACCCCCCTCCCACGATGGCCATGACCCCACCCAGACGCCGCTTCGTCGACCTCTCGATCTACCTCGAGAACGACGTCCTGTCCGACCCGCCGCCGCTCGCGCCGAAGATCACCTACCAGAAGCACGCCGACACGCTGCCCGAGTTCATGGCGATGATCCCCGGTACGAAGCCGGAGGACTATCCCGACGGTGAAGCAGCCGCCGCCGAGTGGGTGACGCTCACCACGCACAACGGCACGCACCTCGATGCGCCCTGGCACTTCCATTCCACGCAGGACGCAAAGAACGGCGGCGCGCGACCCTCCATCACCATCGACCAGGTGCCGCTCGAATGGTGCTTCCAGTCGGGCGTGAAGCTCGACTTCCGCCACTTCCCCGATGGCTACGTCGCCACCGCGGCCGATGTCGAAGCCGAGTCCACACGCATCGGCCACACGCTGCAGCCGCTGGACATCGTGGTGGTCAACACCCGCGCCGGTTCCCGCTACGGCCACAACGACTACCTCGGTGCCGGCTGTGGCATGGGCTACGAGGCCACGATGTACCTGCTGGAGCGCGGCGTGCGGCTGACCGGCACCGACGCCTGGAGCTGGGACGCGCCCTTCTCGTACACCGCGAAGCGCGTGGCCGAGACGGGCAACAAGGCACTGATCTGGGAGGGCCACAAGGCCGGCCGCGACATCGGCTACTGCCACCTGGAGAAGCTGCACAACCTGGAGGCGCTGCCGCCGCACGGTTTCACGATCAGCTGCTTCCCGCACAAGATCCGCGGTGCCTCGGCGGGCTGGACGCGTGCGGTCGCTATCTTCGAGGACTGACGACATGAGCTTCCCACCCATCCACCGCGTCGTCACGGGCCATGACGGCGACGGCCAGGGGATCGTCATCAGCGATGGCCCGCTGCCCACCGTCGCTGAGATCAAGGCCATCCCGGGCACCGTCTTCCATGAAGTCTGGAGCACCCAGGGCGCGCCGGCACGCGTCGACAACGGCGCCGACCCGACGCTCGGCCCGCTGCTGCTGCCGCCACCGAAGCACGGCACGCGCATCCGCTTCGTCGACATCCCGCCCGACACCGCCGACTTCGAGTTGAACGGTGCGAAGCGGATGAAGGAGGCCTTCGCGCAGATCGGCGACGAGAAGGCGTCGACGGTCCGAGCCGACTCGCCGCACCCGCTGATGCACCGCACCGAATCGATCGACTACGGCATCGTGATCGAAGGCGAGATGACGCTCGTGCTCGACCGCGGCGAAGCGCTGCTCAAGCCCGGCAGCGTGGTCGTGCAGCGCGGCACCAACCACGCCTGGGCCAATCGGTCGGACAGGCCCTGCCGCATGCTCTTCATCCTGGTTGACGGGTGCTACGACCCGTCGATCGCGCAAGCCTTGGCCAAGCAGGAATGACACGATGAAATTCGCGACCCTGAAAGACGGAACGCTGGACGGCCGGCTCGTGGTGGTCTCGCGCGACCTCGCGCGCGCCGTCGCGGTGCCCGACATCGCGACGAGCCTCATCGATGCACTGCAGCGCTGGGACGATGTGCACGACGCGCTGATCGACGTCTCGAAGGCACTCGACGGCGGCCGTGCCCCGGGCGCCTTCGCGTTCGACCCACGCGCCTGCACTGCCCCGCTGCCCCGCAGCCCCCAGTGGCTCGATGGCTCGGCCTTCCTCAACCACGGCCGCCTGATGGAGCAGGCCTTCAGCACACCGCCGATCCCCGAGTTCGACACCGTGCCCGTGATGTACCAGGGCGCGAGCGACGACTTCCTCGGGCCGTTCGACGACGTGCCGCTGCCGAGCCAAGCCGACGGCATCGACTTCGAGGGCGAGTTCGGCGTCGTCTGCGGGCCGGTGCCGATGGGGGTGACGCCGTCGGCGGCGCTGCGTTGCGTGCGCCTGCTGGTGCAGGTCAACGACTGGAGCCTGCGCGCGCTCGGGCCGCACGAGATGAAGACCGGTTTCGGCTTCCTGCAGGCCAAGCCCTCCACCGCGTTTGCGCCGGTGGCCGTCACACCCGACGAAGTCTCGGCAGTGCCTGGCGCGATGGGCGCGTGCACCTGCGCCTGCAGGTGCAGTGGAATGGCGAACGCTTCGGCGAGCCCCACGGCGGCGAGATGAACTTCGACTTCGGCCGCCTGGTGGCGCACGCCGCGCGCACGCGCAAGCTGAGCGCGGGCACGATCGTCGGCTCCGGCACGGTGTCGAACGTGTCGCGCGCGGCGGGCTCGGCCTGCATCGCGGAGCGGCGTGTCATCGAGAAGATCGACCAGGGCGAGATCCGCACCGACTTCATGACCTTCGGCGACCGGGTGCGCATGGAGGCACGCTTCGACGATGGGCAGCCAGGCCCCTTCGGCGTCATCGACCAGCGCGTCGTCGCGGCGACCTGAGGCGGCCATGCACGTGCTGATCACCGGGGGCCACGGTTTCGTCGGCCACGCGCTGGCCACGCGGCTCGCCCGCGAGGGTGCGCTCGCGGGGCGCGCGTTGCGGCACCTTTCTCTCGTCGACCTGTCCTTCGGCGATGCCCCTGCGTGCGAGGGCATCCTGCGGCGGCTTGAGGGTGACCTGGGCGACGCCGCCTGGCTCGACCATCACCTGGCCGGCGATCCGGTCGACGTGGTGTTCCACCTCGCGAGCATTCCGGGCGGCACCGCCGAAGCGAACTACGCGCTGGCGCGACGCGTGAACCTGGACGCGACGCTGTCGCTCCTGGAACGCGGCAAGGCCCAGGTGGAAGCCGGCGCCGTCCGTCCCCGCTTCGTCTTCGCGAGCAGCATCGCCGTGTTCGGAACGCTCCCCGAAGCTCGTGACGGAAGCGGCACGGCCCCGGCCCCGCATGAGCTACGGCGCGCAGAAGCTCATCGGCGAGATCCTCGTCGACGACTTCAGCCGGCGCGACTGGGTGGACGGTGTGTCCTTGCGCATTCCCGGCGTCCTGGCTCGACCGCCTGCACCCACGGGCCAGTTGTCGGCCTTCCTCAGCGACATCATTCGCGAACTCGCCGCAGGCCGCCCCTTCGTCTGCCCCATGTCCGCGAGCGCCACGACCTGGGCGTCGTCACTCGGCAACGTCGTCGACAACCTGCTGCACGCCGCGACATTGCCGCACTACGCGCTGAGCCGCACGCGCACCTTCACCCTGCCGACCACGCGCTTCTCGATGGCGGAGCTGGTCGAGGCGATCGGCGCGCTCCGCGGCAACGACACCCACCCGCGGGTCAGCTACGAGCCCGACGAACGCATCGAATCGCTGTTCGGTCGCTTCCCGCCGCTGGAAACCCCCGAGGCCGAGCAGGCAGGCTTTCACCGCGATGCGGACCTGCGGGAGCTGGTCAAGCGTTCACTGGATTCGTTCTGACAGGGAGTCGCATGCGAATCGTCTCTGGCGCGCTTCTCTTCTCAGCACTGGCCTGCAGCCCCGCCGCTGCGGCGGGCATCACCGTCGGCATGTCGGCGCCGCTCAGCGGTCCGAACGCCGCCTATGGCCAAGGCCTGCTTCACGGTGTGAAGCTCGGCCTTGCGCATGCCGGCGCGATCGACGGCCAACCGGTCGAGTCTCAAGGCGATGGACGACGGCGGCGAACCCACGCGCGCATTGGACAACGCCCGCCGGCTCATCCAGGCCGGCGCGGTGGCGCTCACGGCCTTCCACGGCACGCGGTCCATCGAAGCGCTGCGCCCTCTGCTCGAACAGACCGGCGTGCCGCTCGTCGGCGCGGCCAGCAGTGCTGACAGCCTGCGAGAGCCACCCCTGCGACATCTCTTCAACCTGCGTGCAGGCGCCCGCGACGAGGTGGCGGCCATCGTCAGCCACCTCGACACGATCGCCCTGAACCGCATCGCCGCGATCGCACAGGACGACGGCCTGGGCGCCTCGGGCCTCGAAGGCCTGAAGGTGGAACTGGTGCGCCTGGCCATGCGGCCGGTGGCGAGCGAGGGGCTGACGGCGGGAGCATCGCCGGACGCGGTGGAGGCAGCGCTGCGGCGTGTCTGCAGTGCCGCGCCTCAGGCGGTGCTGCTGGCGCTCGATGCGCGGCTCGCGCTCGAGGTGCTGCGGTCTGCAGCCAAGTCCGGCTGCCTGAACACCCAGTTCGTGGCCTTCAGCGAGACCGGCGCGGCGCTGTCCATGTCGGACCGTGCGGCGGAAGCGCGCGGCCTGACGGTGAGCCAGGTGTTGCCGCATCCCACGCAGATCAGCCATGCGCTGGTCGCGGCGTACCAACGGGCGCTGGGCACACAGCCTTCGGCCGCGTCGTACCCGTCGCTGGAGGGGTACCTCTACGGTCGTGTCCTTGGGCACGTGCTGCGCGCGTGCGGCAAGCGTCCGACGAGTGCCTGCATCGTCGACCGCCTGGAAAACGCTCCACCCGCCATCGAGGGCTGGCGCCTGCGGTTTGCGCGCGACGACAGGACCGGCTCGCGCTACGTCAACCTGACCCTGCTGGGCGCAGCGGGAAAGGTGAGCCGGTAGAGCGCACACCGGCCTCGCCACACTCGGGCGGGTGAACCAGGGTTTCAATAGAACCACCGCAGCGGCACGAGCACCGTCTGCGGGAAGAGCACCATGAGAAACAGCACCGCGAACTGGGCGGCCATGAACGGCAGCACCCCACGGGTGACTTCGTCCATCTTCATGCGGCCGACACCGGCCACCACGTTGAGGACGGTACCCACCGGCGGCGTGACAAGGCCGATGGAGTTGTTGATGATGAAGAGCACCCCGAAGTACACGGGGTCGATGCCCGCCGCCTTGATGAGCGGCATCAGCACCGGTGTCAGGATCAGGATGGTCGGCGTCATGTCCATCGCCGTGCCCACCAGCATCACGAGCAGCATGATCGCGAGCAACAGCAGCGTCTGGTTGTCCAGCAGCGGGCGCAGCAGGTCCACCACCTGCGCCGGCAGGTTGGCCACCGTGATCAGCCAGGCCGACACCATGGCCGAGGCCACGAGGAACATCACCACCGCCGTGGTGCGGGCTGCCGTGACGAAGACGCGCACCAGCGCCTGCAGCTTCAGCTCGCGGTACACCACCGTGGTGACGAAGAGCGCGTAGACGGCCGCGACGACCGCCGCTTCGGTGGGCGTGAACACGCCCATGCGCAGGCCCACCAGAATGAAGACGGGCAGCAGCAGCGCCCACACCGCCTCGCGTGCCGCCGTCCACACTTCCGCGCGCGTCTTGCGCGGGGGAGGTGTCAGCGACTCCTTGCGGCCCACCCACCACCAGGTGAGCGCCAGGGCCAGGCCGATCATGATGCCGGGGACGATGCCGGCGAGGAACAGCTTGCTGATCGACACGTTGGCGGCCACGCCGAAGATGACGAAGCCGATGCTCGGCGGAATGATGGGGCCGATGACACCCGACGCCGCGATCAACCCGCCCGAGACCTGCTTCTTGTGCCCGGCCGCGATCATCATCGGCAGCAGCAGCGCCGTCAGCGCGGCGGCATCGGCCACCGCCGAGCCCGACAGCGCCGACAGCAGACAGGCCGCGAGGATCACGACGTAGCCCAGCCCGCCTTTCACATGACCCACGAGCGCAAGCGCGAAATTGACGATGCGCTGCGACAAGCCGCCCACGTTCATGATCTCGCCGGCCAGCATGAAGAAAGGCACGGCCAGCAGCGGGAAGCTGTCGGCACCGTTGATGAAGTTCTGCGCCAGGATCTGCGCGTCGAAGAGGCCGAGGTGCCACATCAGGGCCACGCCGCTCGCGAGCAGCGCATAGGCGATGGGAATGCCCAGCGCCATCGCGCCGAGGAGGCTGGCGAGGAAGATGAAGACGGTCATGGGCGTGTGCCCCTGGGTGCGTCGCCCCGCTGCACGTCGTGGTGCACGAGCCCGGCCTGCAGCGCTTCCAGTTCGGCCTGCTCTTCCGATTCCTTCACCATCACGGTCTCGCTCTCCCGGAGCTGGCCGGTGAGCAGGCGCATGAGCTGCAAGAGCAGCAGGATGCCCGCGCAGATCGAGAAGACCACACCCGAGGCATAGAAGACGGACATCGGCGTGCCGGTCACCGGCGCGGCCACATCGTGGTTGATGCGCGTTTGCTGCCAGCTGCCCTGCAGGAACAGCCAGGTCACGTACAGCATGAGCAGGTGGCCCAGCACCATGCAAACCTTCTTGCCGACCACCGGTAGCCGCGACACCAGCATGTCGGTGCCCAGGTGCCCGCCTTCCTTGAGCGCGACCACCGCGCCCATGAAGCACAGCCACACGAACAGCCAGCGCGCGACTTCCTCGCTGACCGCAATGCCGGAGTTGAAGGCATAGCGCAGCACGACATTGCCGAACACCAGCACCACCATCACCGCGAGCGCGGTGGCGATCAGCGCATCGATCAAGCGGCAGATCCGCTCGATGGTGGCGTCGAGCACGCTCACAGTCGCGCCCCCTGCAGCAGGCCGCGCTCGGCCAGGTTGCCGATCAAGGCCCGCAGGCCGAAGCGCCAGGGCGGCGCGGCCTCGCAGTGCGTCACCCGGTTCTGCAGGCTGCCGAGCCAGTGGCTGTGGATGGTGACCACGTCGCCCAGCTTGTGGGTGAAGCCGCCGCCGGGCTCGTCGCGGTCTTCGGTGGGCGCGAAGAGCGTGCCGAGGAAGAGCATGAAACCGTCGGGGTACTGGTGGCAGACGGTCGTCTGCGCCACCAGGTCAACCGGGTCACGGCTGATGCTGGCCATGGTGTTGATGCCGCGCAGCGTGAAGCCGTCGGCACCGCTCACCTGCAGATGCACGGTCTCGCGGCGCAACTGGTCGAGGCCGAAGCCGTCGTCGAACAGACGGATGAAGGGGCCGATGGCGCAGGATGCGTTGTTGTCCTTGGCCTTGCCGAGCAGCAGCGCACTGCGGCCTTCGATGTCGCGCAGGTTGACGTCGTTGCCGAGTGCGGCGCCGACGATGCCGCCGCGGCTGTTGACGGCGAGCACCACCTCGGGCTCGGGGTTGTTCCATTGCGAATCGGCGCGGATGCCGATGTCCTGGCCATGGCCCACGGCGGCGAGCACCGGCGACTTGGTGAAGACCTCGGCATCGGGCCCGATGCCCACCTCCAGGTACTGCGACCAAAGCTTCTTCTGCTGCAGCAGTTCTTTGAGCGCCTGCGCCTGCGCCGAGCCGGGGCGGATGGCGGACAGGCTGTCGCCGATCAGCGCGGTGACCTGGGCCCGCAGCCCCTGAGCACGGCTCGCATCGCCACCCGCCTGCTCCTCGATCACGCGCTCGATCATGCTGGAGGCAAAGGTCACGCCCGCCGCCTTGACCACCTGCAGGTCGCACGGCGCGAGCAGCCAGGGCGCGGAGTCGTCGCGGCCTGTGGGCTTGCTGTTGTCCAGCAGCGCCTCGATGCAGCACAGCCATTCCCCGGCCGCTGAGCGTACGGCCTGGGCCGGCTGGTCGGTCTCGAGCAGCGTGCTCATGGTCGGGAAGTGCCGGCTGAGGTCGAACACCCCTTCGGGGCGCAGCACCACCACGGCCGGGCCGGCCGGCGAGCCTGCGCGCCACACGCGCGCCACCAGCGTGCCGGCCAGGCCGTCTTGCGGCAGCACGGGGTGCAGGCCATCGGTGCGCAGCGGCAGAGCCGTCGTTGTTGCAGTCATCGGTGTTTCCTCGAACGTTGTCAGTGGTTGTGGCGAGGCGTGCGTTCGGCGATGCGCCGGTACTTCAAGGCCATCTCGAGCGTGGCGCCATCCACCAGCTGGCCGGTGTGGTTGCGGTACATCTCTTCCCAGGGCGACTGGCTGGGCGGCACCGCCGGAGCCGGCAGCTCGCGCTTGCGGCGCTCGATCTCGTCGACCGGCACCAGCGCGTCGCAGCGGCCGGCGTGGAGGTCGATGCGGATCACGTCACCGGTCTGCAGCCAGCTCAGCCCACCGCCCACGGCGCTCTCGGGCGACACGTTGAGGATGGACGGGCTGTCGGCGGTGCCCGACTGGCGACCATCGCCGAGCGTGGGCAGCGCGAGGATGCCGCGCTGGATGAGCGCATCGGGCGGCTGCATGTTCACCACCTCGGCCGACCCCGGCCAGCCGATGGGGCCCGCGCCGCGCATCACGAGGATGCAACCTTCGTCGACTTCGAGCGCCGGGTCGTTGATGCGGGCGTGGTAGTCGTCGGCACCATCGAAGACCACGGCACGTGCCTCGAACACGCCCTCGCGCCCCGGCTGGCTCAGGTAGCGCTCGCGGAAGCGCTGCGAGATCACCGAAGTCTTCAGGATGCCGAAGTCGAACAGGTTGCCGCTCAGCACCAGGAAGCCGGCCTTCTGCATGAGGGGCGCGTCGAACGGCCGGATCACCTCACGATCGGTGGGCTCGCGGCCCTCGATGTTCTGCGCCACCGTCTGGCCGGTGACGCTCGCGCAGTCGCCATGCAGCACGCCGGCCTGCTGCAGCTCCCACATCAGCGCCGGCACGCCCCCGGCCCGGAAGAAGCGCTCGCCGAGGAACTGGCCGGCCGGCTGCATGTTCAGCAGCAGCGGCAGCTCGTAGGCGTGCTCGGTCCAGTCCTGTGGCCTCAGCTCCACGCCGGCATGGCGTGCCATCGCCATGATGTGCACCTGTGCATTGGTGGAGCCGCCCGCCACGCTCACGAGCGCCAGCGCATTGAGAAAGCTCTCGCGCGTCAGGATGCGCGAGGGCCGCAGGTCTTCGAAGGCCATGCCGACGATGCGGCGGCCGGTCTCGTAGGCCATCTGGCCGCGTTCGCGGTACGGTGCGGGAATGGCGGCGCAGCCCGGCAGCGAAAGACCCAGCGCCTCGGCCACGGCGTTCATGGTCGAGGCCGTGCCCATGGTGTTGCAGTGCCCTGCCGAGGGCGCGCTGCTGCAGGCGCGCTGCATGAACTCGTCTTCGTCGATCTCGCCGGCCGCCAGTTGCCGGCGGCTGCGCCAGATCACCGTGCCCGAGCCCACCAGCTCACCGTTGTGCCAGCCATCGAGCATGGGCCCGCCGGAGAGCACGATGGCCGGGATGTCGACGGTCGACGAGGCCATGATGCCGGCCGGCGTGGTCTTGTCGCAGCCGGTCGTGAGCACCACGGCGTCGATCGGGTAGCCGTACAGGATCTCCACCAGGCCCAGGTAGGCCAGGTTGCGATCGAGCGCCGCACTGGGGCGGCGGCAGTTCTCGAAGATCGGGTGCACCGGGAATTCCATCGGAATGCCGCCGGCGTCGCGGATGCCGTCGCGCACGCGGCGCGCCAGGTCCAGGTGGATGCGGTTGCACGGCGAGAGGTCACTGCCCGTCTGCGCGATACCGATGATGGGGCGGCCCGAGCGCAGCTCGTCGGGCGTCAGCCCGTAGTTCATGAAGCGCTCCAGGTAAAGCGCCGTCATGTCGGAACGTTGGGGGTCGGCGAACCATTCGCGCGAGCGAAAGCGCCGGCCGGCTCGGGGGTCCATGGCCGTCGTCGAGAGAAGAAGATGGAGGGAAGGCGGCAGCGCCGCCTCCAGGAGAGGCTGTCTACTTGGCGGCCGTCGCGCCGCTGCGCGCCTTGGCCAGCTCGGCGTTCATCTCGGCGGTCGCGTCCTCGCCGAACTCCTTGCTGAACTTGGCGAGCACCGGCTGCAGCTTGCTGCGCATCTTGGCCTGCTCGGCCGCCGGCAGCTCGGTGATCTGCATGCCCGCCTTCTTCAGGTCGGCCAGGGCCGTCTCGGAGAACGCGCGGATGGTCTTGCGCTCGAAGAGCGTGGCTTCGCGCGCCGCGTCCTGCACGATCTTGCGTTCGTCCGCCGAGAGGCCGTCCCAGGTCTTCTTGGACAGCAGCAGGACCCAGGCGCTGTACATGTGCCGCGACAGCACCATGTGCTTCTGCACTTCGTAGAACTTGCTCGCGAGGATGGTGGCCGCCGGGTTCTCCTGACCGTCGACCGCCGCCTGCTCCATCGCGGTGTACAGCTCGGTGAACGGCATGGGCGTGGCGTTGGCGCCCAGTGCGTTGAAGGTGTCGAGGAAGAGCGGGCTCTGGATGACGCGCAGCTTCAGGCCGCTCAGGTCGTCAGCCTTCTGCACCGGGCGGCGCGAGTTGGTGACGTGGCGGAAGCCGTTCTCCCAGAAGGCGAGGCCGATCAGGCCCTTGTCGGGCAGCGTGGCCAGCAGCTTCTGGCCAAAGGGGCCGTCGAGCACCGCATCGGCTTCCTTTTCGTTGTTGAAGGTCAGGGGCAGGTTCAGCACGCCGAAGGGCTTGACCAGCGAGACCAGCGTGGAGCTGTCGGGGATGGTCATCTCCAGCGTGCCGCCGCGCAGTGCCGAGGTCATGCTGATGTCGTTGCCGAGCGAGCCGCTGGTGTAGACCCGCGCGGTGATCTTGCCGCCACTCTTGGCCGCGAGCTGGTCGGCGAAGAACTTGAGCGATTTCGCCTGCGGATGCTCTTCGTTGAGGCCGGTGCCGATCTTGAACACGTGCTCCTTGATCTGCGCCGACGCGGTGCCGACCAGTGCCGCCAGCAGGGCTGCGGCCACGCCAAGTGATCTGATTTTCATGATGTCTCCGGAATGTTGAAGTGCGAGGCGGAGCACCCTGCCCCGACGCACCGGCCCTCTGTGGAGCCGTCTTGTGGAGCTGAAGGCTAGGTGAGCCCCCAGGCACGGTCCACTGACTTTTTCGCTAGCATCGATTCCAAATGGTGATGAGTGCGGACAAGCCTTCTGGTAAACCCTTGACGCTGGCTCAGGTCTCGCGACTGCGCTTCAGGCATCTGCAGTTCCTCGACATCCTGGGCAAGACGCGCAACCTGCGCCTGACGGCCGAGCAGATGCACATCACCCAGCCGGCGGCGACCAAGGTGCTGATGGACATCGAGGAGATGCTCGAATCGACCTTGTTCGATCGCCTGCCGCGCGGCATGCGGCCGAACGAGCTGGGACTCTTCACCTTGCGCTATGCGCACGCAGCGCTCGACGGCCATCGCAAGTTCGTCGACGAGTTCAGCACGCTCAAGCAGGGTGGCCACGGGCACCTGTCGATCGGCGCCATCTCCGGTTCGGCAGCGCACCTGCTGATTGCCGCGGTGGCCGAGCTGCAAAGGCTGCGTCCGCTGCTGGTGGTGAAGGTGCTGGAACAGAGCAGCGACCAGCTGATCACGTGGCTGGCCGAACGCAAGATCGACGTGATGATCGGCCGCTTCACCGACGAGTCGCAACGCGCCCAGTTCCAGTACGAGAAGCTGTCGGGTGAAGCGCTGCAACTCACGGCCGGCGTGCACCACCCGCTGCGCGGACCCAACGCTCCCGGGCTGCTCGAACTCTCGCACTGGCCGTGGATCCTCTACCCGCCCTCCACGGCGCTGCGCAAGGTGACAGACGACATCTTCAGCCGCACCGGCCTGGCGCTCACCTCGGGCATCGTCGAGACGCCGTCGTTCCTCTTCGCGCTGGAACTGCTGCAGAGCACCAACATGCTGTCGCTGCAACCGGCCGCGCTGGTCGACAAGTACGTGCGGCGCGGGCTCCTCACCCGCATCGTGGCCGACCTCCCCGACCGCATGCCCGACTTCGGCCTGATCACGCTGCAGGGCGAGCCACCCAACAGCGCCGTGCAGGCCTTCATGGACGTCATCCGCACCCTGGCCGACCAGTCGGTCGATGGCCTGGAGGCCGAGCGGCGCGCGCGTTAGACCGGTCGACGTCGCCCGCGGCCAGTGGCAGGCGCTTGTCCGATGTCCGCGAAGAACTCATACAGCTGCTGCGCGGCCGGCGCCAGCGTGCGGCCACGCTTGCGGATGAGCCCGACCACGCGGGTGACCTCCGGCTCCACCAGCGGCACGCTGACCAACACCGGATGGTTCTTCGCCGGCATCGCGAGTGAGGGCACCGCCGCGACACCGAGCCCCGCTTCCACCAGGCCCAGCAGGGTGGTGACGTGCTGCGCTTCATACAAGCCTTGAGGCCGGTCGGCCTGCCCGGCGAGCGCCTGGTCCATGAGCAGGCGGTTGCCGGAGGCACGGCTCACGGTGATGAAGTCGTGCGCGGAGAGATCGCGCCAGGTCACCTTGCGCTTCGTCGCCAAGGGGTGGTCGCGGCGACACGCCGCCACGAAGCGCTCTTCGAGCAGCGGCTCGAAATCGATGTCGGCTTCCTGGCTGCCGATGAAGTTGAGGCCGAAGTCGGCCTCGTTGCGTGAGACGGCCGCCAGCACTTCGTTCGCGCTGGCATCGAACACCTTCACCCGGATCTTCGGGTAGCGGTCGCGGTAGCGCTTGATGACCTGCGACAGGTAGTAGTAGACCGTCGAGGGCACGCAGGCGATGGTCACCTCGCCCATGCGCGTGGCGGCGATGCCCTTGATGCCGAGCAGCGTGGCATCGAGTTCGTCGAGCATCGCCTGCACCTTGCGCGCGAAGTCGCGGCCCACCGCGGTGAGGCTCACGCGGCGCGTCGTTCTCTCGAGCAGCTTCACGCCGAGCGCTTCTTCCAGCTTCTCGATGCGTCGGCTGAACGCCGGCTGCGAAATGTTGACCGCTTCGGCGGCCAGCCGGAAGTTGGAAAGCTCGGCCACGGCACGAAAAGCCTGCAGGTCGTTGAGGTCGAAGTTGAGGGCCATGGCGGAATCTCCTGCTGGGGGCGCAGGCCGATTATTGCGCCACGTCGATCAATCCATCAGAACAATGCAATTCACAGACATGGTCTCGCTGCAGATCATTGCGCCATGTCTTCCATCACCCTGCCTTGTGTCCTGATGCGCGCCGGCACCTCACGCGGGCCGTTCTTCCTGCGCGAGTGGCTGCCCGAAGATGACCTGGCACGTGACCAGGCGCTGATCGGCGCCATCGGTGCCTCCGACCTGCTGCAGGTCGACGGCGTGGGCGGCGGCAGCACCTTGACGAGCAAGGTGGCGATCGTGTCTCGCTCCTCGCAGCCGGACTGCGACGTGGACTACCTCTTCGCGCAGGTCGGCGTCGGGCAGCAGTCGGTCGACACCCGGCCGAACTGCGGAAACATGCTCGCGGGCGTGGGGCCCTTCGCGATCGAGCAGGGTTTGCTCGACGCGGCTGAGGGCGTGACGACGGTGCGGGTGTTCAACGTCAACACCCGCTCGCGCATCGACGTGACGGTGCAGACACCCGGCCGCCAGGTGCGCTACGACGGCGACGTGCGCATCGACGGCGTGGCCGGCACGGCCGCGCCGATCCGGCTCAACTTCCTCGACGCATGGGGCTCGGTCACGGGCAGCGTCTTCCCGACCGGCCAACGCATGGACGTGGTCGACGGCGTGGAGATGACCTGCATCGACGCCGCCATGCCGCTCATGATCATCCGCGCGGCGGACCTCGGCGTGACGGGCCGCGAGACGCCCGCGCAGCTCGATGCGCACCCGGGCTTGCTGGACCGCATTGAAGCCTTGCGCCGCCAGGCTGGCGAATTGATGGGCTTGGGCGACGTGTCGAACAGCGTCATCCCGAAGCCGGTGCTGGTGAGCGCGGGCGACAGCCCGGCCAGCATCACCTCGCGCTACTTCACGCCGCGGCGCTGCCATGCCTCGCATGCCGCGACCGGCGCCATCGGCGTGGCCACCGCGTTCGCGCTGCCGGGCACGGTGGCGTCGGGCAGCGGCCTGCCAGCCGGCGACCACGACGTGGTGGTGCTGCACCCGCAAGGGCGCATCGACGTCACCGTGACGGTCGACGGCCACGGCCAGGACGCCCGCATCCAGCGCGCCGCATTGATCCGAACTGCGCGCAAGATCATGCAGGGCGACCTGCATGTGCCGAGCTATGTGTTTTCCAGACCCCCAATGCCCGAGACGGCAGGAGACAAACCCATGAAGCAACTGATCGCCCCGATCCTGGCTGCCGGCCTCGCCGCCGCGGCCGTGCCGGCCCATGCCCAGGCCCCCGCCGCATACCCGACGAAGACCATCACCATCGTCGTGCCCACCGCCGCCGGCGGCGCCAACGACGCGATGGCACGCACGATCGCGCAGAAGCTCGGCCCCATGCTGGGCCAGACCATCATCATCGACAACCGCGCGGGGGCCAACGGCTCCATCGCCAGCGAGTACGTCGCTCGCGCGACGCCGGACGGCCACACCTTGATGCTCGGCTACATCGCCACGCACAGCATGAACCCGGCCTTGCAGAAGCTGAAGTACGACCCCGTGCGCGACTTCGAGCCGATCGGCCTGGTGGGTTACTCGCCGACGCTGATGGTGGCCAACTCGAGCGTCGCCGTGAAGGACGTGCGCGATCTGGTCGCGCAACTGAAGGCCAAGCCCGACAAGTTCACCTACGCCTCGGCGGGCAACGGCACCGCACCGCATTTCGCCGCCGAGCTGTTCAAGCTGAGCACGGGCACGGTGATGACGGGCGCGCCGTACAAGGGCTCGGCACCGGCCATCAGCGACACCATCGGCGGCCAGACGCAGTTCATGTTCCCCAGCCTCTTCACCGCGTATCCGCACGTGAAGTCGGGCAAGTTGCGCGCGCTCGCCATTGCCGGCCCCTCGCGCTCGAAGGCCTTGCCCGATGTGCCGACGCTGAAGGAAGCCGGTGTCGAGGGCGTCGATGTGACCCAGTGGTACGCGATCTTCGCCCCCGCCAAGACGCCCAAGCCCATCGTCGACAAGCTCAACAAGGCGCTCAACGAAGTGCTCAAGGACAAGGAGATCATCAAGCGCATCGAGGACCACGGCGCCGACGTGGAGACCAGCTCGCCCGAAGCGCTCGGCGCGCTCGTGAAGAGCGAACTCGCCAAGTGGCAGCGCGTCGTGCAGGCGGCCAAGCTCGTGGCCGACTGACGCGCCCTCCTCTTCCCCTACGCCCCATTCCCCACAAGCAGGCGCCTCGATGCGCACAGGAGACACAACAATGAACCCGCGCTTCCCGACCCTTTCCCAAACGGCCATCGCCCCGTTTCCCTGGACCACCTTGTTCGTGATCGCGGCGTGCGGCGCCTTCAGCCCCAAGGCCGCAGCCCAGAGCAGCGTCGTGCTCTGGGGCGTGGCCGACAGCGCCGTGCGCCATGTGAGCAACGAGGGGCGCGGCAGCGTCAAGTCGCTCGTGAGCGGCTCCAACTCGACCAGCCGCCTCTCGTTCCGCGGCACCGAAGACCTGGGGGGCGGGCTGAGTGCCGGCTTCCACCTGGAGCACGGGATCCTGCTGGACACCGGCGCAACGGCGTCGAGCACCCAGTTCTGGGACCGTCGCGCCACCGTGAGCCTCATCAGCCGCCCCCTGGGCGAGATCCGCCTCGGACGGGACTTCGTGCCGAGCTATTCGAACTGGAGCCGCTACGACCCGTTTTCCTACGTGGGCGTGGCGGGGTCTAACAACTTCGTGAGTGCCACGCCGGTCGGCCCGATCCGCTCGGCCTATGGCAGCGGCGTCAACACCACGGTGCGCTCCAGCAATGCCGTGCAGTACCTGCTGCCGGGCGGCCTGGGCGGCGTGGAAGGCGGCGCGATGGTGGCCGCTGGCGAAGGCGGCACCGCCGCCAACGGCCAGCACAAGGTGATCGGCGCACGCCTGGGCTATGCGGCGGCGCAATGGGGTGTGTCGGCCGCGCACACGCGCACCGAGAACGACCTCACCCTCGTCGGCACCCACCAGGACAGCGCCATCGGCGCGCACCTCTCGCTTCCCGTCGTTCGCCTGTCGGCGGCCTATCGGCAGTTCAAGTACGACCTGGCGAAACAGCGCAACGTGCTGTTCGGCGTGGTGGTGCCGGTCGGCAGCAGCGGCGAGGTCAAGGCGTCTTACAACCGGGTGGATCTGAGCGGCCGCGTCGGCGCCACCGTCATCGACGCCAACGGTGCCACGCAGATCGGCCTGGGGTACGTTCACAGCCTGTCCAAGCGCACGGCGCTGTATGCCACGGGCTCCCGCATCGGCAACAAGGGCGCGGCCACGTATGCCGTGCCGGGCGGCCCCGCGGGGCTGGCCGGCGGCGGCAGCTCCACGGGCTTCGAGGCGGGCCTGCGGCACTCGTTCTGATTTCGACACATCGCGAGGTTCCGAATGAGCAACACCACCGAGCTGGGCCCGCTGTCGCAATGGGTTGGCCGCAGCGAGACGGTGCACGACCGGATCGGCGCCACCCCCGTCAAGGCGCTTGCCGCGACGCTGGACCATGAGCCGCTGCCCGCTGCGCACGAGGGCGACGAGCTCCCTCCGCTGTGGCACTGGCTGTACTTCCTGCCGCTTCACCGCCAGTCCGAGATCGGACCGGACGGGCACGCGCGCCGAGGCGGCTTCCTGCCGCCCGTGCCGCTGCCGCGGCGCATGTGGGCGGGTGGGCAGTTCGAGTTCCGATCGCCCCTGCGCGTGGGCGACGCCATCGCCCGCACGTCCACCATCGACGACGTGACGGTCAAGGAAGGCCGCACCGGCACGCTGGTGTTCGTGAAGGTCCGGCACGAGGTGCGCTGCAACGGCGCGGCAGACCCGGCGCTGACCGAGTTCCACGACATCGTCTATCGCGAGGCACAGCGGCCCGACGATGTCGCCCCGCCTCCTCAGGCGGCACATGCGGGTGCGACCTGGCGACGCGTGATCGTGCCCGACGACGTGCTGCTGTTCCGCTACTCGGCGCTGACCTTCAACGGCCACCGCATCCACTACGACCGCCGCTACGTCACTGGGACGGAGGGCTACCCCGGCCTCATCGTGCACGGCCCGTTGATCGCCACCTTGCTCATGGACCTGCTTCGGCGCGAGCTGCCGGACGCGAAGGTCGGGACCTTCCGCTTCAAGGCCGTGCGGGCCACGTTCGATCTGCACCCCTTCCACGTCAACGGCAGGCTCGAGCCCGACGGCAAGACGGTGCGGCTGTGGGCCCACGACCATGAAGGGTGGCTGACCATGGACGCCACCGCGACGCTGCGATGACATGAAGGCACCGACATGCAACCCTTGAAAGGCCTCACCGTCGTCACCCTCGAACACGCGATCGCCGCGCCCTTCGCCACCCGGCAGCTCGCCGACCTGGGCGCGCGCGTGATCAAGATCGAGCGGCCCGGCAGCGGAGACTTCGCCCGCGGCTACGACGAACGTGTGCGTGGCCTCGCCTCGCATTTCGTCTGGACCAACCGCTCAAAGGAAAGCCTCACGCTCGACGTGAAACATCCGCAGGCCGCGGCCCTGCTCGAACGCCTGATCCTCGAGAAGGCCGACGTGGTGGTGCAGAACCTCGCGCCGGGTGCTGCCGCGCGGCTGGGCGTCTCGCACGCGGCGCTGTCGCCGCGCAAGCCAGGCCTCATCGTGTGCGACATCTCCGGCTACGGCGATGACCTGGAGCACCCGGGCCCCTACCGCGACAAGAAGGCCTACGACCTGCTGATCCAGAGCGAGGCGGGTTTCGTGTCCATCACCGGCACACCCGACGAGCCGAGCAAGGCCGGCCCCTCCATTGCCGACATCGCCGCCGGCATGTACGCCTACACCAACATCCTCGCCGCCTTGATGCAGCGCGCGATCGACGGCCAGGGCCGGCGCATCGATGTCTCGATGCTGGAGGCGATGAGCGAGTGGATGGGCTACCCGCTCTACTACGCCTTCGACGGCGCATCGCCGCCCCCCCGCAGCGGCGCGAGCCACGCCACCATCTACCCCTACGGGCCCTTCCCCACCGGCGACGGCAAGACGGTGATGCTGGGCCTGCAGAACGAGCGCGAGTGGGCCTCCTTCTGCGACAAGGTGCTGCGTCAGCCGGCGCTCGCGCGCGACGAACGGTTCGCCTCCAACTCGAAGCGCAGCGCCGCACGCGCCGAGCTGCGGGCGCTGATCGTCGACGCGTTCGCGAGCCTCAGTGCGACCGAGGTGCTCGGCCGGCTCGACGATGCGCAGATCGCGAACGCGCAGGTCAACGACATGCACGACGTGTGGCGCCACCCCCAACTCGCCGCACGGCAACGCTGGGTGGAGGTCGACACGGCCGCCGGCCGCATCCCTGCGCTGCTGCCTCCGGGCACGGACACCCGCGACGGCGGGCCCCGCATGGACCCGGTGCCAGCCCTCGGCGCGCATACCGACGCCATCCTGCGAGAACTCGGCCTGGACGCACAGGCGATCGGCGAGCTACGCGCACAGGGTGCGGTATGAGCGACACCCCACCCGCCGCCACCGCACGCACCTTCCTCTTCGTTCCGGGCAACCGCCCGGAGCGGCACGGCAAGGCGCTGGCCTCGATGGCCGACCAGGTCGTGCTCGACCTGGAAGACGCGGTGGAGCCCGCTGACAAGGCCAAGGCACGCGACGCCGTGGCCGCCACGCTGGAGGCCGCGTCGTTCGACGAACGCCAGCGCATCGTGGTGCGCCTCAACGATCCGTCGACCGACTGGTATGCGGACGACCTCGCGATGCTGCGCGCCAGGGGGCGCAGGCCGTGATGCTGCCCAAGGCCGAGCACGCCACACAGATCGCCGCCCTGAGGCGAAGCATTCCGCAGCTTGCAGTGCTGCCGCTGGTGGAGAGCGCGCTGGGCGTGACCCACGCCGCTCAGCTGGCCCAGGCCGCCGGCGTCGTCCGCCTGGTGTTCGGCACGCTCGACTTCGCGCTCGACCTCGACCTGTCGGGCGACCCGGTCGGGCTGGACCATGCGGCCAGCGTGCTGTCACTCGCCTCGCGCGCGGCGCGCATCGCCTCCCCGGTGGCAGGCGTGACACCGGAGATCGCGGACGACGAGCGCCTGCGCTCGGACCTTGCGCGTGCACGGGCCCACGGTTTCGGCGCGAAGCTGTGCATTCACCCGCGGCAGGTGGAGCATGTGCACGCCGCCTTGCGCCCCACCGCGGACGAGCTGTCGTGGGCGCAACGGGTGGTGAAGGCCGCCGCCAGCGCCGAACGCGCCGTCCAGCTCGATGGCCGCATGGTCGACCGCCCGGTCGTGCAACGCGCCCACGCATTGCTGGCGCGAGCTGCCAGAACCTGATCGACTCGAACCATTCAAGGAGAACACCATGCCGTCCACCATCATCGACTCGTCGATCTTCCAGGGCATCTTCAGCACCGACGCGATGCGCAGGGTCTGGTCCGACGAGAACCGCACGCAAAAGTACCTGGACGTCGAGGCCGCGCTCGCGAAGGTCCAGGGCCGTCTCGGCCTGATTCCTCAGGAGGCGGCCGACGAGATCGTGAGCCACTGCCATCTCGACCAGATCGACATGGTGAAGCTGCGTGCCCAGACCGAGCGCATTGGCTACCCCATCCTCGGCGTGGTGTCGCAGCTCAACGCGCTGTGCCGCGACAAGCTCGGCGAGTATTGCCACTGGGGCGCCACGACGCAGGACATCACCGACACCGCGACCGTGCTGCAGATCCGCGAAGCGCTCGAGCTGGTCGACGCCGACCTTGCGGCCATCTCCAAGGCCATGGCCGATCTCGCCCGCCAGCACCGGCTCACGCCGATGATCGGGCGCAGCAACCTGCAGCAGGCCATTCCGGTCACCTTCGGCTACAAGATGGCGGGCATGCTCTCGGCCATCGAACGCCACCGCACGCGGCTGGCACAGTTGCGGCCCCGTGTGCTGGTCGGCGAGTTCGCCGGCGCGGCGGGCACGCTGGCGTCGCTCTCCACCGGCGCGATGGAAACGCAAGCCGGCCTGATGACCGAGCTGGGCCTGGGCCAGCCCGACATCGCCTGGCACACCATCCGCGACAACATCGCCGAAGTGGGCTGCTTCCTCGGCCTCGTCGGCGGCACGCTCGGCAAGCTCAGCATGGACGTGAAGCTGATGATGCAGACCGAAGTGGCCGAGGTGTACGAGCCCTTTGCCCACGGACGGGGCTCCAGCAGCACCATGCCGCAAAAGCGCAACCCCATCTCGAGCTGCTACATCCACGCCCAAATCTCGGTCGTGCGCCAGCAGGCGGCCTCGCTGATGGACGCCATGGTGGCCGACCATGAACGCAGCACCGGCCCGTGGGAGATCGAGTGGATCGTTCTGCCCGAGATCTTCTGCCTGATGGCCGGTGCGTTGAAGCAATCGCTCTTCGTGCTGCAGGGCCTGGAGGTCGATGCGCAGCAGATGCGCGCCAACATCGACATCACCGGCGGACTCGTGATGAGCGAAGCGGTGATGATGGGCCTCGGCCCCTACCTCGGCCGCGAATACGCGCACGACCTCGTCTACGACATCTGCCGTGAAGCGGTGAAGCAGAAGCGACCGCTGCTCGACCTGCTGTGCGAGAACGCCGAGATCAGCCGGCACCTGGATCGACCCGCCCTCGAGTCGCTCTGCGACCCGCAGAACTACCTCGGGCAGTCAGCGGTGATGGTGGATCGGGTGCTGGGAAAGCTGCGCTGAGCTGCCGGCCCACCAACCGGCGGGCCGCGCAAAGAAAAACGGGTTAGCTTGCTTCCAAGCTAACCCGTTGATTTTTTTGGCGGAGTGGACGGGGCTCGAACCCGCGACCCCCGGCGTGACAGAAGAGTATTCGTGGACGGCAGCGAACAATAGCGAACAAGAAGTCGAGTGAAATCAATGGGTTAGCGCGGACCGCTATTCGCGCGAGTTCGTCAAAGTTCGTAGACTGCCCTCAAACGGTTTACCCCTTGGTTTACCCCACAGGCAGCTCTCGATGACGCGATACCCAAAAGGCGGACCGGGCACCCGGTGGAGTGTGGCCGAACTCAAGGCTATTCCGAAGGAGTGGAAAGGAGACACGCTGAGCGACGGTGACGGCTTGAGCGGAGAGGTTCGCGCCGCAGGTGACGGAGCGGTCTCCATTCGATTCAAGAGCGCCTTCAAGTGGCAAGGCAAGGTCACTTGGCATCAGTGTGGAACGTGGCCAGTAGTCAGCATGGTCGACATCCGGCAGCGCCGTGACCAAGCCCGTGCAGCCCTCAAGACTGGCCTGAACCCAAACGACCAAAAGAAGGCCAACCGGATCGAGCAACAGAGCCGGCTTGAGGCGACGATCGTCGAAGCCGAGAAGCAGAAGGCCGCCCTGCTCACTTTCGAAGAAATGTTCGAAGCATGGCTCTCGACGGGAGTCTCGAGAGACGACGGCAATGCCGAGTTGCGCCGAACGTTCAACAAAGACGTACTTCCGGAGCTCGGCCGGAAACCGATAAGCGCCATCACCGATCAAGACTTGATCGCGGTACTGAGGAAGATTGGCCGAGATCGGGGTGCGGGTCGAACGGCCCAACGGATGCTCACCGAACTGAGACAGCTCTATCGCTGGGCCGGCAAGCGCCAGCCTTGGCGCGGACAACTCACCGATGGCAATCCAGCCGAGTTGGTGGAGCCTGATCAAGTCGTTCGGGAAGACTACGAAGACGGCGTCCGCGAGCGAGTGCTATCGGCGGAGGAGCTACGGGAACTGGCCAACATTCTTGTGGCGATGCGGCGCGACCATGAGGCTCTTCCCGCAGGTAGCCGATCAGACCTTCCTCGTCCCCTCAAGCGAGAGAGCGAACTCGCCCTGTGGATCGCCCTCTCCACTCTTTGCCGCATCGGCGAGATCTTGAAGGCGCGATGGGAACATGTCGACGTTGAGACGGGCGAATGGTTCCTGCCAGCTCAGAACACCAAGACCAAGGTTGCAATGATGGTCTACCTGTCACCATTCGCCCTGCGTCAGTTCGAGCAGCTAAAGCTCCTGACCGGCCATACCGACTGGTGCTTCCCCGCTCGGCCGGAAGGCAGAGTCCGGGACGGCGCGGCGTGTGCCGACACGCACGTCGATCTCAAGAGCGTCAGCAAGCAGGTCGGCGACCGGCAGATCATGTTCATGAGCCGCACAGGCCCCCTGCCCCGGCGGCGCAACGACAACGCGCTGGTCCTTGCCAAAGGCAAGAACGGCGAATGGACCCCTCATGACCTGCGCCGCACTGGCGCCACGATGATGCAGGCCCTTGGCGTTCCGCTGGACGTGATTGACCGTTGCCAGAACCATGCGCTGCCGGGTCCTCGGATACGTCGCCACTACCTCCACCATGAGTACGCACAGGAGAAGCGGGACGCTTGGCGCCTTCTCGGTGAAACGCTGAGTTCAATAGTCGCAGCGCAAACGCCAACATCACCGCCGGTTCAAGCGAATGTGGCAGAAGACGCTTTGATCTGATCTGCCCGACGCCCTGAGCTGACTTGCCCACCGCGTCGTGCGTTCGTCGCAAGCGACGCCCGCCGCCGTGGACAAGTCGTCGCGGTCGATGCTCATGCGGCGGTTGGCAAGCGTCACAAGCTCAAGCGGGGACGAGCAACTCCCACGGCGCCACGCCGAGCGCCGCCGCCACACGTTCAATGTTGTCAAGTGAGATGTTTCTCGCTTGCCGCTCGGTGTGAGCCACGAACGTGCGGTGAAGCCCGCACTCGAAAGCCAGCTCCTCTTGCGACCACCCACGCTCCTTGCGCAGCCGAACGATGTTTTCGGCCAGCACTGCCCGTGCGCTTGCATTGGTTGAGCGGTGAGAGCGAGCCCCGGGCATGGCCCGAAGTCTTCAGGCGTCGAGCTTTTACGTCAGCCGCGTTTAAGTCACAATCTGATTACCAGCCATTTCGCTGGTCTGGAGATTGGTATGAAAACGATCCTGAGCCTTCTATTTGCCCCTGTTGATTGGCTGTCCACCCGGCTCGTCCAATTCATGACGCGAGGGTTCGATCTGAGAGGGCCCTTTCTCCTAACGAGTTCGCGTTCAGATGCACCACGTCGTGCGCCCAACATCGACGGAACACCAATGATCAGCGACACGATCGACATGAAGGGGAAGCCGTTTGGTTTTTGAGGGCGACACCCTTCAGTGCTGAACCACGCAACGCGCGTGTTGCCAGCCCGAAGGCGTAGTGTTAGTCTCCCGCTCCCAAAAAGTTGATCCCCGCATTGAGGCCTGTGGCCCAACGCAAGAGACATTCGATGAAGCCGCTCCTGAACTCGCAAGACGTGTCGACAGCCCGCATCACGGCGGCGGATTCATCACGCCTTGAATACGCAGCACTGCGTTCCTAGAGCCCTGCACGTCCGGAGGCTCGGCCTCCTGAGTTCATCAAGACCCGGTAGGCCATAAGCCACCGGGTTTTTTGTTTTTTGTTGCCGATTTTTGATGAGGTGGACATGAGCCCCGAACGAGACCGTCTTTCCGCTGCACGCGCCCTGGGCGCCGTGCTGCTCGTCGCATCCGTGGAGTGGTTCGTGTAGAGCCTCCCGAGCCTTTGTGCGCCTGGAGGTCCACCCTTCAGGCCCAGAAGCCTGCCGGGTGGTCACCACCCCGCAGGCTTTCTTTTCGCCCGTACGTCGGGCAACCCGAGTTTGGCGCGCGCGCCGACACCCCCGTCGAGAACTTTGCCTGGCCAGCAGAACGATCGGCTTCTTGACCCAACTGGAGAACATCATGATCAACAAGATCCACGTCAACGTCGGAACCATCGGCCACGTCTATCACGGCAAAACGACCCTCACGGCTGCGCTGACCTTTGTGCAAGCTGCCCGCACCGGCGGCCGAGCACTGTCCTATGGGCAAATCGACAACGCAAAGAAAGAGCGCGAGCGCGGCATCACGATCAACACCTCGCACGTCGAGTACGAGTCGGAGCTGCGCCACTATGCGCACATCGACTGCCCGGGCCACGCCGACTACATCAAGAACATGATCACCGGCGCCTCGCAGATGGACGGCGCGATCCTGCTCCGAAGGCGCCGCCCGGCAGACCATCGAGCACGTGCTGCTGGCACGCCAGGTCAACGTGGGTCACATCGTGGTGTTCGTGAACAAGATGGACCTCGTGGCCGACAGCGACCGGGCCGACATCGAGCAGCTGATCGAAATGGAGATCGGCACGCTGCTGGCCACGCACGGCTACCGCGACGTCACGTTCGTGTTCGGCAGCGCGATGAAGGCGCTGGCCGCTGCCGAGCGCGGCGGAAGCTCGACGGCCCCGACGTGCAATGCGTGATCGAAGTCTCGTGAACGCGCTGGACACGCGCATCCCTGACCCGGTGCGTGACTACGACGGCCCGTTCATGATGCCCGTCGAAGGCGTGCACACCATCGCCGGCCGCGGCACCGTGGTGAGCGGCCGTGTGGAGCGCGGCGTGATCCGCGTCGGCGACGCCGTGGAAGTGGTGGGCCTCAGCACGGCCGAAGACGGCCAGGTGGTCGTGACGGGCGTGCAGTCGTTCCACAAGGACGTCGCCGAAGCGCGTGCCGGCATGAACGTCGGCCTGCTGCTGCGCGGGGTCAAGCGCGACGACGTCGTGCGAGGCCAGGTGCTGGTGAAGCCCGGCACCGTGAAGCCGTACCGCACGGGTCGTGCGCAGATCTTCGTGCTCAGCAAGGCCGAAGGTGGGCGCCACACGCCGTTCGGCTCGGGCTACCAGCCGCAGTTCTTCTTCGGCCCGACCGACGTGACCGGTGTCCTCCACGTCGACACCGAGACCGGCCTGGTCGAGCCGGGCGCGCAGGCGCAGATCAGCTTCGAGCTGAACAAGCCTGTGGCCATCGAGAACGGCATGCGGTTCGCGATGCGCGAAGGCGGCAAGACCGTCGGCGCAGGCATCGTGACTGAGGTGCTGGGCTGAAAGGCTGAGCTGTACTGGCCCCTGTCGCTTGATAGTCGAGTGACAGGGGCATTTTTGATTTGTGGGTCACATCGCCCGTGCCCAGCGCGGAACGAAGGACCGCTACAGACTGGACTCCGACGTTTGATGGCGTAGAAGCAGACTAACCCTACAGCCTGGGTCCTGTCAGGTGGACCGAGCGTCCAAACGACGGCGTTCTCTGAAAACAAGAGCGACGCGGCGGCCATGTGAGGCCGCGCAGGTGGAGGAGCATGGCCCGGCGCGGTTGAGCGGAACTGCTAGAGTCAATCCGAAGTTCAACTAGATGCAGCGCTTTCTCTTGCCATGAACCCAGGTCCCGCGGCCCTAGAAGTTCGCCTCCCAGAGGCGCTACTGAACGACTTCGGATGGGCCGAGGGCCTGACTGGGGCGAGGCATGTCCTGCTCGTCATCCCTGCGGACTACCCGCAGCTGAGCACTGCTGCTCCCGCTGCATCAGAAGTGATCGGAATTCAGCGGCTCATTTCCCTGGCGCGTAAGGCGGTGATAGGCGTCGCCTGGGATGCGCAAGCGTGGGAAAAGGTCAGGGCTCAACCAGCGCTCTTTCCGCTGCTTTCGGCGGTGCTCGCGCTGCGGCAGGTGCAGCATTGGACGCAAGGCGCCGAGGCTCGCGTGAGCTTGGATGTGTCTGCGACACAGCGGGCTGTGACTACGCACCGGCTCGCTAAGGCGGCGGCATTCGCGAGCGACCTGGCTATTTGCGTGGAGGGGGCGGGTGATGGGCTGTCTGGAGACATCTACGACCCGAGAACGCTGCGGCTACACCCGCGTAGCTTCTTCGAGTCTCTCGCCGTCGAAGCGCTTACGACGGGCACTGTGACTGTCGAAGCAGCGGAACGTCTCTACAAAAACGCTTCCCTCTTGGGGACCATGCTCGCGGAGCTGATTGAGAACTCGGACATGCACGGGCGGCTGGACGCATCCGGCCGACCGATTCTCGAGGCGGGCCTTCGCGGTCTTGTATTCAGGCGACTAACGCTGCCGATGCATATACCGAGGGCAGGGAAGGACTCGCCAACGACGCGGGACGTGCCGTGCTTCGAGGCGTCAATCTTCGATTCGGGCATCGGGTACTTCGCCTCCTACACCCGAGCCCCGTTGCAGCCCGACACTGACCTAAAGCTTGAGTGGCAAGTCCTGCACAACTGCCTTGAGCGCCACTATTTTCCGAAGTTGGCAGATGGACGGCCTGGTCATCGGGGTATGGGGTTGTACGAGGTACTTCGGGCACTTCAGGTTCTGAAGGGCCGAATTGAGTTCAGAACTGGCCGGCTCTATGCATACCGAACCTTTCTCCAAGGCGAGTTGCAGGCGCAGATGAAGCCTAAGGCGCCGCTCGCGCATTTGGCTTGGCCCGAGCCGCGATTGTTGGATCACGACAAGAAGTACGTCGCCATCCCCACACAGCATGAAGTACTTGTGGGCTCGTCGGTCCGCATCATTGTTCCGCTAGATTGACGATGGCACTATCGCTGAATACACGTCATCGTGAGCGTCAGTTCGAAGCTGACGCTCGGCTCCTGGTCTTCGATAGCTACTCGCTCACAAGCGCTGACATCTCCGACGAAGTCCGCAATCTGATTAGTCGAAGGCCCCTCACTAGAAACATATTCATCGCTACCCCTTTCATTAAGGGCGCCGAGTTGGAGAAGCTTCTCACTGAAGGCGGAGCCGCTGCCCGTGCTGCCGCCGGCCTGCGCGAGGACGACCTGCGCCTGTGGATGCTTGACCTGAGGCAAGTGGGTCAGGAACTGAAGCTGCAGGTGCAGGACTTCGCAGCAGGACAGGCAGGCAGTGCGCCCAGCGCGACGGCGAGTGGGAATTGGAAGGACTTGGACCGCGAGCTGGTGGAAGGCTGGCTTTTTGACCTGTTCGACTCTGCAGGTGCATTGGTGCACGCGCCCGCAGGGGTGCACTTTACGAAGTCGTCTGGTAAGCACTCCACGGCGTTCTTGCGCACCAGCAGCACGCTGCTGTCAGGTGCAGCCTGCGGCATCCTTGCGATGGTGGCCTTAGCGCGTCTGCACCACATGCCGCCCCGGCGCATCTTCGTGGACACGGCGCCGCTGCTCTCCGTGGCTTACGCTATGTCGGCGGTCGCCAAGGCGCGAGACTACTGGAGTGCCATGGCACCCGTGCAGTCCTTCAGCTCGTATGGAGGAAAGGATAGTTTGCCACGGCTGACGCTAGGCGACATCGTCGTTGTGTCTGCTTCGACCTCTGGTGGACTGGCCAAGGAATTACTGGACAAGGGAGTTCGCAAGGAGTCTCTATTGACCCTGTACTTCCTCGCTTCTGAGCCAGGTCATTCCAGCATGGGTGCGATTGCCTGTGACCTGACCATCAAAGCGGAGCGGACCTTTGGCTACCAGCCAATCAAGAGCTACAAATCTCAGGGTTGTCCGCTTTGCGAGCTGGGCTTCGTCAAGGCCGAGCTTGAAGGTGACCAGTTCCTTCTGGACCGCCGTAGCGTCAAGCGCTTGCGCCTTTTGCTGTCTACGCAGGACGGTGAATCTCGAAAGCTGTTTGATAAGACTGCGAGAGCTTTTGCATGGGAGGTCGCCCTCTACTCGAAGCCCCCGGGGCGCACCAGCATTGAACTGCGACAGGATTCAGTCCTTTGTGCCGGCGGTGTCTTCGAAGACGAGTTCGCCAGGCTCCTCGAGCGTTACGCGCCCACGCCCTTGAACCTGGTGGTGTGTTGCGGCATGAGCCCCGATGTTGTTCAGGCTGTTGCCGCCCGCCGGGGCGTAAGCAAGGTGCTGGATGGAGCCGAGTTCTTGGACCAGCGCGAACTGGAATCACGCAACTGGGAGGCAGGCGCGCGCCGGAACGCATTGGTTGTCTTCGCTGTACTGCAAGACCACTCCTTAGCGCGGACGGTTAACGCCGTCCTGCGTGGCGTGTGCAATGGAGGTAACGTCGCCTACGTTGCTGCGCTCACAGTTGCGGAAACCTCACGTGGCGCCAAGGACCTTGAGGTCTTCCTCACTTTCGGCTCCCGCGGCCCGGACACCTTCACCTATAAGGCCGCCGGCCGCCTTCTGCTACCTTACAACACCGAAGAGGCGTCGCCGTGGGACAAAGAACGAGCGTTGCTCCAGCGCCTTCAGACCGGCTCCAAGCTCTCGCCGCAATTGCAAACCCGATTGAAGCTTCTCCAGCAAGCAGGGGTAGCGCACGAGCAGCTGTTCTTGCCTGCGTTGGCGGGACACGAGTTGAGAGTCTCTCCGGACTTTGTGTTTCTCGACACGAACGTCAGGCCCGAACAGGTAACCCAGGGCGACATCTACGCCATCGTGAGCAACGTATTGGCCTGCGCGCGCGCAGGGGCAGACAATGCGAGTCTTGACCGACCTCCGGTGCGTTCGGCCCTCACGCCTGCGTGGCGACAGACCTCTCTATTCCAGACCCTCCTGTGTCCGTCCAACTTCAAGGACTTTAACGACGCTGTGCTGCGCGCTGCATTGCTCCGAGCGTCAACTGAGCAGGAGATGAACTACGTCCTGGACGACTTGCTGAGCGCCGAGATGCTCGATCTGCTCGTCGGACAAGTTCAGGCGTTCACCGGCAGGGCGGGCGACTCTTTGCCAGAGTTCCTACTCGCCCTCGCCACAGGCCGACTGCGCCTGACGCGGTCGCACACCGTGCAGTTGCGACAAGCTATGACGACGTCTGCACTTCCGGATTACGTCAAGCCTCTGGTTAGCGCAATCCCGGAGACCTGACAGTCATCTCGCGGCCGTCGCCGGGGCCATGTTGGACACGGTCGTCTGCGCAACCAGTTCCCTTCCAGCCGCACCTGACCATTACTCTGGGCGCTTGGGATTGACAGCTCCGTCCTGGAGCGGTTGTCGTCATCGCTGGCAGTGACCGGCCGCACCCGGTCTGAAGCCGCCGCTCAATTTCAAAGTCAGGTATGCAGCGGTTGCTGCCGGTCGCCGCCAAAGCTTTCATTCGCAGTCTCGACCACATAGCGGACTTAGAGGGCGAAGAGACTTGCTGCCGCCTGGTCCGCTTCCCACGGCACAGCGGACATCGAAGGGGGCAACGGCAAAGTGCATCGCACGACTGGCCGATATGACAGGGGACGAGCAGTCGCTTCGACCCAAGGCAGCCCTCGCCTTGGAGGACTGTCGTGCTTAAAGAAGGCGCTCACTGTGCCTGGCGGCAGGCTTAGTAATGTCGGACGCGTCCACGATTCTGAGTGACTGATGGGTATCACGAAGCCTGAGTCGATTCACCGACACTCCCGTCAGTGCCGGTGCCCGTGATGAGCATCAGGCACATGCGGATGGGTGTGCCTGCTGGCAGTGTGACGATGGAGATGGCTGTGCGGCGCGACCGGCATCGGATAGTGCTCATGGTCGTGGTGGCCGTCGTCATGCGAATGAGCGTGCTCATGCTCCAGCGCCTCGTGTTCATGCTCGTGGTCGTGCGACTCCATCAGGTGAAGCAGCACGCCCAGCAGCATCAAGGCACCACCCATCGCAATGCCCCAGCTGGCGCTGCGGTCGCCGAGCAGCAGTGCGAACAACGCGCCGATGAAAGGTGCGAAGGCAAACACCGAACCCGTGCGCGCCGCCCCAAACTTTCGTTGCGCCAGCAGGTAGAGCTGCAGGCTCGCGCCGTACCCGGTTGCACCGATGCCCAGCAAGGCGGCTGCGGCCAACGGGGTTGGCATCGGTTCGCCGAATGAGATGGCCAGGCCGGTGGTGATGAGCACCCCGAGCGCCGATTTCGCAAGCACGACCTGCGCCGGGTCGCGCTCCGCAACGCCGCGCGACAAGGTGTTGTCGAGCCCCCAGGCCGCCGTGGCGACCATGATGGCCAGCAGACCCAGAAGCTGAACACCGCCTTGCTGCCCGCGATCGAGCACCAGGACCACACCGCCCAGCAGCAGCAGCGCCATCGCCAACCAAACGCGGCGATCCATCACCTCGCGGTAGAGCGCCCGGGCCAGCACGGCGGTGAACACGGCTTCCAGCGTGAGCATGAGCGAGGCGCTCGTGCCACTGGTGTGTTGCAGCCCCCACGCCAAGGCGACGGGGCCAAGCGCCGCTCCGAAAAGCGCCATGGCGGTGACCCGTGGAAGATCTGACTTGCGCAACGCTGCTTCGCGCTGCGGCGGCCGCCTCAGCACGGCGCCAATCAGCGCGGCACCGGCGTAGAGCAAAGCCGCCGTCGTGAAGGGGCCCAGCGACGCTCCGAACTTCTGCACCAGCGGCGTGCTGATGCCGAACAGCCCCGCAGCGGCCAGCGCGAGCAGACCGCCCGTGACCGCTGGTCGATTCATCAGCATGTCATCGCCGTTTCAGATGAAGGGTCAGCTCGACTGACCCGCCCGAGTTGTTGGTCCATGACCAGCAGTATTCCTGTGCCGAGGCCGCGGTGAACACAGCATCGGCACGGGTGGTGCGGTCTTTGCGGACCAGCACCGTCACCGTCTTTCCGGCGCGTGCATGCACGTTGAAGTCCACTGAGGCGCTGGTCTTGTAACGCCACTGCACCTTTGCGCCCGTTTCGAGCCGCTCACAGACCTCGGCCGTGCCTTCGGCCGGCATGCGCAGCCGCTCCAGGTAGCTCTGCTGCGCATCCCAGGGAACGGGCGACATGACCATGGTTTCTGTGGCGTGCAACGAGCCCGCGCTGCACAGCACGAGCGCAGCGGTGGCCTTCAGCACGAGCGGCTCGCTTACTTGACCGTGAAGCGCACGGTGACGACCTTGCCGGTTGGCAGCGTCACGGCGGCGACCGCCTTCGAGCCCGCAGCCAGCTTGGCGCCCTTGGCCTGCAGCGCGTTGTCGCCGCTCGGCACCAAGTCAACCTCGGCCTTGTCGGCGCCATTGAGCACCGTCAACTTGCCGCTTGCGCCCTTGGTGGCGAAGGGCTTGCCGTGGTCGTCGATGTAGAGCAAGGCGCCATCGGGTTGCCCAACCAACTCGAAGCCCAGGTCGCTGGCGCTCTGCACGATGCCCCCATGCTTGGCAGGGGCCGGGCCGTGGGCCTGTGCGCTCATGGCGCCGAATGCCATGGCCATTGCCGCGAGCGGCATGAAAATCTTCTTCATCGTCTACTCCTTCAGTGCTGGGAAACGCTTCAAGGCGGCCTCCCGTTGGCCTGTTCTGATCAAAGTGCTTCCTGGTCGGCGATGGCGACCAGTCGCTCGGTGGGCTTTCGCCCCACCGCCGCAAACACCAGTGGTGTGATAACGGTGTCCAGCAAGGTTGAGCTGACAAGCCCGCCGAAGATCACCACCGCCACAGGGTGCAGGATTTCCTTGCCGGGCGCATCGGCGGCCAGAAGCAATGGTGTCAGGGCGAACGCTGCCACGAGCGCGGTCATCAGCACCGGCGTCAGCCGCTCCAGCGAGCCGCGCACGATCATCGGCTGGCCGAAGGTCTCGCCCTCGAACTTGCACAGGTTCACGTAGTGGCTGACCTTGAGGATGCCGTTGCGCGTCGTGATGCCGGCCAGGGTGATGAAGCCGACCATCGACGCCACCGACAGGCTCACGCCAAAGAGCCACATCGCGATCACGCTGCCGATGAGCGCCAGCGGGATGTTGGCCATGATGACGCCGGCCAGCACCGCCGAGCGGTAGCGCGAATACAGCACCAGAAACATCAGCGCCAGCGACACCAGCGAGAGCAACACGATGAGCTGCGTCGCCTGCTCCTGCGCCTGGAACTGGCCTTCGAGGCTCACGAAGTAGCCGGTGGGGAGGCGCGTTTCGGCCATCGCCGCACGGATGTCGCCCACCACGGCGCCGAGGTCGCGCCCGGAGCTGTTGGCATAAACGACGATGCGGCGGCGGCTGTTCTCCCGGCCGATCTGGTTCGGGCCGTCGCCTTCTTCGAGGGTGGCGAAGCTCGAGACTGGCAGGCGGCCGGCGGGTGTGTCGACCACCACGTTCGCCAGATCCTGGGGTGAACGCCGTTCGTCCGGCAGGCGCAGCACGAGGTCGAAGCGCTTCGCGCCGTCGACGAGCTGCGCCACATGGGCACCTTCGGTCAGCGTCTGCAGGCTGCGCACGGCCTGGCCAGGTGACAGGCCGAGTTGCGCCGCGCGCTGCGGGTCGATGCGTACCTTGATCTGCGGGATCAACACCTGCTTCTCGACGGTGAGGTCCACCAGCCCCTTCACGCCGGACAGGCGCTGGCGCATCTGCTCGGCCAGGCCGCGCAGCGTGTCGGTGTCGTCACCGTAGATCTTCAGTGCGACCTGCGCCCGCACGCCGGACAGCAGGTGGTCGAGCCGGTGCGAAATCGGCTGGCCGATGGCCACCGCGGCCGGCAGTTGCCCGAGCTGCGCGCGGATGTCGTCGAGCACCGCCTCGCGGCTTCGCTTGGAAGCTTTGAGGTCGACGTCGATCTCGGCCGAGTGCACACCTTCGGCATGCTCGTCCAGCTCGGCGCGGCCGGTGCGGCGGCCCACCTGGGTGACCTCGGGCACGGCGGCGATCAGCTGCTCGGCGACCGTGCCCATGCGGTTGGCCTCGGCCAGCGAGGTGCCCGGGTTGAACAACAGCGAGAGCACGAGCGAGCCTTCGTTGAAGGCCGGCAGGAAGCTGCGCGGGAAGAACGGCACGCTGGCCGCTGCGATCAGCGCGGCGAGCGCCGCCCCGGCGATCAAGGTCTTGGCCCGAGGGAACGACCAGGCCAGCAGCCGCTCGTCGTGGCGCTTGAGCCAGGCGACAAGCGGGCTGTCGCCATGCGACAGGCGCTTCATGCGCGGCAGCAGGTAGGCCGACAGCACTGGCGTGACCGTCATCGACACCAGCATCGACGCGAGGATGGACACGATGTAGGCGATGCCCAGCGGCGCGAAGAGCCGGCCTTCGATGCCCGGCAGCGCGAAGAGCGGCACGAAGACCAACACCACGATGATCGTGGCGTAGACGATGCCCGAGCGCACCTCCACGCTTGCCTGGCGCACGACTTCCCACGTCGGCAACGGGTCGGCCAGCGCCTTGTTCTGCCGCAGCCGGCGCACGATGTTCTCGACGTCGACCACCGCATCGTCCACCAGCTCGCCGATCGCAATGGCCAGGCCGCCCAGCGTCATCACGTTGATCGACTGCCCGAGCAGCTTGAAGACCAGTGCTGTCACCGCGAGCGAGAGCGGGATCGCGACCAGCGAGATGAGCGTGGTGCGCGCCGAGAGCAGGAAGGCGAAGAGCACGATCGCGACCATGATCGCGCCGTCGCGCAGGGCTTCGGCCACGTTGCCCACCGACGCCTCGATGAAGTTGGCCTGGCGGAAGAGCACTTGCGGGGCGGCAAGCCCGGGCGGGAGGCCGGGCTTGAGTTCGGACAACGCGGTGTCGATCTGCCGGCTGAGCTTCACCGTGTCGGCGCCCGGCTGCTTCTGCACCGAGACGATCACGGCTGGCAGGCCGTTGTAGCCGGCGTCGCCTCGCTTCAAGGCGGCGGCATAGCGCACGGTGGCCACCTGTTGCAGCAGGACCGAGCGCCCGTCGCGCCAGCCGACGGACACGGCTTTCAAGTCATCGGGGTTGATGGTCCGCGCGATGTGGCGAATGAGGTACTCGCGGCTGTTGAGGTCGACGAAGCCGCCACCGGCATTGCCTGCGAAGCCGCGCAGCGCGTCTTCGATCTGCTGCAGCGAGATGCCGAGCAGCGCCATGCGCGCGGTGTCGGGCTCGACGCGGAGCTGGCGCACCTCGCCGCCAATGGGGATGACCTGCGACACGCCAGGGATCGACAGCAGCCGCGGGCGCAGCACGAAGTCGGCGTACTCGCGTGCCTGCATGGGCGTGACGGGTGCGACCTTGGCGTCCTGGGGCGCGACGATCGGCAGGCCGATCAGCATGATCTCGCCCATGATCGACGAGACCGGCCCCATGGTCGGCGACACGCCAGACGGGAGCTGCTCGCGCACCAGGGCGAGGCGCTCGCTCACGAGTTGACGGTTGAGGTACAGCGGCGTGCCCCAGTCGAACTCGGCGTAGACGATGGACAGGCCCACGCCTGAGGTCGAGCGCACGCGCGTCACACCCGGCATGCCGTTGAGCGCGGTCTCGATCGGGAAGGTGACGAGTTGCTCCACCTCTTCGGGCGCCATGCCGCCGGCTTCGGTGAGCACGGTGACGAGCGGTTTGTCGAGGTTCGGGAACACATCCACCGGCGTGCGGCTGGCGGTGAAGGCGCCGTAGACCATGAGCAGCAGCGCCACGGCGAGCACGAAGAGCCGGTTGGCCAGGCTCGCACGAACGATCCAGTTGAACATCGTGCGCGTCCTCAGCGGATCTGGTTCACCAGCGCCGCGCCTTGCACGACGACGCGGTTGTCGGCGGCAAGACCCTTGGTCACGAGCACGGTGGCCGCGTCGAGGGTCTGCAGCTGCACCGGTTGCGGCACGAAGCGTTCGGCCGTCGCCTTGATCCACACCACTGGCTCATTCGCCGGGTTGCGCACCACGGCAGAGGCCGGGAGCACGATGCCTTCGGTTTCGGTCTTGAGGCGCGCAACTACGGTCACCGGCTGACCGATCGCAAGCGGCGCCGCGTCCTTGGCCGCGGTGGCGCGGAAGGTGATGGGCAGCACGCCGTCGCGCAAGGCACGTGCGGCGCCTACCGGCGTCAGGCGGTAACCCGGCAGCAACTTCAGCTCGGCCCCGCTTAACAATGCGGCCAGCGTCGGGTCGGCCACTACCGCCTCGACGAGCAGCCGGGCCGGGTCGACGACCTCGAACATCAGCTCACGTGCATCGACCACCTGGCCGACCAGCACGTCGGCGCGTGCGATCACGCCCGACACCGGCGCGGTCACCGGCTCGCGTGACGACAAGCTGCCACCGATGCTGCGCTCGCGCGTTTGCAGGCCGGCGAGTTCGCTGCGAGCCGCTTCGATCTCCTTGCGCGGGGTCGTGCCCTCCAGAGATTCCAGCCGGCGCAGCCGTTGTTCGGCCACTTCCCGGGCGGTGCGCAGCTCGGCGAGCTGCGACTGCTGGTTGGCTTGCGCGAAAGGCTCAGCGTGGTGGCGCAGAAAGGCGAGCACTTGGCCCTTGCGCACCGCTTGGCCGGCCACCGGCAGACCCTGCGGACCGGGCTCGACGGTGCCGCCGTGTGAGGCCTGGACACGCCCACCCGCGTTCGGGTCCATCACCACGCGCCCGCTCAACTCCACCGATCCAGCGGCTTTGCCAAGCGGGGCGATCACCGTGCGCAGCCCCATGCGTCGTTGCGACAGCTTTGGCACGTTGACACTGCCGTCGGGCAGGCGCACCAGCCCCGACCCCGAGGGGCCGGCCGCCGTGTCGAGGTGCTCGCCGTTCGGTCCATGCGCACCGGGGCCCGCGATGGCCACCGTCGCGACCATCATCAAGACGCTGAGACTCCAGCGGATCGAGCGCTTCATGCTGCGCTCCCGAGAGCCGTACGGCGGCGGATGCTTCGCAGGGCCACGGCACCTGCGCCCAGCAGCAGCAAGACGACGCCTCCAGCCCATGCCCACCTCGGCACACCATGCGCATGCTCGGCGGAAGCGGCCTCGACCTTGAGCACGCCGTCCAGCAGGTCGCTTTCCTTGCCGGTGCTGATGGTCACCACCAGCGCATGCTCGCCCGGGCTGGCCAGGGCCTTGAGGAAGGCTTCGTCGGCCACGGCGTAGTCGCCATGGTCCGCGTGGAACTTGGCCACAGCCTTGACCTGTCCGGTCTGCACTTCCACCTGGGCGCCGAGCACCGGCTCGTTGGTGGCGAAACGGTCGATCAAGATCGAGAGTTCGTCTTCGGCGAGCGTGGCGACCAGCTCGAAGTCTTCGGACTTGGTTTCCATGCGTGGCGCCGTCGACGCCACCGAGTGGCTGTGGCCGGCCGGGCCGTCGAGGTGCTCGCCGTTGGGGCCGTGCGCGCCTGGGCCTGCCCAGGCGGCAGCAGCGATGCAGAGGCAGGCCGCGAGGGTCGTGTGTCGAAGGATTTTGTGGGTGTTGTTCATGGTGTGATTCCTTGGGCGTGTGCCAAGCGGGACTGCGCGAGGCCGAGCGCTGCGCGGGCCCGGGCCAGGTCGGCTTGTGCGGTCGAGGCTGTGGCCAGCGCCCGCAGCAGATCGGGCAGGCCCATGTCGCCGGCGTTGAAGGCCTTGCGCACGAGTTGGCTGCGTTCGCGTGTGAGGGCGTCGCGTGTCTCTTCGGCCTGCACGCGTGCTTGTGCGGCTTCGAGCACTGCCTTGGCCTGGGCGAGATCGGCTTCGACACGAAGGCGCGCGTTGTCGGACTGCCGTTGGGCCAGCGTGACCGCCGTCCAGGCCTCGGTCTCACGCGGACGGTTGCGCACGTCGGCACCGAACGGAATCCGCACCCCGATGCCCGCGCTGGTCCGGGACGTGCCTGGGCCGTCAGCCTCCTGCCGCAGCCCGACACGAAGCTCGGGTGGGTCGCGGCGCGTGGCGGTGACTAGGTCGGCATTGCGTCTGGCCTGCTCCAGCGCGCGTGAAGCGGATTGCAATGCCGGATGGGACTCGATCGTGTTGCCGTCGCCGTTGTCGGCGCCAGCCAGGGCAGACGCAGGCGCCGCGAGCCCGGTCAACAGGGTCCACTGTCGATGGGCGTCCGCAAGCTTCAGCGCTGCCTCCCGGTGTACGGCTTGAGCCGCCAGCGCCTCGCTGCGGGCGCTCAGATGATCGGCTCGCGCGAGATCACCGGCACGCACCCGGCGCTCGACATCGCTGGCGACCTGTTCAAGCGTGGAGGCATGGGCCTTGGCTTGCGCCTCGTCGGCGCGGGCCGCTTCGATCGCCCAGACGGCGTCGCGCACCTGGCCTGCGATCTGCCAGCGGGTGTGGCGGCGGTGCGCGTCGGCCAGTGCGACGTCGGCATCGCCCGCGGCCTGGCGTGCGCTGCGCACACCGGGCATTGCCAGCGGCAAGGCCGTGGCAACCTCGCTCTCGCGGCTGTCGCCTTGGCCGGCACGGTGGGAAAGCTCAATCGCCGGGGCGCCGGCTAGAAGGCTGCCGGCCAGTGCGCGCCGTGCGTCGGCACGCTCGCGGCCTCCGTCCGCCTCCGCAGCAGAAACGGCACGCTGCCAGGCGGCATCAACGGCCTGCGCCAAGGTGGGAGAAGGACTGGATGGCGCCGAAGCGGGCTGAGCCCAGCCGGTTGACCAGCACGCCGCCAACAAGGCGGCCACGCCTGCGCACAGGCGAAATCTTGAAAGTGACATTCGACAGATCCGAACCGAGCGTCACAGCCACACCCGAAGGCGATGACCGCATGACGCGAACGAGACGCTGCGCTCACGCGCAGCGCGCCATTAGCAGGAACGGGAGTCGAAACGTGGAGGTCGTATCGGCCCTTCGATGAAGGGCGGTGGGGCGGCCTGCCTGCTCACACGCAGCGGTGCCCCGTCGGCAGGTGATGGGAACTGGAGGCTCAAGGCTTGCACGACCAGGACGGGGGTGGTGACCCAGTCGTCGCCATGCAAATGCACCGCCGACTCGTCGGAATCGTCCGCGCGCATGCCGCCTTCGTCATCGTGGTGATGCGCCTGGTCGGCGTAGTGCGCCAACGCATGGCCACTCTCGTCGACCACCAGCGCGACCGACTTGCCCACGGCAGCAAAGCCGTAGCAAGGGATCAGGATCGCGACGATGAGGGCAACGAGCCAACGGGACATAGCGCCAGTCTAGCCGGTCGAGTTTCAGGGCGGGGTTAAGGCCGAGTAAAGCTGTACCTTGCGGCTGCAGTAGACGTTTCGCATCGCGAAGTCCTCACGAGCAACGCCGACCGCGTCGCTGACTCACCTCGTGCGCGATGAGCGCGTTCGCGAACGGACACGTGCCGGGCTGGCGAAGCGTTCAGGCGCGCAATGCGCGCTGGGCGTTGCATGAGCTCTCGCACGCCGTGTCGGCACCTCATGGCAAGGCCTGCAGCGCAAACAACACAGCACATCCGACGGGACCATGCAGGCCAGGCTGCGACTGAGAAGGTTGGCAATGAGAGAGAGCGGAAGTGCATGACTCCGCCAGTGAGTTGCAACAGAGGGCAGGCCGCGCCTGACTTGCCTTAGGAGAGGCGCGGCCAAAATCACAGCTGTTCAAATCTCGGTTTGCTCCGAGATCTCAAGGGCATCGTCCACTTCGATCCCCAAGTAGCGAACTGTCGACTCGAGTTTGGAATGGCCGAGTAGTAGCTGGACTGCTCGGAGGTTTTTCGTGCGTCTGTAGATCAACGTCGCCTTCGTTCGCCGCATCGAATGGGTTCCATAATTGGCGCGGTCCAGACCCAGCTCGTCGACCCAGTGGCCCAGGATCCTTGCGTACTGCCGAGTGCCAAGGTGGGGTGAATCGTGAAGACGACTGGGGAAGAGGTAGTCCTCTGACTTCAGCCCAGCCTGCTTGATCCACGCCTGGAGTGAGTCACGGGTGGCCTGCGTGATCTCGAACTGCACCGGGCGCTGCGTCTTGTGCTGCATGACGATGGCGCGCGACGCCATCTGTTCTCCGTGGCTGACGTCCCGGACCTTTAGGGCAACGAGATCGCAGCCGCGCAGCTTGCTGTCAATTCCTAGGTTGAACAGGGCGAGTTCGCGAACCCGGCTCTCCATCTGAAGCCGAACACGCAGCGCCCAAATTTCCTTCAGCTTGAACGGCGCCTTCTGACCGACGATCTTGCCCTTGTTCCATGGCTCGTGATGAGCCGCATTTCCTGTGGTACCCATGATGGTCTCCCATCGAGTTGAGGGTCACACAGCATGCGGCTAAGTGGAACGTCGGGAGTGGCCACAAGATCGTGCCGATGGACCGCTTCCCGGAGAGCCTTGAATGGGTGGTCACGGCCAGCTGCAGTCGGTCACGACCGACAGCTTCAGGGCATTTCAGCTAGTCAACCTGCTGCTGGCGTATCCTCAGCAGAAAACGTGAGGCCCCGCATGGACTTGAGGACTTGCTCCATTGCCGTTGCCCTCTTGGCAAATTCGGCAAACATTCATGCACTTGATGCCAACCTGGCCGCTTTGCCGGCGCTGCCGGTCGTTGCCGCCTATCCGGGCGCTGTCTCACGGGTTCCGTCCGAAGGTGAGTCAGTCGGAATGGTCTACGGTCGGAATGCGAGGGTGCGCGTAGTAAGTGAGGTCGCAACTCGCCGGGATCGAGAGCCGAAAGGGAGATCTCAGCCTTGCTCGCGCTTCTGCCACCCAGGCTTCGACCAATTGAGACCGCCCCTTGGGATGTTGGCTTTGGCGAGATGGGCGTCGAACGTTCGCTGCAGCAAGAGATTGCGAAGCTCCTGCAGCGCACTGAGTACGGTGAAGTGGGTAGGCTTGCCGGAACGTCTCAGGCCAGCGCGGAAGACATCGATGCCGCGATTGGCGTTCTGATCAAGATGAATCCATCCTTGCGAGCTGTCCCTATGGAAAGACTGCGAAGCACAGTTCTTGCCGTGCAGGTTCATCAGGCTCTAGTCCGAGCTAGAGAGACCAACGAGGACTGGCGCAATGCCTCGCTTGAAGCTTTTAGGACCGTCCCTAGCGAGGTTGCCTTAAATGACACCTACTTGAGGCCTGGGGAGGCCCAGGGCGTCTGCACGAAGTACGAGAAGATGTTCCGGTCCTTGAAAGATGGTCTTTCGCGTTCCATAACATTTCGGACCTATGTCGAGCTGGCTGCAGAAAAGCTCGGCATTGAGAGATCGGATCCAGGAGCGGTACAAAGGATTGCGTCCCAGTGGCAGGCCGAGTGTCGGGAATATGAGGTTCTTGCGCAGTCCAATGATCTGAGAAGAAAGCTCGCCGACGACGCATCAAGTGCGGCCACGTCGGGCGACGCCTCTGCTGCGGCAGTGGCATTCAACCAAGTGGTTGACGCTACGAATCTAAGTGACAACGACAAGATTTCATTCAAGAACCTCCGCGTCCGGCTGCGCTCCGTTAGTGTCAACAGCGAGCAAAACAGCGCGAGGGCGCTTGAGAACGTCTACTGGGCAATGCGATCGGATCGCCCTCGGCTTCGATATGAGGGCAAGCTCCTCAAGGTGACTGAACGAGGCCCAAAGTACACGTACGAACAACTCATGAACGACACTCAGCTTCTTCAAGCCAGAGTAGTCGGTCGCGCGAGTGGCAGTTCATCGGGATCTGAGCGCCTCAAATTGGATCTTCTGCTCTTTGATCGCCTATCGAAGCTGGAAGCAAAGGGGATGGTCGACGGCCTCCCAAGTCCTGATGGGGTTGCGCTACTTTCGATCAGTGATCCGCTGCTGCATGAGCGTCATGCACAGGGTCGCGAGATCATCTATCAAGAGATTGGTCAGAAGCTTGCCGAACTCCGGGCGCTAAGGGAGTTGACAGTATTGCGTGATGGCAATGGTGCGGCAGAGCCTGAGATTCTCGGTGTGGTGGTCAGCGTTATGAAGGCTCAAGGAGAACTGGTCGCACCAGGCGATGTGTTGTTCACGTTCTCTCCAAGTATGGGGAGAGAGATCGTTTGGACGCAGCGCGATCGTCCGTCGATCGGGCATGTGGGCCCGTGCAAGGTTAAGGCCAGCGGCCCAGTTCCGCTCTCCCCCGCTGACGACGCCCAACTGCCAGACGACGTTCGTTCTAGTGTGAGGGCTTTTCTCGGCAAGGCTTCAACACTCGTGGCCACCGGCAGACGCTTTCAATGCACGGTACTCAATGCCGAGCGCACTTGGTCTGGGTACGAGATCACTGCAGTAGTAGAAGACGTGGAAGGCTATGCACTCGACGTGACTGAGCTTCGCGGCGGCTAGTGATTCGCGTGCGGCAGTGAAGGCGCTGAGCACGCTTGGTCTTGTCAATGGAGGACCTAGGACGTACCTCCTACTCCTCGCCGGTTCCTTGCCGCTTGGGGGTTCGGCTTCTGTCGAGTTGATCAAGCGATGAAAGCGTTGGCGTTCTCGCTTCTCTTCGTTCTATGTGCAGTGACAATCGGCAGCGCTTGTGCGGACCCGCTGATACCGCGTGCGCAGGCGAGCTCTGGCTACGTTTCCTCGAATGGGCTCGCGACACTCTACACACCAACGGTCAAGCTGACCGAGTCTGCTGTGTTTGACGGGCGGATCCGAAGGTTGATCGATGTCGTCGAGGCCAAGTCCGGGCGATCCGGCGACATCAACAGCGTACGAAGTGTGCGCCTTTGGGAGGCCAGCCGAGTGGATCGCTACGATCCATCCGTTGGCCAGAGACTCATTGCCATTTCGACTGAGAGGCTTGGTCTGATCGATAGATACCAGCTCGTATATGAGTTCCTCAGGTTGAGGGGGGTCGGTGATCCCAAAACGTTGCCAGATGGTTTACGTCGCGGTGGAGAGGACAGTTCCTGGTTCAATGGGAAGGTGACCGGCAACTACGGTGCCGGAGCGGTCTATCAAGCCCTGGAAATTCCCACTCTTGTCTACGAGGCAGCGAACGCTGGCTACCAGCTTGTTCGCGACATTGACTATGGGATCACGCGCTACCGGGATGGGCAGGAGTCGCTCGACGACGTTGTGCGGCGACTCTACAAGCACTTCCCGATTCCGGCCGACGACGCCGCTGGCCGGAGGCAGGTAAGCGCCGGTTACTCTTGGGCATCGACCGTTGCGCAGCAAGATCGGGTTCGGCGGTTTTTGACGCTTACGCGAGGGGAGGAACAGGTGCATGGCAATCAAACAGGTGCGCGGCGAAGCTCTGAGGACCGTTCACGTGACCGCGGTTACTACGGTGGATCTGGAAGGGCCCGCGAGGACTGGGGACCAGCGGATAGGGATGATTGGGGCTCTGGTGGGGATGGGAGCATGAACGAGCTTGACTTCACTGACGACCCCTTCGTTGTGGACCTGAATGAGCCGAGTGGTGATTGAGGCTATAGGCTCAGGCAACACGATTTGTCAGTTCTCGCTGTGGACGCGAAATTTAATAGACGAACGGCGCGGTACCAGCAAACGAGGTGAGCCGGTGACGGTAGGTCTCGAGTGCCGGGCCCTTTACCGGCCACGACAGCTTCTTCAAGCGCCGTTCCCCAGTGCCGTGAGCGTGTCGCCATCCCATCTTGACCCGGCATTGCGGCCGTGATGTTCAGGTGGTGGTATGGGGCCCAACGAAGGCGACACACTCCACGAGGTGGAGTGCGGCCAGCATCAGGAACTTCTCGGCGTCGGTGCGCACCTTCAGCAGGTCGTGGTCACCGAGGTATCCGTAGACGAACGCGAGCAGGTAGCGCTCGGCATGCTCGTCGCAGAAGTGCTGGACGACCTTGTTGACCAGGTCGTCGGCCGTCGTGTGCGCGTGTCCGAACGGCGGTTCGAGAGCAACGAGATCGAGAGGGCGTGTGCCGGCTCAGGGTCGGATTCGACCGATCGTCACCAGTAAGAGCAGTCGTTCCTGGACCCGTCATCGGTTGGCCACACTGGGCTGGCCGGTTAAGAGCGCGCAGCGGTCATTCAGCAGCGGGCATGCGGAAGACCGGTCTGAGCCTTCGCGGTCACCCATCGGCCTAATCCGACCGGCAGCACCCAGTCTAGAGCGGACTTCAGCTCAGTCCAATAAGAGGTCCGCACCCGCTGCGTTGCGGGCCTTCCCAGCACAGGAGGTCGCCCTTCAGCGCGGGCACACCTTGCCTCCCCCGCACCAGAACCACGGATGGCACTCCGTCTTTCAGGCAGCGTCTGCACGTTTGGCGACGCCTGTAGCGTCGGATGGCCAGTACTAACAAGGAGCCCTTCCAAGAGCGTCATCCCACTAGACGACGTAGGTGCACCCACGTGAGACCAGTGGCCACAACTTGGGGTCCAACCGGCCACCCGAGCAAGACCATCGCGGGAGCCGCCGCAACGCGGCGGGGCAAGCGGCCGGCGCCGCGCAGCCCCTGAACCTGCGCCCCCGCCCCAGCGGGGTCAGGTTCAGGCCGGGGGCGCCGCGGACTGGCACAAACGGCCCCAGCCGTTTGAGGCGCCCCAGCGCCGGTGCCTGCCGCGGGGGCGCAGCCCCCGCCTCCCCCGAGCCCTAGGCGCGGGGGAACCCGGGTCTGCGGTGCGGCGTGCAGCCGCAGCCCGAAGGGCCGACTGGAGCGACATGTGCGCAGCACATGACGAGAAAGGAGCCGGCAGAGCCGGGTTCCCCCGCGAAGCGGGGCCCGTGGCCGCAGGTCACGGGAGGGGGAGGCGCGCCCAGCACACTGGCGGTGGCAAGCCCCGCGTCCAGCGGGGCTACGCGGCGTGGGCGGCGTCCAGCCGCCCCGAAGAGCCGCGGGTGCCACAGGGAACCCTGCCATCAAGCAATCCGTCGACTGCTCCGTCATCCCCGCGGACGGAGAGGCATCGGGGGAATTGACGGAGCTCCACAGCTGATGGACTAGCGTACTAGTAGCCAGCAAACGAGCAAACTCTGTTCTAGACATAAGCAAGCTAGTGCACATCACGCTCAATAGCTAGTTGCTAGCAAGTGCGGGTCGACGACGATTTCGAGCAACCCGCGCCCGACAAGAGCGGCAATTTTCAGAACTAATACCCAGCAGCCAGGTGAGCTGCTCTAGACATAAGCAAGCCAGTAGATGGCAGGCTACACGGCTAGTTGCTAGCAACCGCGACTCGAGGACGAAAGTGAGCAGAGGCGGCGTATAAGAAGCATTGCTTTCGGGCGCTCTCGGGTGACAGTGACGGCTCCCACAACTCAACGCCGTCATATGAGCAACAAGGAATCTCTTCTTGCGGGTCCGGCCGCGCGCACCCGTGGACTGGAGAAGGTCCAAAGGGCCCTCGCCCTAATCTACATGACCCACGTGGTCAGTCGCCAGGCACTCGCCACCCTGCTCGACATCGACCTCGATAACGCCAGTCATCTGCTCGCGCGGATGGTGGCGAACGGACTGGTACAGGTCGTAGAGCTGAAGGCAACTTCTGCCCTTCGCGAGCGGATCGTCTGGATGCTGACCCCGAAGGGCGTGGTCGAAGCAACGAGGCACCCAGAAGTTGTGGTTCATCCATATCCGAAGTCCCCTTCTTCCTTGGAGTCTGGTCACCTTGACCACGACGCAGAGGTTGCCCGCACGGCTGCCCGCTTCATGGCGAAAGGAGCGGCCCTCGTCGGCACCCACTACACCCTGCGGGAGGGCCAGAAGGGAAAGAAGGTCGTCGACGCGTTGCTCAACTTCGAAGGACAGGAGTTCGCCATCGAATACGAGCGAACCAAGAAATCCGATCAGGAACTGCAAGACGCACTGCTCGCGGCCATACAACTCAACATAGTCGTGTTCTGGATCTGCGCGCGACAGGAGATCCGCAACAGCATCGGAGAGTTGCTCGCAGATTCCACCTGGCCGCTGTGGTCCAAGGAGCCAGGCAAGAAGTGGGAGAAGACAGGGGTTCGCTATGTCTCGCCCTGGCTGACGTCGAAGCACTTTCTTGTCATGGACGACAAATCGACCACCGGCCTACCACCATCGGAGCTTCTCCATATCGCAAGGGAGACTCGAGATGCTGAGCTGCATGAAGCAACGCTGAAGCTCATGGACGACGGATGGGACAGCGGCAATGTGAATCTGTATGACAGCGACGAGGGCCGACGCTGGTCATTCAATCTGTCATACCGCGGGCGGGCGGGGCTCTTTTCGTTCGAGGTGTTCTCCCAGGATGGCAAGAAGTGGGCCTTGCGGTATGACGACCATTTCATGCGCGGCGACCGAAGAGCGGCGCTGCCCTACTGGCGGACTGCGGCGCTTGGAGCACGGCCCACTGGAGACCTGATCCATGCCGCTGTGTGGACAGCCGAGCACTACAACTACCTGCAGGGTTGAACTGCAGAGTGCAGATATCCACGGGCGGCGTGGCGCCTGCCACGCAGACGCCGCCGGTGGGTATCTCAGCGCCCGGATGTCACCTAGTGCGTCAGCTCCAGATGACGCGAGCAGGAACGGTCTGTTCGTTGAGAGGATTGATCAACGATGGTGATGGGTTCATCCGAGAGTCGAACCTGCCGTCTCATCGCGGCGCGGGCTATCGATTCAGCCCACGCCACCGGGTATGCCCCTTGATGCGCGAAATGACGTCTTCGCCGAGTGCCTCTCGCAAGCGATCGGCGTCAAACGGACTTGAAACGATCCAGTCCGCCGACGTGGCCTTCAGCCATCCCTTCAGAGACTTGATCTTTTGGTCGAACCGCCTGTACTCGCAATGTGCGGCGACCGTCACATCAAGGTGTCCAGGGTACGCAGTGCCTGCATAGCTGAGTTTCAGCAATCTCATCACTCGTTCCCATCGCTTCAGCCAGGATGCTTCAAAGCGCTCTGCCGGAACTGCCTCGACGAAACAAGTCCAATCGCTCACTTGCGTCCAGCCGAGCTGCTTTCGCCAGCTGCGCCGAAGCGCAAGCAGTTGCCGCCTATTCAAACGCCGTTCTTCCATGACTTCTCCATTGGTCAGTGCAGCGAATGCGCTGCGCATGCACCTGCTGGTGCGACTCAATGGAGATGTGAGAAGTTAGTGGGAATGGATCAGCTCTGAACCCTTCTCGCCGTCTCGGCGGCCATCTTGTGGTTGAACGAGCGCTGCACAGTCGCGCGCGCTGCACCTCGCATTGCGATTCGCCACTGACTCACACTCAAGCTCTTTGAAATCAGAGCAGCGCTGGCGATCACATCTGCTTCATCACATTCGGAACCCAGCGCCTGGAGTTGATGACGCTCATGTTCGTTGGCAGGCCTTGCGAACCGGAACCAGATCCACACCAAGGCAAGCGAGACGACGAGCAAGCAAGCCTCGATCACTCAATGCTCTTTCGAGTTTTGGACCTGATCGAGTGCAGCCATTGCGCGCCGGAGTTGCTCGTCCTGAGCCTCTCGACGGCTCAGCCCCTCGGCGCCCATGAGTGATTCGACCTCTTCATTCAGCATTTCGAAGACGGTCTTAATCGATCGATACGCAGTCCACCCCAAGGGAACCTCGCTTCCATCACGAGTTGGATCAACCAGCCGCAGTTCGATTGCGCCCATCCGAGCCCAAGTGCAGTAGCCACGCCGTATCTACGCATGGTGCTTGATTCGTTGGAAGCATGCAAATTCGCCTCCTGCACGTTTATAAGAAGCATTGGTTTTTGACTTGTCTCCCTGATGATGAAGATGCGCTCGCATAGCCCTTTCGACGCTTTGGAGCGCATACGTCTTCGGAGAAAGCTATGCCTGCTGATCGTGTTCCCGAGGCTCTGACGTCAATCGACCGCCCAGCAGAGCTTTCAAACCAGTCACTCAGGGCTGGCGTGTTGTTGCGACTACCCGCTGTCAGTGCACGCGTTGGCATGCGGCGAACCAAGATATACGGACTGATCAAGGACGGAAAGTTTCCGTCGCCAGTGAAGATCGGCAAGGCGAGTGCCTGGGTAGACGAAGAGATCACGCAGTGGATCGTGAACCTCCAGCTTGAGCGCGAGGCAGCGAAGAGACCCCCTCGATGAGATCCACATCTGTCCGCGAACGTCCGCTGGAAGCCGCTCTGAGCCGCAAAACGGTTTACCCCTCGGTTTACCCCTCAGCACGGACAAAGAAAAACGGGTTAGCTCGTTTCCAAGCTAACCCGTTGATTTGTTTGGCGGAGTGGACGGGGCTCGAACCCGCGACCCCCGGCGTGACAGGCCGGTATTCTAACCAACTGAACTACCACTCCAGATGGCTTCTGCATCTCTGCACAAGCGCCATCAAACTTGGCGTCCCCTAGGGGATTCGAACCCCTGTAATCACCGTGAAAGGGTGGTGTCCTAGGCCTCTAGACGAAGGGGACTTAAACCTTCGCAATCTCTTTCGAGATTCTCTTGAACCGTGCGCCACCGTTTTGTTGGTGGAGGTAAGCGGGATCGAACCGCTGACCTCTTGCATGCCATGCAAGCGCTCTCCCAGCTGAGCTATACCCCCGTGGTGTTTTGCAAAACTTCTGCAAACTTCAACGAGTCACACTGTTCAAGCGAGACCGCGATTATAGACAGATTTTCAGGCCTGCTGCAAACGCGAAAGAACGGTGTCTTTCGGGAACAGTTCGAGCACTGCATCGAGCGACGGCGTCTGCGCGCGACCGCACACCAGCACACGCACGGCATGCGCCAGCTGGGGCATTTTCAGGCCGTGAGCGACCAGTGTTTCCTTGATCGCCGCAGCGATGGCGGGCTTGGCCCATTCGGCACCTTCGAACTTGCTGCGCAGCGTGGGAATGGCCGGCTTCACGAGCTCGGTGACATGGGCAGCCAGGTCTTCGGCAGTGGGTGACACTTCGGAGAAATACATCTGCACCCAGTCGGCCAATTCGACGGTCGTGCTACAGCGATCCTTGAAGAGGGGCACCGTGCGGGCCACGGCCGCGACCGTGACGTCGATGCCGCGGCGCTTCAGTTGGTCGACCACGAGCGACGACAGGCGCTGCTCGTCGATGGTCTTGATGTAGTGCGCGTTGACCCAGGCGAGCTTGGCGGCGTCCCATTGGGCCGGGCTCTTCGACAGGTGCGAGCCGTCGAACCACGAGATGAACTGCTCGCGCGTGAAGAGCTTCTTCGTCGCCATGGCTCCAGCCCAGGCGCGCGAGGTAGTTGAGCATGCCTTCTGGCAGGAAGCCGTTTTCTTCGTAGGCCGTGACGCTCACCGCGCCGCGGCGCTTCGAGAGCTTCTGGCCGTCGTCGCCGAGGATCACCGGCACGTGGCCGAAATGCGGCAGCGGTGCACCGAGCGCGTTGAAGATGTTGATCTGCCAGGGCGTGTTGTTGACGTGCTCGTCGCCACGGAAGACATGGCTGATCTGCATGTCCCAGTCATCGACCACCACGGCGAAGTTGTAGGTGGGCACGCCGTCGGCGCGCATGATGATCAGGTCGTCGATCTCATGGTTGGAGATGGTGATCGGACCCTTGCAGAGGTCATTCCAGGTGACGACGCCATCCTTCGGGTTGGCGAAGCGGATCACCGGCTGCACACCCGCCGGCGGCTCGGGCAGGACCTTGCCGGGCTCGGGACGCCAGCGACCGTCGTAGTGGGTCTTCTCGCCGCGCGCTTTTTGCGCTTCGCGCATCACGTCAAGTTCGGCCGGCGTCGTGTAGCAGCGATAGGCCTGACCCTTCGCGATCATCTGGTCGACGACTTCGCGGTAGCGGCCCAGACGCTGCATCTGGTAGACCGGGCCTTCGTCGTAGTCGAGGCCGAGCCATTTCATCGACGCGAGGATCTGGTCGACGGAATCCTGCGTCGAACGGGCGACGTCGGTGTCTTCGATGCGCAGCACGAACTCGCCGCCATGGTGGCGGGCATAGCCCCACGAATACAGGGCGGTGCGAGCCGTGCCGAGATGCAGAAAGCCGGTGGGCGACGGAGCGATGCGGGTGCGGATCTTTTGGGTCATGCCTTCGGGGTACGGGCGGGTCAGGAACGCTCGTTGGTGCTTTGCAGGGCCAGCCGCGTGCGGTCGTTGCCCTCTTCTTCATCGGGCTGCGACGAGCGCTGCGAGGCCATTGCGTCGAAGTCGGCGCTCGAAACGTCACCCGTCACGTAGTGGCCGTCAAAGCAAGACGCTTCAAAGCCGCTGAGCTTGCCGTTGAGCGCTCCCACCACCTTCTTCATCGCGTCCACGTCCTGATAGATCAGCGCATCGGCACCGATGAACTCGCGGATCTCTTCGATGCTGCGGTTGTGGGCGATCAACTCTTCCTTCGTCGGCATGTCGATGCCGTAGACGTTCGGGTAGCGCACCGGCGGCGCAGCCGAGGCCATGTAGACCTTGCGGGCACCGGCATCGCGCGCCATCTGCACGATCTCCTTCGAGGTGGTGCCGCGCACGATGGAGTCGTCGACCAGCAGCACGTTGCGGCCCTTGAACTCCATCCCGATGGTGTTGAGCTTCTGGCGCACCGACTTCTTGCGCATGCCCTGCCCCGGCATGATGAAGGTGCGGCCGACGTAGCGGTTCTTCACAAAGCCTTCGCGGTACGGCTTGCCGAGCTTTTGCGCGAGCTGCATGGCCGAGGGGCGGCTCGATTCCGGAATGGGAATCACCACGTCGATCTCGTTCGGGCGGATGGTAGAGATCACGCGTTGCGCCAGCGTCTCGCCCATGTTCAGGCGGGCCTGGTAGACCGAAATGCCGTCCATCACCGAATCGGGCCGCGCGAGGTAGACGAACTCGAACATGCAGGGATTGAGCGTGGGCGTCTCCGCGCATTGCCTAGCGTGCACGTTGCCGTCGAGGTCGATGAAGATCGCCTCACCCGGCGCGACGTCGCGCGTCACGGTGTGGCCGGTGCCTTCGATGGCCACCGATTCGCTAGCCACCATCACCTCGCGGCCCTCGGCCGTCACGCCCTCACCGAATACCAGCGGCCGGATGCCATACGGATCGCGGAACGCGAGCAGGCCGTGGCCGGCGATCAGCGCCACCACCGCGTACGAGCCCTTGATGCGCTTGTGAACGGCGCTCACGGCCTTGAAGATCTCGTCGGGTGTGAGCGGCAGGTCGCGCGCCGCCATTTCCAGCTCGTGCGCGAGCACGTTGATCAGCACCTCGGTATCGCTGGTGGTGTTGATGTGGCGGCGGTCGATGGCGAAGAGTTCTTCCTTCAGCGCCAGGGCATTGGTCAGGTTGCCGTTGTGCACGAGCACGATGCCGAAGGGCGCATTCACGTAGAAAGGCTGCGCCTCTTCCTCGCTGTAGGCGTTGCCCGCCGTCGGGTAGCGCACCTGGCCCAGGCCCACCGGGCCCGGCAGCGCCCGCATGTTGCGGGTGCGGAACACGTCGCGCACCATGCCCCGCGCCTTGTGCATGAAGCACTTGGTGCCCTGCATCGTGACGATGCCCGCAGCGTCCTGCCCACGGTGCTGCAAAAGCAGCAGCGCGTCGTAGATCAGCTGGTTGACCGGGCTCTTGGAGATGACGCCGACGATGCCACACATGATCAGAAATCCTTGGGAAATGCCTTGGGAATCAGCGAGCCCCGCCCGATGCGGCCGGCACGTGGTTCGGAAGATGGGTCGAAAGTTGGGGCGGAAGCAAGGGACGCAAGCCGTCCAGCGCCGAATGGAGCCACTGTGCCCCTTGCGAGGCCCGCCAGGGAGGCGATTTGGCGAGTGGTGTGACCATGATCACGGTCGCAGCCGCTAGCAGCAGCACCAGCCCGCGCAGAAGGCCGAAACCCGCGCCAAGCGCCCGATCGGGAAGGCTGAGCGGCGACGCATGGATGAGAAAGCGCAGCAGACGGGACACGATCGCCCACAGCAGCAGCACGGCAATGAAGAGGGCGACGAAGCCCACTGCATGGTTGACCGCCGAGCCGGGTTTGCCGACCGGAATGTGCACCGCCACGTCGGCGGCAAACCAACGCGCCACCAGATAGGCCACCAGCCAACCAGCGAGCGACAGGACCTCGAACACGAAGCCACGCACCAGCCCGACGATCACCGAGATCGCCAGGATGCCCAGCATGACGAGGTCCACCCATTGCATGGCCTGTCGTCAGAGCGTGTAGACCGCCGAGCCTCAGGCCGGCCGACTTGATCTTGGTGGACGCCTTCTCGGCTTCGTCGCGCGACGCAAAGGGCCCGACACGCACGCGGATGCGCTTGCCGGTGGAGGTTTCGACCAACTGGGTGTAGGTCTTGAGCCCGAGCTTCTCGACCTTCTGGCGCGCTTCGCGTGCCGCGGTGACTTCGGCAAAAGCACCAACCTGCACGACGAAGCGCCCGTCTGCGACAGCAGGCTTGGAGGCGGCGGGCTTGCCTTCGAGCAGCGCCTGGGCACGCGCGCCTTCGGCAGCGGGTTTGGCCTCCGGTTTCGCGGCCGGCTTGGCTTCGGCAGGCGGTTTTGGTTCTGTGGGCTTGGGCTCGGGCTTGGGTTCTGGTTTGGGCACCGGCACCGCGGGCGTCGCGGGCACCGACGCGGCCGGCGCCACTTCACGACCCGCTTCCGCAGGCGTCTCGGTGATGACAGAGGGCGCAGGCGAGGCGACCGTGGCACGCGGGGTCGGCGTGGTGCGTGCGGGTGTGGCAGCCGGCACGCTGCCGTCCTTGCGGGCGATCTCGATCGGCGTGTTGCCGGGCAGAGGCCGCGGCTGCGTCTCGAACAGCAAGGGGAACCCAATCACGCCGGCTGCCACCAGCACCACCGCGCCGACGAGCCGTTGCCGCGCGCGGGTGCGGGCTTGCTGCACCGAGTCGACCGACTCGGGCAGGCCCACCGGCCTCGCGGCGGGCTCGCCAGACTTGCGCTTCAGAAATGACAGCAGACCCATGCAGTGCTGGTTCGAAGTGGCTCGAGGACTGTCGAGCTTCGCGGGCCACGAAGGCCCGACGGATGGTGATCAGCTGAGGTGCTTGGCAGACAACCGGGGCAGGCCATCTTTGAGCACGCCGCCCACGGTGTAGAACGAGCCGAAGACCACGATTCTATCAGTGGGGTCTGCTGCGGCGACCGCCGCACGGAGTGCTTCCGAAGGGCTTGCATGCATTGACGTCGTCACCGGCCCAGGCCCCTTGGGCGCCAGCGCGCGGTGCAAGTCGGCGAGCTGCTGCGCCGGCGCTGCACGCGGGATCGGCAGATCGCAAAAATACCAGTGGTCGACCAGCGGCGCCATCCGCGTGAAGATGGCCGCCATGTCCTTGTCGGCCATCACGCCGAAGACGGCATGCGTGCGCGGGAAGAAGCCCATCTGGTCGAGGTTTTCGAATAGCGCGCCAACCGCGTGCGGGTTGTGGGCCACATCGAGCACGAGCGTCGGCTGGCCGGGCACGATCTGAAAGCGGCCTGGCAACTCCAGTGTCGCAAGGCCGCTGCGGATGGCCTGCGCGTTGATCGGCAATCGGTCACGCAAGGCCTCGAACGCCGCAATCGCGCCCGAGGCGTTGAGCAACTGGTTCGCGCCACGCAAGGCCGGGTAAGCCAGCCCGCTGTAGCGGCGGCCACGGCCGGCCCAGCCCCACTGCTGCTTGTCGCCGGCGAAGTTGAAGTCGACGCCGATCTGCCAGAGATGGGCGCCCACGCTCCTTGCGTACTCACCCACGCTGGCAGGCGGCACCGGGTCGCTGAAGATCGCGGGCCTGCCCGGCCGCATGATCGCCGCCTTCTCGCGGCCGATGGCCTCGCGGTCGGGGCCGAGGTATTCCATGTGGTCAAGCGCGATGCTGGTGATGACGGCGCAGTCGGTGTCGATCACGTTCACCGTGTCGAGCCGGCCGCCCAGGCCCACCTCCAGGATCACCAGGTCCAAGTCCGCCATTGAGAGCAGGCGAAATATCGCCAGGCTGGTGAACTCGAAGTAGGTAAGCGGCATGTCCCCGCGCGCCTTTTCCACCGCTTCGAAGTGCGGCAGCAGGTCGTTGGCCGACACCATCGCGCCGTTGACGCGACAGCGCTCTTCGAAATGCACGAAGTGCGGCTTGATGTAGAGCCCGACCTTGTAGCCCGCATGCAGGCCGATCGACTCGATCATCGTGCAGGTCGAGCCCTTGCCGTTGGTGCCCGCGACGGTGATGACCGGCACCTTGAACTCAAGGTTCAGGCGGCGCTTCATCTCCTCGCTGCGTGCGAGGCCCATGTCGATGTTCTTGGGGTGCAGGCGCTCGCAGTGATCGAGCCATTCGGCCAGCGTGGTGGGCAAGGTCATGGGACTTGGAGGGAGATTTCGGAATGCACAAGGGCGGCCGAAGCCGCCCTTGCCATGTGACGACGCTTGAAGGTCAGGCCACCGCGTCGGCGCTTTGCCGCTGCAGCATCGCGATCGACTTCGCGATCACGCCGCGCAGCTCGCGGCGGTCGACGATGGCGTCGATGGCACCGGTCTGCATCAGGAACTCAGCACGCTGGAAGCCTTCGGGCAGCTTCTCGCGCACGGTGTCGGCGATCACGCGCGGGCCAGCAAAGCCGATCAGCGCCTTGGGTTCGGCGATCACCATGTCGCCCATGAAGGCAAAGCTGGCCGACACGCCGCCCATCGTCGGGTCGCACAGCACGCTGATGTAGGGCAGCTTGCTCTTCGAGAGGTGCGTGAGGGCCGCGTTGGTCTTGGCCATCTGCATCAGGCTCAAGAGGCCTTCCTGCATGCGCGCGCCGCCGGTGGCGGTGAAGCTGATGAAGGGCACCTTCTGTTCGACGGCCATCTCGACGCCGCGCACGAAACGCTCGCCGACCACCGAGCCCATCGAGCCGCCCATGAAGTCGAATTCGAAGCAGGCCGCCACCACCGGGATGGTGTGCAGCGCGCCGCCCATCACCACCAGCGCATCGGTCTCGCCGGTGGTTTCCATCGCCTGCTTGAGCCGCTCGGGGTAGCGCTTGCTGTCCTTGAACTTGAGGGCGTCGACCGGCACCACCTCCTGGCCGATCTCGTAGCGACCTTCGCCGTCGAGGAAGGCGTTCAAACGGGCACGCGCGCCGATGCGGTGGTGGTGGGCGCACTTGGGGCAGACGTTGAGGTTCTGCTCGAGGTCGTTCTTGTAGAGCACCGTCTCACACGACGGGCACTTGATCCACAAGCCTTCGGGGACGGTGCGCCGCTCGGCCGGGTCGGTCTGCTGGATCTTGGGGGGCAGCAGTTTTTCAAGCCAACTCATGCGGGATCTCCTTTCAGGGAATCGAGGGCCGCGCGGATCTCGGCGATGAACGCCGCGCCGGCGGAAACGACATTGTCGCGCGTTTGGGTTTCAAGCAGGCTCACGATGCGGGCACCGATCACGACGGCATCGGACACTGCGCCCACGGCCTTGGCCGTTTCGGCGTCCCGGATGCCGAAACCCACGCCGACCGGCACCTTCACGTGCGCGCGGATGCGAGGCAAGGCCTCGGCGACGGAACGCGTGTCGATCGCGCCGGAGCCGGTCACGCCCTTCAGCGACACGTAGTAGACGAAGCCGGTGGCGACACGGGCGACGTCCTTGATGCGTTGTTCGGTGGAGGTGGGGGCGAGCAGGAAGATCGGATCGGAATCGGCGGCCCTCATCTGCGCCGCGAAGGCCTCGCACTCCTCGGGCGGATAGTCGACGACGAGCACGCCGTCGACGCCCGCCGCCTTCGCGTCACGGACGAAGGCGCCCTCGCCTGCACGCTGGTCGTAGCGCTCGATCGGGTTGGCATAGCCCATCAGCACGATGGGTGTTGTGTCGTTGCTGTGGCGGAACTCGCGCACGAAGTCGAGCACCTGCGGCATCCCGATACCCTTGGCCAAGGCGCGCTCGCCGGCGCGCTGGATCACCGGGCCGTCGGCCATCGGGTCGGAGAACGGCACACCGAGTTCGATCACGTCGGCACCGGCCTTCGCCATGGCGAGCAACAGCTCGACCGTCGCGTCGGGGAACGGGTCACCTGCGGTCACGTAGGGGATCAGCGCCTTGCGGCCCTGCGCCTTGAGTGCGGCCAGCACGGACTGGATGCGGCTCATTGGGCGCCCTTCACCGTGCGACCGGCCTGCGAGGGGCGGTCGAAGTACTCGGCGCCGGAGAGGTCGGCGACGGTGCCGATGTCCTTGTCGCCACGCCCGGAGAGGTTCACCAGCAGATGCTGGTCGGGCCGCATGGCCGGCGCCATCTTGATGGCCTGCGCGACAGCATGAGCCGACTCGAGCGCCGGAATGATGCCTTCGGTGCGACACAGGCGATGGAAGGCCGCGAGCGCCTCGTCATCGGTGATGCCGACGTATTCGGCGCGGCCGATGTCCTTGAGGTAGGCATGCTCGGGGCCGACGCCGGGGTAGTCGAGACCGGCCGAGATGGAGTGCGTCTCGGTGATCTGCCCGTTGTCGTCTTGCAGCAGGTAGGTCCGGTTGCCGTGCAGCACGCCGGGGGTGCCCCGGCTGATGCTGGCAGCGTGCTTGCCGGAATCGAGGCCCTGGCCAGCGGCTTCGACGCCGATCAAGCGTGTCTTCTCGTGCGGGATGTAGGGGTAGAAGATGCCCATCGCATTCGAGCCCCCGCCCACGGCGGCGATCACCGCATCGGGCTGGCGGTTGATCATCTCGGGCATCTGCACCAGGCACTCGTCACCGATGACGCGCTGGAAGTCGCGCACCATCGCCGGGTAAGGATGGGGGCCGGCCACGGTGCCGATGATGTAGAAGGTGTTCTCGATGTTGGTGACCCAGTCGCGCATCGCCTCGTTGAGCGCGTCCTTCAAGGTCTTGGAGCCGCTTTCCACCGGCACGACTCGTGCGCCGAGCAGGTTCATGCGGTAGACGTTGGGCGACTGGCGCTTCACGTCTTCGCTGCCCATGTAGACCACGCACTCCATGCCATAGCGTGCGCAGACGGTGGCCGTGGCCACGCCATGCTGACCGGCGCCGGTTTCGGCGATCACGCGCGGCTTGCCCATGCGGCGCGCGAGCAGCGCCTGGCCGATGGTGTTGTTGACCTTGTGCGCGCCGGTGTGGTTCAAGTCTTCGCGCTTCAGGTAGATCTGTGCACCGCCCAGCTCTCGGCTCAGACGGGCGGCGTGGTAGATCGGGCTCGGGCGGCCGACGAAGTGCTTGAAGTTCTCGTACGCGAACTCGGCGACGAACGCTGGGTCCTTGCGGGCCGCTTCATAGGCGGCGTTGGACTCATCGAGCGCGTGGATCAGGGTTTCGGCGACGAAGGTGCCGCCATAGGGCCCGAAATGCCCGCGGGCGTCGGGCTGCTGGTAGTTCAACATCTGGTGTCTCGCTTTCAGGTGGCTGAGTCTGCGATGCGCGCATCCGCGTCGCGGACGGCCTCGCAAAACCGGCGTATGGCTGCGGCATCCTTGATGCCTTTAGCAGCCTCGACGCCGGAGCTGACGTCAACGGCCGAGGGCCGTACCTGAAGAATCCCTTGGGTCACATTTCCGGCATGCAACCCACCAGACAAAACGACTGGACGGGGCACGTTTGAGGGAATCTGAGACCAATCGAAGACCTTTCCGCTGCCGCCATAACCCTCGACGTGGGCGTCGAGCAACAGACCCTGGGCATGGGGGTACTGGGCGGCAAAGTCTAACAAATCGAAGCCCGAAGACATGCGAGCGGCGCGCAGGAAAGGCCTGCCCGCATCACGGCATTGGGCCGGGGTCTCGTCACCGTGAAATTGCAGCATCGCATCGGGAATCGCCTCGACGGCCCTGGCCACCTCGTCGGCCGGCGCGTTGACCAGCAACACCACCGGTGTCACGAAGGGCGGCAGCCGGCGCGCCAGCATCGCCGCGCGGTCGATCGCGACATGGCGCGGGCTCTTGGCGTAAAGGACAAAACCGACGGCGTCGGCACCCGCCTCGACGGCCGCATCGAGGTCGGCTTCGCGGGTCAGGCCGCAGATCTTGATTCGGGTACGAGCGCTCATGCGTGGGGCAGCCAGTCGATTGCCGGCGTGTGGGTCGGCAGGTTCAGGCTGGCATCGTAGTACGGGCCCACGAAGTACAGCCCGGCCGCGGCAAAGGTAGGCGCGGCGGCGTCGCGCGAACGTGCTGCCAGCACCTCGCGCATCCAATCGGCTGGCCGCTGGCCGCTGCCGATGGCGACCAGGCACCCCATGATGTTGCGCACCATGTGGTGTAGGAAGGCGGAACCATCGAAATCGAAGCGCCAGTAGGCGCCATGGCGGCTCACCGAGAGCGCGCGCAGCTCCTTCACCGGCGATGCCGCCTGGCATTCGGCCGAACGGAAGCTGCTGAAGTCGTGCTCGCCGACGAGCACCTCCGCGGCCTCGCGCATGGGCTCGGCGTGCAAGGGCCGAAACACCCAGCCGACAGCACCCTGCTCCAGGGCCGGTCGCACAGGGGACTCCAACAGCACATACGCGTATCGGCGGCCACGCGCACTGTTGCGCGCATGGAAGTCGTCGCCGACCTCGCGGCACCACTGCACGGCGATGTCGGGCGGCAAGTACCGATTGGTGCCACGCACCCATGAAAACGGCTCGCGCTCCACGGGCGCGTCAAGGTGGACGACCTGGTTGAGACCATGCACGCCGGCATCGGTGCGCCCGGCGCACAAGGTGCGAATCGGCACCGCTGCGAACTGCGACAGCGCCGATTCGAGATGGTCCTGCACCGTGTTGCCGCCCGGCTGGCTCTGCCAGCCGGCATAGGCCTGGCCTCGGTAGGCAACCCCCAAGGCCAGTCTCACGTCACGTCTCCGCGCCACCGGTCAGCGGCGCGCCCTGCCGAACCGGTCAACCCAGCTCGTTGAGCATGGCCTGGGCGCGGTTCTTGACCGCACCGCTCGACTTCGCCACCACTTCCTGCAGCAGGTCGCGAGCACCTTCCATGTCGCCGATCTGGCGGAACTCTTCGGCCAGTTCGAGCTTGCGGGCGATCGGGTCGGCCCCGTCGTCGACCGGCTCGCCAAGGTCGATCGTGCCGAAGTCGTCGGCTGCCGGCGCCGCAGCGGCCTTCGGCTGGGCAATCGTGCTCTCGTCACCGAGGTCGAGCGAGATGCTGCCGAGGTCGAAGTCCATGGACTGCGAAGCAGGGGCCGGAGCCGGGGCAGGCACCGGCGGCAGGTTGAAGCTCATGGCATCGAAAGCCGGCGCGGGTGCCGGAGCGGGCGGAGGCACAGGCACCGGCTGAGTGCGCTCGTCGAGGCGCACAGCCGGGGCAGGCGCGGCGTCTGCGCCGCCCAGATCGAGATCGAGGTCCAGGCCACCGCCACCGGTGGTGTCGAAGCCGCTGCCCGAATTGCCGCTGGCGCCGAATTCGGACGGCGAAGGCAGCACCGACTGCGGCATCGTGCTCGCACCGAGCAACTCGGCCGCCGGACGGCCCTCGCCCTCCACGGTCGCGGGCTTGCCGCCCGGCTGGTACAGCGGGTTCTCGGGGTCGATCTGCAGGCCGATTTCCTGGGCCTTGGCCCAGTCTTCGCCCTGCCCGCCCGTCAGGCCGTAGAGCTGCGTGGCCAGGAGCTCGAAGCCCTTGGTGTCACGGCGCTTGGCGTAGACCTCCAGCAGCTTGGTGCGGATGGCCAGGCGCTCGGGGCTCGCGCGCATCGCTTCCTTGAGGATCTCCTCGGCTTGCAGATCACGCCCGTAGGCGAGATACACATCGGCCTCGGCGACCGGATCCACGTCGCCGATCGCATCGAGCTGGCTCAGCGAGTAGCTCATCGACGACGACGCACCGCCCGCATCGCGGGTGTCGATGCGCTGGCCACCGCTGGCGCCGAAGAACGAATCAGGCTGCAGGCGGCTTTCGAGGAACGAGGTCTCGCCGCTGTCCTTCTTGGCGCGCTTGGTGAAGCGATAGATGCCGAAGCCGGCCAGCAGGGCGATCAGCGCGGCACCCGCGGCCAGCACCAGCGGGTTGTCTTCCAGCAGCGAAGCGAACAGCCCCGGCGGCTCGGCGGCGGGAGCGGCCACCGGCGGACGCACCGCAGGGCGCGAAGCCGCCACCATCGGTGCGCTGGCCGCAGCCACGCTCGCGGCCGAGGCCGCAGCGACCACTGCCGGAGCCGAAGCCACTGCCGCGGGAACGGACGCCGGTGCCGATGCGGGCGCTGCAGCAATCACCGGTGCCGCCGGTGCAGGCGCAGGTGCCGGCGGGGGTGGAGGCGGAGGAGGCGGAGGAGGCGGAGGAGGCGGCGGGGGCGGAGGCGGAGCCACCGGCTTGGCCGGCGCCACTGGCGGGGTCGGCAGGGCTACCGGCGGTTTCACCGCAGGCGCTTGCGCGGTCGTGGTGGGAGCCGGCGCAGCCGCCTTGCCACCAGCCGCAGCCGACGCGCCGGACAGCTTCTTCAGCTCCTCGACGTTCTTCGACAATTCGGCCACGCGTGCACTCGCGTCCTTCTTCTCGCGCTCCTTGGAGAGGCGATCTTCCGGGCCCGACGCCTTGCCCGCCGTGCCCTTGCTCAGCGTGAGCTTGTCAGGCGTGGGTGCTGCGGAGGCCTTGCGGTCTTCGACCGACGACTGCACCTTGCCACCCGCTTGACGAGACGGTGCGTCCGCCGGAGCCACAGGGGCGGCAGAGGCCAGACGCTGGCGATAGGTGCCGAAATCGGCGCTCTGCGCCTGGATCATCTGACGTGCCTCGGCCGGGGTGATGGCCTTGGCGGTTTCCGCCGACGGCACGCTCAACACCACGCCCGACTTCAGCCGGTTCATGTTGCTGTTGACGAAGGCCTCCGGATTGGCCTGGTAAAGCGAGGCCAGCATCTGGTCAAGCGAGACGCCCGGCCGCTGGGTGCGGCCTGCAATGCGCGACAGCGTGTCACCCGGCTTGACCTTGTACTCGTCGGCGCCCACGGCGTCACCAGAGGGCGCCGCGGAGGGCGCGCGCGTCACGGCGGGCTTGCGGGGCTCCGCCGGCTCGGACGACGGGGCCGGCGCCGCAGCGCGCGGAGACGGCGACGTGCGACGGAATGGTTCTGCCGAGGCAGGAGGAGCCACAGGAGCCGCCGGTGCCGGCGTGATGACCGGCGCGGTGGTCGTGGCGGCCGGCGGCACCGGGGCTGCGGCCACGCGGGTCGACGGAGGATCGAGCAGCAAGGTGTACTCGCGCACCAGACGGCCGGTCGACCAGGTGATCTCCAGGATCACGTCCACGAAGGGCTCTTGCACGGCGCGGTCGCTCGACAGCGTCAACACCGCACGACCATCCGGGCGACGTTGCAGCACGACCTGCGTGCCGGGCAGCACCGGGTTGTAGTCAACACCCGCCGCACGGTACGACTCGGGAGGCGCTACACGCACGTTGAAGTTCGACGCTTCCTCGGGCGTGAGGCTCGTGACCTCGATCTCGGCCTTCAAGGTTTCGCCCAACGCCGACTGCACGTTCAAGCGCCCCAGGCCAAGCGCCAACGCGTTCGAGGCGAAGAGGCACATCGCGGCGAAGGCCGCTCCGGTCAGAGCGAATCGCCCTGTGTACAGCGAGTTTCTTTTCAAGGCGTCTCCCAATAGGAAGGGGGTGGAACCGAGCGAGCCCCACTGCTTTCGGAGTTGTTGTTGACGCGAGCCACGGGCTTTCTGGGCGCTTTCAACCGGTAAAGGTAGAAATCACAATAACATCAACGAGATACAAAGACAAGCTCATGCTTTGCCTGACATTCGTCGGCAAAGCCGATCAAAGGGTTCTGGAGCAGGCCCCTGTGGCGGTTCCACAACGCGGGACGGGGGCCTGGTTTCATTCCATCAAGCGTCGAGCAGGATGCGCAGCATGCGGCGCAGCGGCTCGGCGGCCCCCCCACAGAAGCTGGTCACCAATGGTGAACGCACCCAGGTACTCCGGGCCCATGGCCAGCTTGCGCACACGGCCGACCGGGATCGTCATCGTGCCGGTCACCGCCACCGGCGTCAGGTCGCGCAGCGTGTCTTCACGCGTGTTGGGCACGAACTTCACCCAGGCGTTGTCGTTGCGGATCATGGCCTCGACGTCCGCCAGCGGTACGTCCTTCTTCAGCTTGAAGGTCAGCGCCTGGCTGTGGCAACGCATGGCGCCCACGCGCACGCAGAAGCCGTCGACCGGCACCGCGGGCGTGCCGAAGCCTTCGCCCATGCCCATGATCTTGTTGGTCTCGGCCATGCCCTTCCACTCTTCCTTGGACATGCCATTGCCCAGATCCTTGTCGATCCAGGGAATCAGGCTGCCACCGAGCGGCACGCCGAAGTTGGCCGTCTCGGCTTCGGTCAGGCTGCGCTGCTTGGCGATGACCTTGCGGTCGATCTCGAGGATGGCGCTCTTGGGGTCGTCGAGCAGCGCCTTCACCTCGGCGTTGAGCGTGCCGTATTGCGTGAGCAGCTCGCGCATGTGCTGGGCACCACCGCCAGACGCCGCCTGGTAGGTCTGCGTGCTCATCCACTCGACGAGACCGGCCTTGTACAGCGCGCCCACGCCCATCAGCATGCAGCTCACGGTGCAGTTGCCGCCGATCCAGTTCTTGCCGCCCTTGGCGAGCGCGTTCTTGATCACCGGCATGTTGACCGGGTCGAGGATGATGACCGCGTCATCCTTCATGCGCAGCGTGGAGGCGGCGTCGATCCAGTGACCGTTCCAGCCGGCGGCGCGCAGCTTGGGGTAGACCTCGGTGGTGTAGTCACCGCCCTGGGCGGTGATGATGATGTCGCAGCGCTTGAGCGCATCGATGTTGAAGCCGTCTTGCAGCGTGGTCTCGTTCTTCGCTTGCGCCGGCGCCTTGCCACCGACGTTGCTGGTGCTGAAGAACACCGGCTCGATCAGCGCGAAGTCGTTCTCCGCTTGCATGCGATCCATCAGGACCGAACCCACCATGCCTCGCCAGCCCACCAGGCCGACCAATCTCGTAGCCATCTTGATTCCTATCGTCTGTGAAGTGTTTGATCTGAAAACGCGGGGAGAGGTGACGCCAGAGCGTCAGCCCTGCGCTTTCAGATGGGCGACCACAGCGTCGCCCATCTCCTTTGTGCCGACCTTGGTGGTGCCGGCGCTGTAAATATCGGCGGTGCGCAGGCCTTTGGCCAGCACCGCCTTGACGGCTGCCTCGACGCGTTGCGCGGCAGCCTCCTGGTTCAGGCTGAAACGCAGCATCATTGCGGCAGACAAAATCGTGGCAAGCGGGTTCGCGATGCCCTTGCCCGCAATGTCGGGCGCCGAGCCGTGGCTGGGTTCGTACAGCCCCTGATTCTTCGCGTTGAGCGAGGCCGACGGCAGCATGCCGATCGAGCCGGTCAGCATCGCAGCTTCATCGCTCAGGATGTCGCCGAACATGTTGCCGGTGACGATCACGTCGAGGCGCTTGGGTTGCTTCACGAGCTGCATCGCGGCGTTATCGACGTACATGTGCTCCAGCTCCACGTCGGGGTACTGGGCGTGCACCTCGGTCACCACGTCGCGCCAGAACTGGAAGGTCTCCAGCACATTGGCCTTGTCGACGCTCAACACCTTCTTGTTTCGCTTGCGCGCCGCCTGGAAGGCGACGTGGGCGATGCGCTCGATCTCCGGGCGCGAGTAGCGCATGGTGTCGAAGGCTTCATCGGCACCCTTGAACGCGCCATCGGGCGACTGGCGGCGGCCACGCGGCTGGCCGAAGTAGATGTCGCCGGTCAGCTCGCGGATGATGAGGATGTCGAGGCCCGCAACGATCTCGGGCTTGAGCGACGACGCATGCGTCAGCTCCTCGTAGCAGATGGCCGGGCGGAAGTTGGCGAAGAGCTCGAGGTTCTTGCGCAGCCCGAGGATGGCCTGCTCGGGGCGCAGCGGGCGGTCGAGCTTGTCGTACTTCCAGTCGCCCACGGCGCCGAAGAGCACCGCGTCGGCTTCCTTGGCGAGCTTCAGCGTGTGCTCGGGCAGCGGATGACCGTGCGCCTCATAGGCAGCGCCACCGACCTTGGCCTCTTCCATCTCGAACTTGAGGTCGAGGCAGGCGAGCGCCTTCAGGGCCTCGGCCACGATTTCAGTGCCGATGCCGTCGCCGGGCAGGATCGCGATCTTCATGTTGTCGTCGTCAGGGTCAGATGGTCTTGGCGAGCCAAGGCTTGGTCAGCAGGCGCTCGGTTTCGAAGGCCTTGATCTTGTCGGCATGCCTCAGGGTGAGGCCGATGTCGTCGAAGCCGTTGATGAGGCAGTACTTTCGGAACGACGCGATCTCGAACGGAATCTCGGCGCCATCGGGCTTGGCCACGACCTGGCGCTCCAGATCGATCGTCAGCTGGTAACCAACGAAGGCGTTCACCTCGTCGAACAGCTGGTTGATCGCCGACTCCGGCAACACGATCGGCAGCAGGCCGTTCTTGAAGCTGTTGTTGAAGAAGATGTCGGCGTAGCTCGGTGCGAGGATGGCGCGGAAGCCGTACTGGTCGAGCGCCCATGGCGCGTGTTCGCGCGAGGAGCCGCAGCCGAAGTTCTGGCGGGTCAGCAGGATCGAGGCGCCCTGGTAGCGCGGCTGGTTCAGCACGAAGTCGGGGTTGGGCTTGCGCGTGGACGGATCTTGTCCCGGCTCGCCGTGATCGAGGTAGCGCCATTCGTCGAACAGGTTCGGTCCGAAACCCGACTTCTTGATCGACTTCAGGAACTGCTTCGGAATGATCGCGTCGGTGTCGACGTTCTCGCGGTCGAGCGGTGCGACCAGGCCCTTGTGGAGCTTGAAGGCTTGCATGTCTTGGCTCCTCAGGCGATGCGACGCACGTCGACGAAGTGGCCTTCGATGGCGGCCGCGGCGGCCATCGCCGGGCTCACGAGATGGGTGCGGCCACCCGCGCCCTGGCGCCCTTCGAAGTTGCGGTTGGAGGTCGACGCGCAACGCTCACCCGGCTCCAGCCGGTCGGCGTTCATCGCGAGGCACATCGAGCAGCCCGGCTCGCGCCACTCGAAGCCAGCGGCGGTGAAAACCTTGTCCAGCCCTTCCTTCTCGGCCTGCTCCTTCACGAGACCCGAGCCCGGCACCACGAGGGCGAGCTTCACGTTCGACGCGATGCGCTTGCCCAGACGCTTCACCACGGCCGCCGCTTCGCGCATGTCTTCGATGCGCGAGTTGGTGCACGAGCCGATGAAGACCTTGTCGATGCGGATGTCGGCGATGGGCTTGTTCGGCTCCAACGCCATGTAGGTCAACGCGCGTTCCATCGCGCCGCGCTTGTTGGCGTCCTTCTCGCGGTCGGGATCGGGCACGCGGTCTTCGATGGACAACACCATCTCGGGCGACGTGCCCCAGGTGACCTGCGGGCGGATCTGCGTCGCATCGAGATTCGACCACACGGTCGAACTGCGCATCGGCATCGGAATGCAGCGTGCGCCAGTAGGCGATAGCCTGCTCCAACACCACGCCGGTCGGCGAAAAGGGGCGGCCCTGCACGTAGTTGATGGTCGTGTCGTCCACCGCGATCAGGCCGGCGCGTGCGCCCGCCTCGATCGCCATGTTGCACACCGTCATGCGGCCTTCCATGCTCAGCGCGCGAATGGCCGAGCCGCCGAACTCGATGGTGTAGCCGGTGCCGCCGGCGGTGCCGATCTTGCCGATGATGGCGAGCACGATGTCTTTCGCACCGCAGCCCTTGGGCAGCGTGCCTTCGACCTTGATGAGCAGGTTCTTCGCCTTGCGCGCCAGCAGCGTCTGCGTGGCCAGCACGTGCTCCACCTCGCTGGTGCCGATGCCATGCGCCAGCGCGCCAAAAGCGCCGTGGGTGGAGGTGTGAGAGTCGCCGCAGACGACCGTCATGCCGGGCAGCGTGGCGCCCTGCTCCGGCCCGATCACGTGGACGATGCCCTGGCGCTTGTCGTTCATCTTGAACTGCGTGATGCCGACACGGTCGCAGTTCTTGTCGAGCGTGTCGACCTGCAGGCGCGAGATCGGGTCAGCGATACCGTGTGAACGGTCGGTAGTTGGCACGTTGTGGTCGCTGACCGCCAGGTTGGCCGAAATGCGCCAGACCTTGCGATTCGCCAGGTCCAGCCCCTCGAAGGCTTGCGGGCTCGTCACTTCATGGACGAGGTGGCGGTCGATGTAGAGGACGGCGGTGCCGTCATCTTCGGTGTGGACGACGTGTTCGTCCCAGATCTTGTCGTACAGCGTGCGTCCCATGATGGCTCTCTGGCTGGGGAAATCGCGGAAAAGAGTGAGATTTTAGGCGCGCAGAAACAAAAACCCCGGCTCTCAGGCCGGGGTTCGCGTGCAAAGAAGGCGCTTTTCCGGCGTTCAGGCGCGTTGTGCAATGGGTTTGACGTCGCGCGAAGTGGCGCCGGCGAATAGCTGACGCGGACGGCCGATCTTGTACTCGGGGTCGGAGATCATCTCGTTCAGCTGGGCGATCCAGCCGACCGTGCGGGCCAGCGCGAAGATCGCGGTGAAGAGGCTCACCGGGATGCCGATCGCGCGCTGCACGATGCCCGAGTAGAAGTCGACGTTCGGGTAGAGCTTGCGGGCGACGAAGTATTCGTCTTCCAGCGCGATCTTCTCGAGCGCCATGGCCAGCTTGAACAGCGGGTCGTTCTGCAGGCCCAGGGCGCCCAGCACTTCGTGGCAGGTCTCGCGCATCAGCTTGGCGCGCGGGTCGTAGTTCTTGTAGACCCGATGGCCGAAGCCCATCAGCTTTATGCCGGAGTTCTTGTCCTTCACCTGCTTGATGAACTCGCCGATCTTCTCGACGCCGCCCATCTTCTGCACGTCTTCCAGCATGTTGAGCGCCGCTTCGTTGGCGCCGCCGTGGGCGGGACCCCACAGGCAGGCCACGCCGGCCGCGATGGCGGCGAACGGGTTGGTGCCCGACGAGCCGCACAGGCGCACAGTCGAGGTGGAGGCGTTCTGCTCGTGGTCGGCGTGCAGGATGAAGATCCGGTCCATCGCGCGCACGAGCACGTCGTTCGGCTCGTACTCCTCGCACGGGGTGGCGAACATCATGCGCATGAAGTTGCCGGCGTAGGACAGGTCGTTGCGCGGGTAGATGTAGGGCTGGCCGATGCCGTACTTGTAGGCCATCGCCACGAGCGTCGGCATCTTCGCGATCAGGCGAATCGCGGCGATTTCGCGGTGCTGCGGGTTATTGATGTCGGTGCTGTCGTGATAGAAGGCCGACAGGGCGCCCACCAGGCCGGTCATGACGGCCATCGGATGGGCGTCACGGCGGAAGCCGCGCAGGAAGAACTGCATCTGCTCGTTGACCATCGTGTGGCGGGTCACCGTCTTCACGAAGTCGTCCTTCTGGCCGGCATTGGGCAGCTCGCCCTTCAGCAGCAGGTAGCAGGTCTCGAGGTAGTCGCAGTTGGTGGCGAGCTGCTCGATGGGGTAGCCGCGGTACAGCAGCTCGCCCTTGTCACCGTCGATGTAGGTGATGTTGGACTGGCACGACGCCGTCGACAGGAAGCCCGGGTCGTAGGTGAACTTGCCGGTCTGGGCGTAAAGCTTGCGGATGTCGATCACATCCGGACCCACGGTGCCCTTGTAGACGGGCAGGTCCATGGCAGGGCTGCCGTCCGAGAACGACAGGGTGGCTTTCACGTCTGAGGGGGTCATGGGCGTTCCTTCTTGAGAGTCTGGGAAATCACACGGCTCAGTGGTTGCCGATGCTGTGCGCGGGTTCACGCATCAGCCTGAGCACTTCGAATACTTCTTCTCGCTGCAGCTCGCCTTCGGGCTCCTTGCGGGCCAGCAGCAGGTCCAGCAGGTCGTTGTCTGACAGGTCCATCAACGCCAGCAAGCCTTGGGCCTGCCCTTCGGTAACGGCAACACCCTGGCGCTTGAAGAAGCGCTCCACGAAGAGGTCGTTCTCCAGCAGTCCGCGGCGGCAGCGCCAGCGCAGCTTGGAAAGGGCCCGTTCGTCGATGAGGGTCTGCATGTGCTTGCGATCTGCTTAGACGGCGCGCCGGACCATCAATTCCTTGATCTTGCCGATGGCCTTCGTCGGGTTCAGGCCCTTCGGACAGACATCGACGCAGTTCATGATGGTGTGGCAGCGGAAGAGGCGGTACGGGTCCTCGAGGTTGTCGAGACGCTCACCGGTGGCCTGATCGCGGCTGTCGGCAATGAAACGGTAGGCCTGCAGCAGACCGGCGGGGCCGACGAACTTGTCGGGGTTCCACCAGAAGCTCGGGCAGCTCGTCGAGCAGCTCGCGCACAGGATGCATTCGTACAGGCCGTTGAGCTCTTCACGCTCTTCGGGCGATTGCAGGCGCTCCTTCTCGGGCGGCATGCTGTCGTTCACCAGGTACGGCTTGATCGAGTTGTACTGGGTGAAGAACTGGGTCATGTCCACGATCAGGTCACGAATGACCGGCAGGCCGGGCAGCGGCTTCAGGACCACGACATCCGGCAGCGTGCGCATGTTGGTCAGACAGGCCAGGCCGTTCTTGCCGTTGATGTTCATCGCGTCCGATCCGCACACGCCTTCGCGGCACGAGCGGCGGAAGCTCAAGGTGGGGTCGACCGCCTTCAGCTTCATCAGCGCGTCGAGCAGCATGCGCTCGGAGCCGTCGAGTTCGACCTCGATCGTCTGCATGCGAGGCTTCGCGTCGGTGTCGGGGTCGTAGCGGTAGATCTGGAAAGTGCGCTTTGTCATGGGATCTCTCGGCTCAGAAGGAGCGAACCTTGGGCGGGATCGATTCGGCGGTGAGCGGCTTCAGGTTCACCGGCTTGTAGTCGAGGCGGTTGCCTTCCGAATACCAGAGGGTGTGCTTCATCCACACCTTGTCGTTGCGGCCGTTCGGGAATTCGGGGCTGTCGCCATAGTCGTTCACCGTGTGGGCACCTCGGCTCTCGCGGCGGGCGGCGGCCGAGATCATGGTGGCCAGAGCCGCCTCGATCAGGTTCTCGACCTCCAGCGCCTCGATGCGGGCAGTGTTGAACACCTTGGACTTGTCGGCCAGGTGGATGCCCTTCACGCGCTCGGCGATGGCCTTGATCTTGCCGACGCCTTCGTCCATCGACGCCTGGGTGCGGAACACGCCGGCATGCTGCTGCATCGCCGAGCGGATGTCGTTGGCCACGTCCTGGGCGTACTCGCCGGAGGTGCTCTTCTCGTACTTGGACAGTCGCGACAGCGTGTAGTCGGCCGCGTCGGCCGGCAGCGGCTTGTGCGCCTTGGCCTTGAGGCCGCTCTCAACGATGTGGTTGCCAGCAGCACGGCCGAACACCAGCAGGTCGAGCAACGAGTTGGTGCCCAGGCGGTTGGCCCCGTGCACGCTCACGCAGGAGCACTCGCCTACGGCGTAGAGGCCGTTCACCACGGCGTTGGGGTTGCCATCCTTCGGCACCACGACCTGGCCGTGGATGTTGGTCGGGATGCCGCCCATCTGGTAGTGGATGGTCGGCACCACGGGAATAGGCTCCTTGGTGATGTCGACGTTGGCGAAGTTGTGGCCGATCTCGAAGACCGACGGCAGGCGCTTCATGATGGTCTCGGCACCCAGGTGGGTCATGTCGAGCACCACGTAGTCCTTGTTGGGACCACAGCCACGGCCTTCCTTGATCTCCTGGTCCATGCAGCGCGAGACGAAGTCACGCGGCGCCAGGTCCTTCAGCGTCGGGGCATAACGCTCCATGAAGCGCTCGCCGTTGCTGTTGCGCAGGATCGCGCCTTCGCCGCGGCAGCCTTCGGTCAGCAGCACGCCCGCGCCGGCCACGCCGGTCGGGTGGAACTGCCAGAACTCCATGTCTTCCAGCGGGATGCCGGCACGCGCCGCCATGCCCAGGCCGTCGCCGGTGTTGATGAAGGCGTTGGTGCTGGCCGCGAAGATGCGCCCTGCCCCGCCGGTTGCGAGCAGCACGGTCTTGGCTTCGAGGATGTGCAGGTCGCCGGTTTCCATCTCCAGCGCAGTCACACCGACCACGTCGCCTTCGGCATCGCGGATCAGGTCGAGCGCCATCCACTCGACGAAGAAGTGTGTGCGGGCCTTGACGTTCTGCTGGTATAGCGTGTGCAGCATCGCGTGGCCGGTGCGGTCGGCCGCGGCGCAGGCGCGCTGAACCGGCTTTTCGCCGTAGTTGGCGGTGTGGCCGCCGAAGGGGCGTTGGTAGATGGTGCCGTCGGGGTTGCGGTCGAACGGCATGCCGAAGTGTTCGAGCTCGTAGACGACCTTCGGCGCTTCACGGCACATGAACTCGATGGCGTCCTGGTCGCCGAGCCAGTCGGAGCCCTTCACGGTGTCGAAGAAGTGGTAGTGCCAGTTGTCCTCGCTCATGTTGCCGAGCGAGGCGCCGATGCCGCCTTGCGCCGCGACGGTGTGCGAGCGGGTCGGGAAGACCTTGGACAGCACGGCCACGTTCAGGCCGGCCTGGGCCAGCTGCAGCGACGCGCGCATGCCGGAGCCACCGGCCCCGACGATCACGACGTCGAACTTTCTCTTTGCAATCGATGCGCTCACGTTCACAGTCTCCACAGCACTTGGATGGCCCAACCGGCACAACCCACCAGCCACACGAGCGTGGCCACTTGCAACGCGAGCTTCACGCCCACAGGCTTCACGTAGTCCATCAGCACGTCACGGATGCCCACCCAGACGTGGTAGGCCAGCGCGACGATGGTCACGAAGGTCAGGAAGCGCATCCATTGCGCGCTGAAGATGCCCGCCCACTTGTCGTAGCCCATCGGCCCGGGCAGCAGCACCTGCACGATCAGCACGAGCGTGAAGAGCGCCATCAGCACCGCGGTGACACGCTGGGCCAGCCAGTCGCGCAAGCCATAGTGCGCACCGACCACCGTGCGCTTGGAACCGTAGTTCGGAGTCGTCATGTTCTTGATCAGAAAAAGAGCTTGAAACCGAGCGCCAGCGTGAGCACGATGCTCAAGCCCAGCGTCACGAGCGCCGAGGTGCGGCCGAATTCCTTCGAGACCGAGTGCGTTGCGTCCATCCACAGGTGGCGCAAGCCGGCAAAGAAGTGGTGCAGATAGGCCCAGATGAGGGCCAGCACCACGAGCTTGACGATGATGGCCGGGAAGATCCACAGACCGCCCATGAACGCGCTGGTGAACTCGCCGTAGCTGATCTCCGAGGTGAGGCTCTTGTCGAGCAGCCAGATGATGAACGGCAGCAGCACGAACATCAGGATGCCGCTCACGCGGTGCAGGATCGACACCCATCCGGCCGGGGGAAGCCGGTATTGCGTGGCTTCGAGGAGGCGCATGTTGGCGCCGGGTCTTTGCTTCGCTGTGGTCTCTGCCATACCCAACCTGTAATCCTGTAGAAACTTTCGGAGTTTATTGCAACGCAACAGGGTTTCACCCAGGCGGCCCATTTCTGCGGTCGCCGATCGCCCTGCCGTCAGTTCTAGCTCAGCTCATTGCGGTAGTAGTGCGCCTGGGTGTTGTAGAGGCCTCGGCGCAGTTCCACCGGCTTGTCGCCATAGGTCCGCGACAGCCGCTCCACGCTGAGCAGGGGTGCGCCCAGCGGGACTTGCAGCAGCTCCGCGGCACCCGCATCGGCGGCCACGGCGCGCAGCTGCTCTTCGGCGCGGATCATGCGCACGCCGAACTCGGTTTCGAAGAGGCCGTACATCGGCCCCTGGTAGTCACTCAGACGCTCGGCGGTGAGGCCCCTGAAGAGCGCGCCGTTGAGCCAGATGTCGTCGAGCACCACGGGCGAGCCGTGGAAGTGCAGGACGCGGCGCACCTGCAACGCGGTGTCGCCAGACTTCAGCTCGAGCGCACGAGCCACGTCGGCCGGCGCTCGCAGCCGGCGGCAGTCGATGAAGCGGCGCTGCACGCCACCCGCCTCGCCACTGTCGGGCGTCAGGCGCAGGAAGCGGTACTGGATCTTCTCTTCCGCATGCGTGGCGACGAAAGTGCCCTTGCCCTGGCGCCTGACCACGAGGTTTTCGTCGGCCAGCGCGTCGATCGCCTTGCGCACCGTGCCCTGGCTCACCTTGAAGCGGGCCGCAAGCTCCATTTCGCTCGGGATGGCCTCGCCCGGCTTCCACTCGCCGCTCTGCAGGCTGCGGGTGATCAGCAACTTGATCTGCTGGTACAGCGGGCTGAATGCAGGCCCGTCGGCCTCGCCTTCCGCGGGGCGGGCAGCAGCAGGAACGGACGTCGAGGTGGCCATGTCCGGAATTGCAACACAGGCGCCCGGTTTGCGTCCACGCCCATTTGAAAGATGTCTTATATAAGACATAAGAGCGTTGACACCCCTCGGGTTCCCACCTAGACTCGCCTACACTTCCCGGCTCACTCGAAAAGCGCCCGCGCGGCGGCCCGAATACCCCCATTTCCCTGAACCTTCCGGAGCCTTCCATGAGCAAGAAACCCGTTCGTGTTGCCGTCACCGGCGCTGCTGGCCAGATCGGCTACGCCCTGCTGTTCCGTATCGCCTCGGGCGAGATGCTGGGCAAGGACCAGCCGGTCATCCTCCAGCTCCTGGAGATCCCCGACGAGAAGGCCCAGAAGGCTCTCAAGGGCGTGATGATGGAACTCGACGATTGCGCCTTCCCGCTGCTGGCCGGCATGGAAGCCCACGGCGACGCGATGACCGCCTTCAAGGACACCGACTACGCCCTGCTCGTCGGCGCCCGCCCGCGCGGCCCCGGCATGGAGCGCAAGGACCTGCTGGCCGCCAACGCCCAGATCTTCACCGCCCAAGGCAAGTCCCTCGACAAGGTGGCTTCGCGCAACGTCAAGGTGCTGGTCGTCGGCAACCCCGCCAACACCAACGCCTACATCGCGATGAAGAGCGCGCCCAGCCTGCCGCGCGAGAACTTCACCGCCATGCTGCGCCTCGACCACAACCGCGCTGCGTCGCAGATCGCCGCCAAGACCGGCAAGCCGGTCTCGTCCATCGAGAAGCTGGCCGTGTGGGGCAACCACTCGCCGACGATGTACGCCGACTACCGCTTCGCCACCATCGACGGCAAGTCGGTCAAGGAGATGATCAACGACGACGTGTGGAACAAGGACACCTTCCTGCCCACCGTCGGCAAGCGCGGCGCCGCCATCATCGAGGCCCGTGGCCTGTCGTCGGCCGCTTCGGCTGCCAACGCCGCCATCGACCACATGCGCGACTGGGCCCTGGGCACCAACGGCAAGTGGGTCACGATGGGCATTCCGTCGAACGGCGAATACGGCATCCCGAAGGATGTGATGTTCGGCTACCCGGTCACCACCGAAGGCGGCAAGTACAAGATCGTCGAAGGTCTGCCCATCGACGCCTTCAGCCAGGAGCGCATCAACCTGACGCTGAAGGAACTGCAGGAAGAGCAGGACGGCGTCAAGCACCTGCTCTGATCGCCCGACGCGCAGAGAACAAAGGCCGGTGCATCACGCTGCTGGCCTTTTTTTCGCCCTGACCTGAATGGCCCTCCACCCCCGCCTCGCACTCTTCGACGCGCATGAAAGCGCGCCGGCGCTGCCCGTCTGCGACCACTACTGCGGTGTCGAAGCGCGCATGCGAAAGAGCCTGCAGCTGCAGGCTGAACTCGGCCCGATCTTCGACGTCACGCTCGATTGCGAAGACGGCGCGCCGGTGGGTGGTGAGACCGACCACGCACAGCTCGTCGCCGAGATGGCAAGCTCGGCGCTCAACCTGCACGGGCGCGTCGGCGCACGCGTGCACCCGGTCGATCACCCGAGTTTCGACGCCGACGTGGCCACCCTCGTCAAGCACGCGGGCCAGCAGCTGGCCTACCTGATGGTGCCCAAGATCGAAAGCTTTGATCAGGCCCAGACGGCCGTGGCTGCGATCGACCGCGCGATGGTCGAACACGGCCACAAGCGTGTGCTGCCGGTGCACGTGCTGATCGAAACCCACGGCGGCCTGCGCGACGTGCAGCGCATCGCCGCGCATCCGCGCATCGAGTCGCTGTCGTTCGGGCTGATGGACTTCGTCTCGGCCCACCGCGGCGCCATCCCGCAGGCCGGCATGAGCGCCCACGGCCAGTTCGAACACCCGCTGGTGCTGCGCGCCAAGCTCGAAATCTCGGCGGCCTGCCACGCGTACAACAAGACGCCGTCGCACTGCGTCGTCACCGAATTCAAGAAACTCGACCTGCTGCGCGACGCCGCCAAGAAGGCCTCGCGCCAGCTCGGCTACCTGCGCATGTGGAGCATCCACCCCGACCAGATCCTGCCGATCGTCGAGAGCTTCGCGCCTACGGTCGCCGAAACCGACCAGGCCATCGAGATCCTGATGGCCGCGCAGGCCGCCGACTGGGCGCCCATCAGCCACCACCAGACCCTGCACGACCGCGCGAGCTTCCGCTATTTCTGGCACGTGCTCGAGCGCGCCCGGCAAACCGGCCAGGCGCTGCCGGCGCAGGTCGAGGAAGTGTTTTTTGCCGACACCCCGGGAGCGGCGGCGTGAACTTCCTCACACCCGGCGTTGGCGGCTTGGCGAACAAATGTTTCAGCGCCGGCATGCCCCTCGCACAGGGCGCTAGCACGCCGCGCCGGCGCCGTGGTGACGGACTGCGCGCCCTGTTCGTGACTTCGAACACACCGGTTCGATCGGCGTTTGCCGAGCTTGGCGCACCAGCCCGAACCACGGCACAACGTGTGCGCGCAAGCCGCCGCGCGTCAGCCCTGCAAATTGTTTCAATCCGGGATTTCGCCCTGGGAAGCCCTTGTGAGTGCCACCTCACAATCCGTGCTTCCTCAACACCAGGAGTGAATCCATGATCTCCCCGCATCGCACTGGCCGCTGCCGTTTCTTTCGCCCTCGCTGGCGGCGCCGCCATGGCCCAGACGGCCGCCAAGCCCGCTGCGAAAAAGGCCGCTCCCGCAGAGAAGCCGCTGCCCCAGGCCGACCAGGCCCAGCTCGAAGCCGCCGAGCGCACGCACTTCGGCGTCTACGAGTGCGACTTCAAGCAGACCATCGACGTCTCGATGAATGCCAAGTACCCGGGCTACGTCGACGTCAAGTTCAAGAAAGACACCTGGACGATGAAGCCCAGCGTCTCGTCCACCGGCGCGCTGCGCCTGGAAGACGTCAAGGGCCGCACGCTCCTGCTGCAGATCGCCAACAAGTCGATGCTGATGGACACCAAGATCGGCCAACGCCTGGTCGACGCTTGCGTGCACGAGAAGCAGCGTGCCGCCATGGAGGCGTCGAAGTCGTGATTCGACGAGCTTCTCCGGGTGCGCACGCAAACGTCATGACCGCATGGCAAGTTCCTGTTCGCTCCGCGCGCAGGAATCTTGCTTCCCCTTTCCCTTGCTTTGCACCACCCGGAGAACTCCATGCTTCAAGCCTATCGCCAACACGTTGCTGACCGCGCCGCGCTCGGCATCCCCCCGCTGCCCCTCACGGCCCAGCAGACGGCCGAGGTCATCGAGCTGCTCAAGGCCCCCCCTGCCGGCGAAGGCGAGTTCCTGCTGGACCTGCTGACCCACCGCGTGCCCCCGGGCGTGGACGACGCGGCCAAGGTCAAGGCCTCGTTCCTCTCCGCAGTCGCTCACGGTGACGTGACGGTGGGCCTCATCTCCAAGGCCAAGGCCACCGAGCTGCTCGGCACCATGGTCGGCGGCTACAACGTGCAGCCGCTGGTCGACCTGCTCGACCACGCTGACGTCGCCTCGGTCGCCGCCGATGCGCTGAAGAAGACGCTCCTGATGTTCGACTTCTTCAACGACGTCGCCACCAAGGCCAAGGCTGGCAACGCCAAGGCCAAGGAAGTCATCCAGTCGTGGGCCAACGCCGAGTGGTTCACCTCGCGCCCCGAAGTCGCGAAGAAGATCACCGTCACCGTCTTCAAGGTGCCGGGCGAAACCAACACCGACGACCTGTCGCCCGCGCCTGACGCCTGGAGCCGCCCCGACATCCCGCTGCACTACCTCGCGATGCTGAAGAACACCCGCCCCGACGCGGCCTTCAAGCCCGAGGAAGACGGCAAGCGCGGCCCGATGCAGTTCATCGAAGACCTGAAGAAGAAGGGCAACCTCGTGGCCTACGTGGGCGACGTGGTCGGCACCGGCTCTTCGCGCAAGTCGGCCACCAACTCGGTGATCTGGGCCACGGGTGAAGACATCCCGTTCGTGCCGAACAAGCGCTTCGGCGGCGTCACCCTCGGCGGCAAGATCGCTCCGATCTTCTTCAACACCCAGGAAGACTCCGGCGCGCTGCCGATCGAGGTCGACGTGTCGAAGCTCGAGATGGGCGACGTGATCGACGTCTACCCCTACGACGGCAAGCTCGAGAAGAACGGCCAGACGGTCGCCACCTTCGCGCTCAAGAGCGACGTGCTGCTCGACGAAGTGCGCGCCGGCGGCCGCATCAACCTCATCATCGGCCGCTCGCTGACCGCCAACGCGCGCGAGTTCCTGGGGCTGCCCGCCTCCACCGTGTTCCGCCTGCCGACGGCCCCTGCCGCCAGCACCAAGGGCTTCACGCTCGCGCAGAAGATGGTCGGCCGCGCCTGTGGTCTGCCCGAAGGCCAGGGCGTGCGCCCCGGCACGTATTGCGAACCCAAGATGACCACCGTCGGCTCGCAAGACACCACCGGCCCGATGACCCGCGACGAGCTGAAGGACCTGGCCTGCCTCGGCTTCAGCGCCGACATGGTGATGCAGTCCTTCTGCCACACCGCGGCCTACCCGAAGCCGGTCGACGTGAAGATGCACCGCGAGCTGCCCGCCTTCATCAGCAACCGCGGCGGTGTGGCCCTGCGCCCGGGTGACGGCGTGATCCACAGCTGGCTCAACCGCCTGCTGCTGCCTGACACCGTGGGCACCGGCGGCGACTCGCACACCCGCTTCCCGATCGGCATCTCGTTCCCCGCCGGCTCGGGCCTGGTGGCCTTTGCCGCCGCGACCGGCGTGATGCCGCTCGACATGCCCGAATCGGTGCTGGTGCGCTTCAAGGGCGAGCTGCAGCCGGGCGTGACCCTGCGTGACCTCGTGCATGCCATCCCGCTGTACGCCATCAAGCAAGGCCTGCTGACGGTGGCCAAGGCCGGCAAGAAGAACATCTTCTCGGGCCGCGTGCTCGAGATCGAAGGCCTGCCGAACCTGAAGGTCGAGCAAGCGTTCGAGCTGTCGGATGCCTCCGCCGAGCGCTCGGCTGCCGGCTGCACGATCAAGCTCAACAAGGAGCCGGTCGCCGAGTACCTGAAGTCGAACGTCGTTCTGATGAAGAACATGATCGCCAACGGTTATGCCGACGCCCGCACCCTGCAGCGTCGCATCGAGAAGGTCGAAGCCTGGCTCTCCAACCCGCAGCTGCTCGAAGCCGACAAGGATGCCGAGTACGCCGCCGTCATCGAGATCGACCTCGCCGACATCAAGGAGCCGATCGTCTGCTGCCCGAACGACCCGGACGACGCCAAGTTCCTGTCGGAAGTGCAAGGCACCAAGATCGACGAAGCCTTCATCGGCTCGTGCATGACCAACATCGGCCACTTCCGTGCGGCTGCCAAGCTGCTCGGCGGCCAGCGCGACATCCCGGTCAAGCTGTGGGTCGCCCCGCCGACCAAGATGGACCAGGACGAGCTGATCAAGGAAGGCCATTACGCCGCCTTCGGCACCGCCGGTGCGCGCACCGAGATGCCGGGCTGCTCGCTGTGCATGGGCAACCAGGCGCAGGTGCGCGAGGGCGCGACGGTCATCTCGACCTCGACCCGCAACTTCCCGAACCGCCTCGGCAAGAACACCAACGTGTTCCTGGGTTCCGCCGAGCTCGCCGCCATCGCTTCGCGCCTGGGCAAGCTGCCCTCGCCGGCCGAGTACCTGAAGGAGATGGGCATCATCGACGCCGACAAGGCGAGCGTGTACCGCTACCTCAACTTCAACCAGATCGACGAGTATGTCGAGACGGCGAAGACTGTGACGGCCTGATCCATCAGCGCTGAAACGGAAAAGCCCGCGGTTCACACCGCGGGCTTTTTTCTTTGGCGAGGCAAGCGCGGGGTCAGTCGATCGCGAGCGAGTACGCCCCGCCCGAGCCGGTGGTGCCGCTGACGTAGCGCACCCGCAGATAGACCGCGGCCGTCGTGCTGCCGCTGTTGCGCACCGACAGGCTCTCCTGGGCGCCCGTGCCCAGCGTGCTGCGGGCCAGCTCGGTGCCGTTGCTGTTGTAGAGGTAGAGGTCGTAGTTCGCGGTGACCACCGGCGACAGCACCGCGCCCAGCGTGCTGCCCGGGCTCAGGTTGACGCGGTAGTAGTCGGTGTCGTACCGGCTGCTGACCGTGCCGTTCACGGTGTAGCCCTCGCGCACGAGCTGTGCGCTCGACAGGCTGCCGTTGGACTCGACCTCGGCCACGGTGTTTGTCGGCGGCGGCGCTGTGCCGCCACCCGCGGCCACCACGGCGGCGTGGGCGTCGACGATGCCACTGCCGCATTGCGAGCAGGTCGCCGGAAACGCACGCGCCGTGCTCCTCAGCAAAGACGCCACCTGGTCAGGTGTGAGCGACGGGTTGCGCGAGAGCATCAACGCGGCCACGCCGGCCACGTGCGGCGCGGCCATCGAGGTGCCCTGGTAGTAGGCGTAGTTGTCGCTGCCCGGCGTGCGCGTGCCGCTGTTGAGCGTCGACAGCACGCCGTTGGCCGCGCCCGACGAGGTCTCACCGCCCGGGGCAGCTACCGCCACGTTCGCCCCGTAGTTGGAATACGCGGCCCGCCCGCCGTTGCGGTTGGTCGCCGCCACGGTGACGACGCCCGCGCAGCTCGCCGGCGAGAAGCCCGAGGCGTTGGCATTGCTGTTGCCAGCCGCCACGATCACCACCGCACCGCGGCTGCGCGCGAGGTTCACCGCGTTCTGCGAGGTCGTGTCGCACGCACCGCCACCGCCCAGCGACAGGTTGAGCACACGCGCCGGCGTCGGGTTGCTGGGCACGCCAGACACCGTGCCGCCAGCCGCCCAGATGATGCCGTCGGCAATGTCGGAGGTGTAGCCGCCGCACTTGCCCAGCACGCGCACCGGCTGCACCTTGGCACCGTAGGCGATGCCGGAGACGCCGTTGCCGTTGTTCGTCACCGCGGCGATGGTGCCGGCCACATGGGTACCGTGCCAGCTGCTGTTGTGCGAAGGGCTCAGGAAGCCGCATTCGCCGTAGCTCGCGTAGTCGCCGGGGTCGCGCGCATCGTTGTCGCGCGCATTGCCATCGTTGCCGTTGGTGGTGTCGCGGATCATGTCGTAGCCGGCGATCACGTTGGCGGCCAGGTCGGCGTGCGGGCGGTAGCCGGTGTCGATCACGGCCACGACCACGCCGCTGCCGGTCGACAAGTCCCACGCGGGCGGCGCGTTGATGCCGCCGCGCGCCTCGTAGTAGTGCCACTGCTGCCCGTACTGCGTGTCGTTGGGTGTGGCGAGCGCGTGCAGGATGCGGTCGGGCTCGGCGTATTCCACGTCGGCATCGCCTTCAGCGATCTCGCGGGCCAGCTCGCGAATGTCGGCCAGCGGCAGGCGACGCTCCAGTCGCATCACGTGCGTGCCCAGCGCGCCGCGGCGCAGCAGCTCCAGGCGCAAGCCCCGGCGCGTGGCCGCCTCGTGCGCACGCGCGGGCAACGCGGCGCCCACGTCGCGGCGGTACTTCACGATGAGCCGGTCTGTCGGCAACTCGGGCGCCGCCAACGCCGCCGGGTCTGCACTGCCTGCCCACGCGCCTGCCGGCAGAGCGGCAAGGGCCAGCGCCGCCAGCAGCGGCCGCAGGGAATGGGTCTTGTCCATGGGGTGTCTCCTCGAACGGTGCGTCGGTGCTGTGGATTCAGCAGGATGGGCGCGGATGTTCGAGTTCTGCACAGTCGTGCAAAACGTGGAATACCCGGAGTCGGGCGCAACTGGACAGCTCGGTACAAGCCCGGGCCAAGTCGCTACAAACGGCGCGCGGTCAGAAGCCGAACTGCAGCGTGGCCATCGGCCCACGGGCGCGGATGTTGACCTCGGATGCTGCGCCCGGCACCAGCGGCTCGATGTCGTGCCGCCGGTCGGAATACCCGAGCCGCAGCGCCACCTGCGGCAGCGGGCTGAGCACGAGTGCCGCCTCGTAGGTGCTGCCCGAGGCCCAGGCCGAGGTGTGGAGGTAGCTCAGCCGCGCCTCCACCGCCACCCGGTCGTTGAATCGCCAGCGCGGCGTCACGCCGCCGATGAACCCGGTGTCGCTGTCGTTCAACGTGGTGGTGGTGACGCCACTGTTGGGCGTGGTGCGCAGCTTCAGCTGCACGCGTGCCGCGCCGATGAAGGGCTCCAGCTCGAAGTGATCGCCGAAGCGCAAGCGGTGGTTGTAGGCGATGTAGCCGTACTGCATCTTGGCCTTGTGCCGCAGCGTGTCGAGGCCGAAGAAGCTGCCGCCATCGAGCAGCACCGACTCGCCCACGCCCAGCACCTGGGTGTCTTTCGCGGTGTAGTGCTCGTAGCCCACCTCGACGCCCGGGCCGGAAGGCCGCGTGCCCGACGTGCCATGGAAGGTGGCGCGCACACTGCCAGCGGCCGACTCGCGGTCGCGGATCGGAACGTTCTGTACGCTGCCGCACCCCGCCACCACCGCGACGAGTGCCATGCCGAGCGGGAGACGGGCCCGCCCTTGAAACGATGCTTGCCACGACATGCCGCCACCTCCGTGTGGGTGAGTGAAAGAGTCAGTCGCGCTCGGGCGCGATCTCGGTCGCGTAGTCGACAAGCGCACCGAGGATGTCCTGGCCACGCTCATCGGCCGTCTGCTCCAGCTCGTCGATGCGCTCGAAGAAGGCATCGAGGGTGAGCGCGCCGCCGGCGCCATCGTGCAGCTTGTGGGCGCAGTGTTCCCGCCATTGCAGCTGCTCGGCGTCGTTCAGCGTGTGCGGGAAGTTGCGGGCACGATAGCGGAACAGGATCTCGTCGAGCCGCTTGTCGGCAAACACCGGGCGCTTCTCGGCCAGCTGCTCGGGCGTGAGCGTGCGCAGGCGCTGCAGGGTGCGGCGGTCTTCGTTGCCGACGAAGCCACCGTAGAGGTCTTCGTCGACGTCGGGCGTGCCGTCCATCGCCGGCCGCTCGAACACCGCCGGCCACATGCCGGCGAGCAACTGGCCTTTCTGGCCGCACACCTCGGCATGCCGCAGGCCGAGCGCCATGTCGATGCCCCATTTGGCCGCAACCGCATCGGTCAGCGTCTTGAGGTTGCCCACCACGATGGGCGACTTGTTGATGTGGATGGTCTTGATCGGCAGGCGCGTCACGCCCTCGGGCAGGTCGTCGCTGCGGCTGAACATGCGCTGCCGCATCGTCTCGACGTCGAGTTCGAACAGCTCGGCCGGGTCGGAAGCCAGGTCCCACACGATGACTTCATTCTTGTTGGTGGGGTGCGGCGCCAGCGGCCACACGAGCGCCATGCAGCCACGCTCCACGCCATACATGCCCGAGATGTGCAGGAAGGGCCGGCCCACGCCCATCTCGCGGATCACTTCGTCCTTGCGGCGCAGGCGCAGGCAGAAGTCCCACAGCTTGGGCTGGCGCGTCTTGATGAGCTTGGCCACGGCGATCGTCGCGCGCACGTCAGACAGCGCATCGTGCGCCGCTTCGTGCAGCAGGCCGTTGGCGCGGGTGAGGTGTTCGAGCTTGAACGAGGGGCGCCCATCGTCATGCTTCGGCCACTCGATGCCTTCGGGCCGCAGCGCCCAGGTGGTGCGCACCACGTCGAGCAGGTCCCAGCGGCCGCATTCGTTCTGCCACTCGCGGGCATAGGGGTCGATGAGGTTGCGCCAGAAGAGGTGGCGCGTCACCTCGTCGTCGAAGCGGATGGAGTTGTAGCCCACGCCGATGGTGCCGGGCGTGGCAAGTTCCTTCTCGATGAGGCCGGCGAACGCATGCTCGGGCAGGCCTTGCGCGAGACACACCTGCGGCAAGATGCCGGTGAGAAGGCACGACTCGGGGTCGGGCAGGTAGTCGGGCGCAGGCTGGCAATACACCATCACCGGCTCACCGATCTCGTTCAGATCGGCGTCGGTGCGCACACCGGCGAATTGCGAGGGCCGGTCGCGGCGCGGCACACGACCGAAGGTTTCGTAGTCGTGCCAGAAGAAGCTCATGTCAGTCATGGGCTTGGAATCTAACAGGGCACGTTCTGAGCGTGCGCGGGGAGCGGGGGTGTCGCACTACGCTCATGTCCTCCGCCTCCGATCACTCCCGTGATCGGAGGCTCCCCCCTTACTTCGCTCCGTGCGACACCCCCACTCCCCGCGCCGACACCACCAAGCTCTTTCTGAATGGGCATTGCGTCTCGCACATCGGGCCTGGGGTGAGGGGCGCAGTGAAGTGAAGGGGGAATTCATCGACCCGGGAGGGTCGATGAAGGAGGACATGAACGGAGCCCCTCACCCCAGGCCCGACGTGCCGCTCCGGCCCTGTGCCCCCGCAAAACCACAGAATCTGTATCGCAGCACCCCGAACACCATCGGCTAAGCTTCCCGCCCTCGCAGGCAATTTCGAAAACGCAGACATGACTCGCGCCTACAACTTCAGCGCCGGCCCCGCCGTCCTCCCCGAATCCGTGCTCCGCCAAGCCGCCGACGAGATGCTCGACTGGCACGGCTCGGGCATGTCGGTGATGGAGATGAGCCACCGCGGCAAGGAGTTCATGTCGATCCTGGCGCAGGCCAAGGCCGATCTCGCCGAGCTGCTGAACCTGCCAAGCAACTACAAGATCCTCTTCCTGCAGGGCGGCGGTGTCGGCATGAACGGCATCATTCCGATGAACCTGCTAGGCAACAAGAAGAGCATCGACGTCATCAACACCGGCTCATGGGCCAGCAAGTCGCTCAAGGAAGCCAAGAAGTACGCCCGCGCGAACGAGGCCGCGACCAGCGAGCCGCAGCACTTCACCTGCATCCCGCCGCGCGACACCTGGAAGCTCGACCCCGAGGCTGCCTACGTGCACATCTGCAGCAACGAGACCATCGGCGGCGTGCAATACCACTGGGTGCCTGACACCGGCGACGTGCCAATCGTGGCCGACATGTCCTCCGACATCCTCTCGCGCCCCATCGACGTGAGCCGCTACGGCCTCATCTTCGCCGGCGCGCAGAAGAACATGGGCCCTTCGGGCATGACGCTTGTGCTCGTGCGCGACGACCTGCTCGGCCGTGCCCTGCCCATCACGCCGAATGCCTTCGACTTCAAGCAGCAGGCCGACAACGACTCCATGCTCAACACCCCGCCCACCTACGCGATCTACATCGCCGGGCTGGTGTACCAGTGGCTCAAGGAACAGGGCGGTCTCGCCGCGATGGAAGCGCACAACCGCAAGAAGGCCGCACTGCTGTACGACCTGCTCGACGCCACGCCGTTCTACACGAGCCCCGTCGCGCGCAGCGATCGTTCGCTGATGAACGTGCCTTTCACCCTGCCCACCGAAGAGCTGACCACCGCCTTCCTGAAGGGCGCGCAAGAGCGCGGCATGGTGCAGCTCAAGGGCCACAGCTCGGTGGGCGGCATCCGTGCCTCGATCTACAACGCCATGCCCATCGAGGGCGTGCAGGTGCTGGCCGAATACATGAAGGATTTCGCGGCCCGCCACGGTTGACCCTTCGCGGCGCCGCCGCCCCTTCTATATAGAGAACGCGAACGGTTTCACGACATCGCAACGCACAGGCCCCGCCGGCAACGGCGGGGCCTGTGTCGTTTCAGCGGGTCATCCGTGACGGATGTCTCGCGCATCCCGTCAGCACTGTCGTGCACCGAGAACTACGCCGGCTATGGGCCGCAAATCCCCCTTAAGTCCGGGGGGAGGTCACCGATATTCCGACGGACTGGGAAGAGAAGGCGTCCCGTGACCGGTGCTGTCGTGTCCGGACCTTGAGCCTCCTCCACCACGAAACAACAACCGACGGACAACAAACCTTCCTCATCCCAGCGCCGCGACCCAGGTTCAAACCTCGACCGCAGACCGGAAAACCGAACAGGAACCCACAATGGCCACCATCATCACCGCCCTGAGCACCCAGCAAATCGCCGGCCTGTCAACCCGGACGATCTCAGGACTGACGACCGAAGACTGGGCGGCGTTCAGCACCGACCAGATCGTGGCGCTCACGTCTGCGCAGGTGGCGGCCATTTCCACGCTGGGCATCACGGCCCTCAGCAGCGACCACATGGGGGCGTTCCAGACCGCCGATCTGCGCGCGCTGACGACCAACGCCGTCCGCACGCTCAACAGCGACCAGCTGGCCGCCCTGTCGAGCGAGCAAGTCGAATCGCTGACCACCGGCCAGGTCAGCAGCCTCACCAGCGACCAGCTGCCCACGCTGGCCACGCAAGACCTCAACGCACTCAGCACGCAGCACTTCGCGACGATGACCTCGCAGCAGCTGCGTTCGCTCACGTCCGACCAGCTGGCGAACCTGCAGTCGGACGACGTCCGCGCCATCACCACCTCCGGCCTGCGCGCGCTCACCAGCGACCAGCTCGACGCCCTCGGCTCCAACCAGATCGCTGCGCTGACCTCGGCCCAGGTCTCGTCGCTCACGACCGACCAGATCGCCCGCCTGAGCAGCGATGACCTGAACGCCTTCACGTCCGACCAGATCCCGCGCCTGACCACCGCTCAGGTCGCCGCGATCACCACCGACCAGGTGCCGACGATGGAGACGGCTGACATTGCCGCTCTGACGACCGCGCAAGCCGCTGCCCTGAAGGCTTCGCAAGTTGCCGCGATGACCAGCGACCAAGTGGCCGCCTTCGAGACGAACGACCTGCGGGCCCTGTCGACCGCTGCTGTCCGCGGCCTGACCTCGGATCAACTGGGCGCTCTGAGCAGCGACCAGATCGGTGCCTTCACCACGGCCCAGACGGCCGCGCTGACCTCGGACCAGATCAACACGCTCGCCACGCAAGACCTGAACGCCCTCGGCACCCAGCACTTCGCCGGCCTCACCGCCGCGCAGGCCGCTGGCCTCAGCTCTGACCACATCGCAGGCCTCGAATCGAACGACCTGCGTGCGATCTCTTCCAACACCCTGCGTGCCCTGAGCAGCGACCAACTCGCCGCTCTCGGCTCCGACCAGATCGGTGCGCTGACCTCGGCCCAGGTCTCGTCGCTGACCACCGCCCAGATCGCCACCCTCGGCAGCGACGACCTGAATGCGCTGACCTCGGATCAGATCCCGCGTCTGACCACGTCCCAGATCGGCGCGATCACGACCGACCAGGTGCCGACGATGGAGACGGCTGACATCGCCGCCCTGTCGACCGCGCAGGCTGCCGCCCTGAAGGCTTCGCAAGTTGCCGCGATGACGAGCGACCAAGTGGCCGCCTTCGAGACGAATGACCTGCGTGCCCTGTCGACCGCTGCGGTGCGTGGCCTGACCTCTGACCAGCTCGGTGCACTCAGCAGCGACCAGATCGGTGCCTTCACCACGGCCCAGACCTCGGCGCTGACCTCTGACCAGATCAACACGCTCGCCACGCAAGACCTGAACGCGCTCGGCACCCAGCACTTCGCTGGCCTGACCGCCGCCCAGGCGGCCGGTCTCACAACCGACCAGTTGGCCGGTCTCGAATCCAGCGACCTGCGTGCCCTGAGCAGCAACACGCTGCGCGCCCTGAACAGCGACCAGCTCGCCGCACTCGGCTCCGACCAGATCGGTGCGCTCACCAGCGCCCAGGTCTCGTCGCTCACCACCGACCAGATCGCCCGCCTCGGCAGCGATGACCTGAACGCCTTCACGTCCGACCAGATCCCGCGTCTGACCACGGCTCAGATCGGTGCCATCACCACCGACCAGGTGCCCACGATGGAGACGGCCGACATCGCCGCTCTCTCGACCGCACAAGCTGCCGCCCTCAAGGCCTCGCAAGTCGCCGCGATGACCAGCGACCAGGTTGCCGCCTTCGAGACGAACGACCTGCGGGCCCTGTCGACCGCCGCTGTCCGCGGCCTGACCTCTGACCAGCTCGGCGCACTCAGCAGCGACCAGATCGGTGCCTTCACCACGGCCCAGACCTCGGCTCTGACCTCCGACCAGATCAACACGCTCGCCACGCAAGACCTGAACGCGCTCGGCACCCAGCACTTCGCCGGCCTGACCGCCGCCCAGGCGGCCGGTCTCACGACCGACCAGATGGCCGGTCTCGAATCCAGCGACCTGCGTGCCCTGAGCAGCAACACCCTGCGTGCCCTGAGCAGCGACCAGCTCGCCGCCCTCGGCTCCGACCAGATCGGTGCGCTGACCTCGGCTCAGGTCTCGTCGCTGACCACCGCGCAGATCGCCACCCTCGGCAGCGATGACCTGAATGCGCTGACCTCGGATCAGATCCCGCGTCTGACCACCGCTCAGATCGGTGCGATCACCACCGACCAGGTGCCGACGATGGAGACGGCTGACATTGCCGCTCTGACGACCGCACAAGCCGCTGCCCTGAAGGCTTCGCAAGTTGCCGCGATGACCAGCGACCAAGTGGCCGCCTTCGAGACGAACGACCTGCGGGCCCTGTCGACCGCTGCTGTCCGCGGCCTGACCTCGGATCAACTGGGCGCACTGAGCAGCGACCAGATCGGCGCCTTCACCACGGCCCAGACCTCGGCGCTGACCTCTGACCAGATCAACACGCTGGCCACGCAAGACCTGAACGCCCTCGGCACCCAGCACTTCGCCGGCCTCACCGCCGCGCAGGCCGCTGGCCTCAGCTCTGACCACATCGCAGGCCTCGAATCGAACGACCTGCGTGCGATCTCTTCCAACACCCTGCGTGCCCTGAGCAGCGACCAGCTCGCCGCCCTCGGCTCCGACCAGATCGGTGCGCTGACCTCGGCTCAGGTCTCGTCGCTGACCACGGCACAGATCGCCACCCTCGGCAGCGATGACCTGAATGCGCTGACCTCGGATCAGATCCCGCGTCTGACCACCGCTCAGATCGGTGCGATCACGACCGACCAGATCGGCACCATGACCACCGCCGACGTGGTGGCCCTCAGCACCGCCCAGGTGGCCGCGCTCAACAGCGACCAGGTCGGCGCCTTCACCACCGACCACATCGCCGCGCTGGAGACGAACGACCTGCGCGCCATGTCCACGGCCGCGCTGCGCAACCTCAGCACCGACCAGATCAATGCCCTGAGCAGCGACCAGTTCGGCGCCCTGACCACCGGCCAGGTGGCGGCCCTGACGGCCCAGCCGCAATTCGAGAACCTGACCACCAACGACCTGAATTCGCTCGGCACCCAGCACTTCGCGTCGCTGACCAGCGCCCAGGTCGGCGCGCTGACCACCGACCAGGTCGCCAACCTGCAAAGCGATGACCTGCGTGCCATCTCGACCGCCGGCATCCGCGCGCTCGACAGCGACCAGCTCGCCGCGCTGACGACCAACCAGGTGGCCGCGCTGACCTCGGCCCAGGTCGTCTCGCTGAGCACCGACCAGATCGCCGGGTTGACCAGCGATGACCTGAACGCCTTCACGTCTGACCAGATCCCGCGTCTGACCACGGCTCAGATCGGTGCCATCACCACCGACCAGGTGCCCACGATGGAGACGGCTGACATCGCCGCCCTGTCGACCGCACAAGCCGCGGCCCTCAAGGCTTCGCAAGTCGCCGCGATGACGAGCGACCAGGTCGCCGCCTTCGAGACGAACGACCTGCGTGCCCTGTCGACCGCAGCAGTGCGTGGCCTGACGAGCGACCAGCTCGGTGCACTCAGCAGCGACCAGATCGGTGCCCTCACCACGGCCCAGACGGCTGCGCTGACCTCCGACCAGATCAACACGCTGGCCACGCAGGACCTGAACGCACTCGGCACCCAGCACTTCGCTGGCCTGACTGCAGCCCAGGCGGCCGGTCTCACGACCGACCAGATGGCCGGCCTGCAGAGCGTTGACCTGCGCGCCCTGAGCAGCAACACCCTGCGTGCCCTGAGCAGCGACCAGCTCGCCGCTCTCGGCTCCGACCAGATCGGTGCGCTGACCAGCGCCCAGGTCTCGTCGCTCACCACCGCGCAGATCGCCACCCTCGGCAGCGATGACCTCAACGCGCTGACCTCGGATCAGATCCCGCGTCTGACCACGGCCCAGATCGGCGCGATCACCACCGACCAGGTGCCGACGATGGAGACGGCTGACATCGCCGCCCTGTCGACCGCGCAGGCTGCCGCCCTGAAGGCTTCGCAAGTTGCCGCGATGACGAGCGACCAGGTCGCCGCCTTCGAGACGAATGACCTGCGGGCACTGTCGACCGCTGCGGTGCGTGGCCTGACCTCTGACCAGCTCGGCGCACTCAGCAGCGATCAGATCGGTGCCCTCACCACGGCCCAGACGGCCGCGCTGACCTCCGACCAGATCAACACGCTGGCCACGCAGGACCTGAACGCGCTCGGCACCCAGCACTTCGCTGGCCTGACTGGCGCCCAGGCGGCCGGTCTGACGACCGACCAGATGGCCAGCCTGCAGAGCGTCGACCTGCGTGCCCTGAGCAGCAACACCCTGCGCGCCCTGAGCAGCGACCAGCTCGCCGCACTCGGCTCCGACCAGATCGGTGCGCTGACCTCGGCTCAGGTCTCGTCGCTGACCACCGCGCAGATCGCCACCCTCGGCAGCGATGACCTCAACGCGCTGACCTCGGATCAGATCCCGCGTCTGACCACCGCTCAGATCGGTGCGATCACCACCGACCAGGTGCCGACGATGGAGACGGCTGACATCGCCGCCCTGTCGACCGCACAAGCCGCTGCCCTCAAGGCCTCGCAAGTCGCCGCGATGACGAGCGACCAGGTTGCCGCCTTCGAGACGAACGACCTGCGTGCCCTGAGCACGGCTGCTGTCCGCGGCCTGACCTCTGACCAGCTCGGCGCACTCAGCAGCGACCAGATCGGTGCCCTCACCACGGCCCAGACCGCCGCGCTGACCTCCGACCAGATCAACACGCTCGCCACGCAAGACCTGAACGCACTCGGCACCCAGCACTTCGCTGGCCTCACCGCCGCGCAAGCCGCGGGCCTGACGAGCGACCAGATGGCCGGCCTGCAGAGCGTCGACCTCCGCGCCCTGAGCAGCAGCACCCTGCGTGCCCTGAGCAGCGACCAGCTCGCCGCCCTCGGCTCCGACCAGATCGGTGCTCTGACCTCGGCTCAGGTCTCGTCGTTCACCACCGACCAGATCTCCCGCCTGACGAGCGATGACCTGAACGCCTTCACGTCCGACCAGATCCCGCGTCTGACGACCGCGCAGATCGGCGCGATCACGACCGACCAGGTGCCGACGATGGAGACGGCTGACATCGCCGCTCTGTCGACCGCACAAGCCGCTGCCCTCAAGGCCTCGCAAGTCGCCGCGATGACCAGCGACCAGGTCGCCGCCTTCGAGACGAACGACCTGCGTGCCCTGAGCACGGCTGCGGTCCGTGGCCTGACCTCGGATCAACTGGGCGCTCTGAGCAGCGACCAGATCGGTGCCTTCACCACGGCCCAGACGGCCGCGCTGACCTCGGACCAGATCAACACGCTGGCCACGCAAGACCTGAACGCACTCGGCACCCAGCACTTCGCTGGCCTGACTGCAGCCCAGGCGGCCGGCCTGACGACCGACCAGATGGCCGGCCTGCAGAGCGTCGACCTGCGCGCCCTGAGCAGCAACACCCTGCGCGCCCTGAGCAGCGACCAGCTCGCCGCTCTCGGCTCCGACCAGATCGGTGCGCTGACCTCGGCTCAGGTCTCGTCGTTCACCACCGACCAGATCGCCCGCCTCGGCAGCGATGACCTGAACGCCTTCACGTCCGACCAGATCCCGCGTCTGACGACCGCGCAGATCGGTGCCATCACCACCGACCAGGTGCCGACAATGGAGACGGCTGACATCGCCGCTCTCTCGACCGCACAAGCCGCTGCCCTCAAGGCCTCGCAAGTCGCCGCGATGACCAGCGACCAGGTTGCCGCCTTCGAGACGAACGACCTGCGTGCCCTGAGCACGGCTGCGGTCCGTGGCCTGACCTCGGATCAACTGGGCGCTCTGAGCAGCGACCAGATCGGTGCCTTCACCACGGCCCAGACGGCCGCGCTGACCTCGGACCAGATCAACACGCTCGCCACGCAAGACCTGAACGCACTCGGCACCCAGCACTTCGCTGGCCTCACCGCCGCGCAAGCTGCGGGCCTGACGAGCGACCAGATGGCTGGCCTGCAGAGCGTCGACCTGCGCGCCCTGAGCAGCAACACCCTGCGCGCCCTGAGCAGCGACCAACTCGCCGCCCTCGGCTCTGACCAGATCGGTGCGCTGACCTCGGCCCAGGTCTCGTCGCTGACCACCGCCCAGATCGCCACCCTCGGCAGCGACGACCTGAATGCGCTGACCTCGGATCAGATCCCGCGTCTGACGACCGCGCAGATCGGTGCCATCACCACCGACCAGGTGCCGACGATGGAGACGGCTGACATCGCCGCTCTGTCGACCGCACAAGCCGCTGCCCTCAAGGCCTCGCAAGTCGCCGCGATGACCAGCGACCAGGTCGCCGCCTTCGAGACGAACGACCTGCGTGCCCTGAGCACGGCTGCGGTCCGTGGCCTGACCTCGGATCAACTGGGCGCTCTGAGCAGCGACCAGATCGGTGCCTTCACCACGGCCCAGACGGCCGCGCTGACCTCGGACCAGATCAACACGCTGGCCACGCAAGACCTGAACGCACTCGGCACCCAGCACTTCGCTGGCCTGACTGCAGCCCAGGCGGCCGGCCTGACGACCGACCAGATGGCCGGCCTGCAGAGCGTCGACCTGCGCGCCCTGAGCAGCAACACCCTGCGCGCCCTGAGCAGCGACCAGCTCGCCGCTCTCGGCTCCGACCAGATCGGTGCGCTGACCTCGGCTCAGGTCTCGTCGTTCACCACCGACCAGATCGCCCGCCTCGGCAGCGATGACCTGAACGCCTTCACGTCCGACCAGATCCCGCGCCTGACCACGGCCCAGATCGCCGCCATCACCACCGACCAGATCGGCACGATGGAGACCGCCGACATCGTGGCCCTGACGACGGCCCAGGCTGCCGCCCTCAAGGCGTCGCAGATCGGCGTGCTCACCACCGACCACCTGGCCGCGCTGGAGACCAACGACCTGCGTGCGATCTCGACCGCGGGCATCCAGGGCCTGACGAGCGACCAGCTTGCCTCGCTGAGCAGCGACCAGATGGGTGCCCTGACCACGGCCCAGACGGCGGCGCTGACCTCCGACCAGATCAACACGCTGGCCACGCAAGACCTGAACGCACTCGGCACCCAGCACTTCGCCGGCCTCACCGCCGCGCAAGCCGCGGGCCTGACGACCGACCACCTGGCCGGCCTGCAGAGCGTCGACCTGCGCGCCCTGAGCAGCAACACCCTGCGTGCCCTGAGCAGCGACCAGCTCGCCGCCCTCGGCTCCGACCAGATCGGTGCGCTGACCTCGGCTCAGGTCTCGTCGCTCACCACTTCGCAGATCGCCACCCTCGGCAGCGATGACCTGAATGCGCTGACCTCGGATCAGATCCCGCGTCTGACCACGGCCCAGATCGCCGCCATCACCACCGACCAGATCGGCACGATGGAGACCGCCGACATCGTGGCGCTCACCACTGCCCAGGCCGCTGCGCTCACGTCCGACCAGGTCAGTGCGCTGACCAGCGACCAGATGGCAGCGCTTGAGACGGCCGACCTGCGTGCGATCAGCACCGCCGGCATCCGCCAGCTCGACTCCGACCAGTTCGCCGCGATGAGCAGCGACCAGATCGGCGCGCTGACCAACGCCCAGGTGATGGCGCTCACGACCGACCAGTTGCCCACGCTGGCCACACAGGACCTGAACGCCCTCGGCACCGCGCACTTCGCGGCGCTCAGCTCGGCACAGGTCGAGTCGCTGACCACCGACCAACTCGGCGGCCTGCAGACCGACGACCTGCGTGCGATCACCACGGCCGCGATCCGTGCGCTCGACTCCGACCAGCTCGCCGCACTCGGCTCCGACCAGATCGGTGCCCTGGGCACGCAGCAGGTCGCCGCGCTGACCACCGACCAGGTGAGCACGCTCACGACCGAAGACCTGGGCGCGCTCGGCAGCCATCAGATCGGTGCCTTCACCACGGCGCAGATCCGCTCGCTGACCACCGACCAGATCGCGTCAATGTCGACCGCCGACGTGGCCGCGATGACCACCGCGCACTACGCCGCGCTGTCGACCGACCAGCTGCAGGGCTTCACGACCGATCAGATGTCGGCGATCGAGACCAACGACCTGCGGGCCCTGTCCGGCGCCCAGCTGCGCTCGCTGACCGACGCCCAGCTTGCCGAGCTGACGTCCGATCAGTTCCAGCAGCTTGGCGGATCGATCAACCAGTTCACGAGCGACCAGATCGCCGCACTGGCCAGTGATGACCTGAACTCGCTGACGGCCTCGCAGTTCCTGGTGATGACCACTTCGCAGGTCAACGCCCTGACGACCGAGCAGATCGGCAACCTGCAATCGGCTGACATCCGCGCCATCTCGGTGGCCGGCCTGCAGCAGCTCGACAGCGACCAGATCGGCGCCATCAGCACCGCGAACTTTGCGGCCCTGACCAACGCCCAGATCGCCGGCTTCACCACCGCGCAGATCACGTCGCTGACGACCGACCAGATCGTGGCCCTGACCACCGACCAGATCGCCGGCCTGGAAACGGCCGACATCGCGGCGATGGACATGACCCAGGTCGCGGCCTTCGAGTCGCAGGACATCGGCCGCATGACGGCAGCGCAGCTCGACGCGTTCTTCGCCGCCTCGCCGATCGTGCTCGACCTCGACGGCAACGGCGTGAGCACCACGGCGGCTGCCAACGGCGTCAACTTCGACCTCAACGGCACCGGCAACGCGGGCAAGGTCGGCTGGGTCGGCGCAAGCGACGGCCTGCTGGTCATGGACCGCAACGGCGACGGCAAGATCACCGACGGCACTGGAACCTTCGGTGTGGCCACGCAGAAGGCCGATGGCACCCGCGCCGGCAACGGTTACGAGGCCATGAAGATCGAGGACAGCAACGCCGACGGCAAGCTCTCCGCCGAAGACGCACGCTTCAACGAGCTGCGCCTCTGGGTGGATGCGAACCAGGACGGCAAGACCGATGAAGGCGAACTGCGCGGCCTGGCCGACTTCGGCATCGTCTCGCTCGACCTGAACGGCCTGGCCGGAACGGAAGTCGACAACGGCAACCTGCTCGGCATCACCTCGAGCTACACCACCGCCGACGGCGCACAACACGCCATGGCCGACGTGTGGTTCTCGAAGGATGCGCCGAAGCTCGACGAGCTGCTGGCCGCCGCACCGAGCGACGTCCTGCCGGGTGCTGCGCCTGCCGCAGCGCCTGCGCCGGCCGCCACCCGCGACGCGGGCACCGGTGCGATCGACAACAGCCTGCTGCCGGACGACAACCGCAACCTGCCGCTGATCTGACCGCCATGACCGACACACCGGCACACCTGCCCCACCGGGTGGGTGTGCCGGGTGAGGTCATCCATCGACGACTACCGCCCGGCAGCCGTTCATGAAGTTCTCGCTCGGCAAGATCCTGACCGGCACCTGGGTGTACTACGCACTCCGGTCCAAGGTCACGCGCTGGAGTTCGTTCGACACCTCCGCCACCACCGGCAACGGCGGCACGGGCGGCAATGGTGGCGGCGGAAGCAATTCGCCGTACGCCCTCACCGATGAACAGGTGCGCGCGCTGACGCCATCGCAGATCGCCGCGATGACGACCGACGAGCTGAATGCGCTGACCGTCTCGCAGTTCGCCATGCTCACCGTCACCCAGACGGGCGCCATCACGCCGGTGCAGATGGCAGCGCTGGAGACGCAGGACTTCCGTGCGCTGGAGTCGGCCGACTTCCGCGGCATGTCGTCGGCGCAGATCGGTGCGCTCACCACCGACCAGATCGGGCTGATCGCCACCTCGCGCATCGTGGGCATCTCCACCGATGCGATCCCCACGATGTCGACGACGCAGATCGCGGCCCTGTCGACCGCCCAGATCGCCGCGCTCACCACCGCGCAGGTGGCGGTGATGACCACGCAGCAGCTGGCCACGCTCACCACCGACGAGCTGAACGTGATGACGACGCAGCAGTTTGCGGCGCTCACCACCCTGCACGTGGCTTCGCTCACCACCGACCGCATCGCCGCGCTCGAAACGCAGGACCTGCGGGCCCTGGGTACCGCGCAATTCGCGGCCATGAACATCGGCCAGGTCAGCGCCATGCGCACCGACCAGGTCGCCACGCTGGAGACGCAGGACCTGCGCGCCATCTCGGTCGACGCGGTGGCGGCCTTCAACGCCGGCCAGATGGCCGCGCTCGGCACCGCCCACATCGCAGCGCTGACCAACAACCAGATCCGAGGCCTCACCACCCTGCAGGTGGCCGCGCTCGAAACGCAGGACGTGGCGGCGCTCACCACGGCGCAGACCGCCGCGCTCACCATCGACCAGGTGGCCGCACTCTCGGGCACCCAGATCGGCGCTCTCGAAACGCAGGACCTACGCGCCATCTCCTCCGGCATGCTGCAGCTGCTCAGCACCGACCAGATCGCGGCGCTCACCACGATGCAGATCGCATCGCTGACCAGCGCCCAGATGGGCGCGCTCACCAGCACCCAGATCGCTGCGCTGGAGACGGCCGACGTACGCGCCCTCACCAGCGCCCAGGTGGCCGGCCTCACCTCGGCCCAGCTCGGCGCGATGACGAGCGACCAGATCGGCGCCCTCGAAACCGCCGACGTGCGGGGCTTCTCCACCGCGGTGCTGCAGTCGCTCAGCACCGACCAGATCGCCGGCTTCAGCAGCGACCAGATGGCCGCGCTGACCACCACCCAGATCCGCTCGCTCACCAACGCCCAGCTGGCGAGCCTGGACACCGTCGACCTCAACGCGCTCACCAGCGAGCAGTTCGCCGCCATCACGAGCAGCCAGATCGTGGCGCTCACCACCGACCAGCTGCCCACCCTCTCGACGCAGGATCTGCAGGCCATCAGCCTGCCCGTGCTCAACGCGATGACGGCCGAGCAGATCAACTCGCTCACGCCGCTGCAGCGGGCCTCGCTCTCCACCGCGCAGATCGCCTCGTTCAGCACGCAGATGATCGCGGGCCTCGCGCCCAGCGACCTCAACGCCTTCAGCAGCGCGCACTTCGCCGCCTTCAACTCCAACCAGGTGCGCGCCTTCACCACCGACCAGATCGCCGCGCTGGAGACGCAGGACCTGCGCGCCATCAGCACCGCCGGCGTGCGCGCGTGGTCGACCGAGCAGCTCGCCGCGCTCGGCTCCGACCAGATCGAGTCGCTCAGCACCGCGCAGCTCACCTCGCTCACCACCGCGCAGATCACGGGGCTGTTGCCGGAAGACCTGGGCGCCCTCAGCTCGGCGCAGCTCGGCGCGCTCACCAGCACGCAGGTGATGGCGCTCACCACCGCGCAGATCGCGGCGATGGAGACGCAGGACCTCAACGCCCTCACCACCGCGCAGTTCCGCTCGCTCACCACGGCGCAGATCGGCGCGCTCACGCTCGACCAGATCGCCAACCTCGAGACCAACGACCTGCGCTCCCTCAGCACGACGGCGCTGCGGGCGCTGTCGCCGGCGCAGTTCGACGCGCTCGACACCCAGCACTTCGCCACCCTCACCACCCAGCAGGCGGCGGCCATCAGCTCCAGCCAGCTGCAGTCGCTGAGCGCGCTCGACTTCAACGCGATGGGCACCGAGCACTTCGCCGCCTTCACCACCGCGCAGACCTCGGCCTTCACCCTCGGCCAGATCGCGGGCCTGGAGACAGCCGACCTGCAGGCCCTGAGCACGGCCGCGCTGCGCGGCTGGACCACCGACCACTTCTCGGTGCTCAACCTCGACCAGATCGCCGCGCTGTCCACGCAGCAGATCGCATCGTTCTCGACGGCGCAGGTGGCCGGGCTCGACCCGAGCGTGCTCAACGCGCTCACCACCGAGCAGTTCGCCGCGCTCAACACCGCCCAGGTGGCCGTGCTCACGCCCACCCAGGTGGCGCTGCTGGAAACGCAAGACCTCAACGCCCTCGGCACGAACCAGTTCCGCGCGCTCACCACCACCCAGATCGGCGCACTCACGCTCGACCAGGTGGCAAGCCTTGAAACCGACGACCTGCGCGCCCTCAGCACGCAGGCGCTGCAGGCCTTCTCGCCCACGCAGCTGCTCTTCCTCGGCACGCAGCACTACGCGGCGCTCACCACCAGCCAGGTCGCCTCGTTCAGCTCGTCGCAGATCGCCGCGATGGACCAGGAAGACCTCAACGCGCTGACCACGCAGCATTTCGCCGCGCTCACCAGCATGCAGGTGGCGGGCTTGTCGGCCGGGCAGTTCGCAGCGCTCGAACCCGAAGACCTCCGCGCGCTGTCCACGCAGGCCATCAACTCGCTGTCGGCCGTGCACATCAACGGCATGAGCACCGAGCAGATCTCGCTGCTCAGCAATGCCCAGATCGCCGCCATCTCCACCGCCGCTGTGGCCGGGCTGACGGCCGACCAGATCGTGGCCCTCACCACCACACAGGTCACCGCGCTGGAGACGGCCGACATCGCGGCGATGGACATGACGCAGATCGCCGCCTTCGAGGCCGAAGACCTGACCGTGATGTCGAACGCGCAGATCGACGCCCTCTTCGCCGCCACGCCCATCGTGCTCGACCTCGACGGCAACGGCGTGCGCACCACCGCGGCGGCCGACGGCGTGAACTTCGACCTCGCCGGCACCGGCACCGTCAGCCGCGTGGGCTGGGCCTCGGCCAGCGACGGCCTGCTCGCGCTCGACCGCAACGGCGACGGGCGCATCAACGACGGCAGCGAACTCTTCGGTTCGGCCACTCGCAGCGCCGACGGCCGGCGCATGGCCAACGGCTTCGAGGCGATGGCGCTCGAAGACAGCAACGCCGACGGCCGGCTCAGCGCGGCTGACGCGCGCTTCGGCGACCTCAAGGTCTGGGTCGACGCCAACCAGGACGGAAAGACCGACGCCGGCGAACTGCGCGGCCTGGCCGACTTCGGCATCGTCTCGCTCGACCTCGGTGCGCTCAAGGGCAGCGAGACCGACAACGGCAACCTGCTCGGCCTGGTAGCAAGCTACACCACCGCCGACGGCGCCGAGCATGCGATGGCCGACGTGTGGTTCGCCAAGGACCGCAGCGCCGACCTGCAGCTGGGCGAACTGCTCGCCGCGCCGCCGGCCGAGCTGCTGCCTGGTGCCGCTGCACCGGCCCCCGCTTCGGCGCCGGCCGGCCCCACCGCCGCCCCCAGCGCCATCTCGTACCCGAGCTTCGGCGACAGCCGGCCCGCACCACTCATCTAATCCGGCCTTAAAACCTTTCACGCACACTCGGGCGCATGAGAACCCTTCTGCGCCCGGGCTTCGTGGCCCTCTGCCTCGCCCTCGGCCTCACCCTTGCGGGCTGCACCAGCAGCGGCGATTGCGACTCCCCCTACGCCGGCTCGCCGCAATTCAAGGGCTGCCTGTTCGCCAACCCACCCAACCCCGACACCCCGCCCGGCGCCGGCACCTGGACGATCTGGTCGCGCTTCGTCTTCGCGAGCAAGAGCGGCACCGTGCCGGTCGATGCGATCCCGGTGCGCCCGCTCACCACCGCGCAGCTCGAAGCGCTCGACCCGCAGGCCAACCACGTGGTGCGGCTCGGCCACTCGTCGCACCTGCTCAAGCTGCGCGGCAGGTTCTGGCTCATCGACCCGGTGTTCGGCGAGCGGGTCTCGCCGTTCAGCTTCGCCGGCCCGAAGCGCTTCCATGCGCCGCCGCTTGCGCTGCAGCAGCTGCCGCCGATCGAGGGCCTGATCCTCTCGCACGACCACTACGACCACCTCGACGTGCCGACCATCGAGTACCTGGCGCAGCGTGTGCAGCGCTACTTCGTGCCGCTGGGCGTGAAGGCGCGGCTCATCGAGATGGGCGTGCCGGCCGAGCGGGTGCAGGAGTTCGACTGGTGGCAGGGCGCCACGCACGCCGGCGTGCAGCTCACCGCCACGCCCTCGCAGCACTTCTCGGGCCGCAGCCTCACCGACCGCAACCGCACGCTGTGGGCCTCGTGGGCGCTCCAGATCGGCGAGCAGCGCATCTTCTACAGCGGCGACTCCGGCTACTTCGGCGGCTTCAAGCAGATCGGCGAACGCTTCGGCGGCTTCGACCTCGCCCTGATGGAAAACGGCGCCTACGACGCCTACTGGCCCGCGGTGCACATGACCCCCGAAGAGACGGTGCAAGCCTTCGCCGACCTGCGCGGCAAGGTGCTGTACTCGGTGCACAACAGCACCTTCGACCTCGCCTTCCACCCCTGGCAAGACCCGCTCAACCGCCTGGCCGACCTGTCGGCGGCCAAGGGCATCGAGCTCGCCACGCCCGAGATCGGCGAGGTGCTGACGGTCGGGCAGCCGCGCAGCAACCGCCGCTGGTGGGTGGGGCTGAAGTGATGGGGGCTTGACCCTCAAGTGGCTTGAGGTCCTACCGTGCCGAACTGGGCGTCGTGCCCAAGCTTCGGAGATCCGAGATGAAAACCTGGAAAGCCGCCGTGGGACTGGGCGCCGCCTGTGCCGCCTGCTGCGCCGTGCCGCTGCTCGGCGGCGCCGCCGTGCTCACGGCGGGCTCGGCCACCCTGGCCGCCACCGGATCGGCGCTGCTCGCCTGCGCTGACGAACTCGCCCCGCTGGGCGGCGCCTTGCTGGCGCTGGCGGCCGTGGGCGGCGGCCTGCTCTGGTGGCGGCGGCGTGCCCGCCGGCAGGCCGAGCCGACCTCGGGCTGCAGCGGGGCCTGCCGTGTCCCCGGTGGCTGAACCCGGTGGCCTAGGATGGCGGCATGAACGCCAGACTCTCCATCGGCCTCGTCGCCCGCCAGACCGGCTGCACCGTGCCGAGCATCCGCTACTACGAAGAGATCGGCCTGCTCCCACCGGCCGGCCGCACCGAGGCCGGCCAGCGCCATTACGACGCGCACACCGTGCGCCGACTCGGCTTCATCCGCCGTTGCCGCGACTTCGGTTTTTCCATCGAGCAGGTGCGGGAGCTGGTGGGCCTGGTCGACGCGCCCGATCGACCCTGCAACGAGGTGCGCGAGGTCGCGGCGACGCACCTCGCGCAGGTGCGTCGCAAGCTCGACGAGCTGAAGGCGCTCGAAGCCAGCCTCGCCGCCTTCGTCGGCAGCTGCGACGCAGCCTGCGCGGGCGGGCCTTCGGTCGACTGCACGATCCTCGAAGACCTGGCCTCGCCGGCCGACCCGGCACACCGCCCGCAGGCCGGCAGCTGCTGCACGCCCTAGGGTCCATGACCCCGTCGGCGTCTACGGCTTAACGCCCAGCGCCGCGAAGTGCACCACCCATTCCTGCGCCGGGTCGAGCCCGACGAGCGCTGACGCCTCGTCGTCGTAGAAAGCGCCGACGCCACAGGCTGCGAGGCCACGCGCGCCGGCCTCGAGGTAGACCCGCTCGCCGACCAGGCCCGCCTCGATGAACGCGTGCCGATAGCCGCGCGCCGGCCCGAGCGGGTCGGCGGCAAACGCCGCGCGGTCGATCGAAAGCACGAACACCACTGCGGCATCGCCGATCACGTCCTGGTCGAGCGCGGCGGCGCGTGACGCGCTGCGCGAGGCCGCCGGCGCACGCTGCGGCACGAGCGCATGGCGCGCCGGCTCGTAGCGGTAGGCGCCGGGCGCGAGGCCGGCCACGTGGTGCACCACCAGATTCACCCGCACGGCGCTCGACAGCAGCGGGCCCTCGAGCACCACCATGCGCGCGAGCACGCCGGCCAGCGCCTGCAACGGCAGCGGTGCCGCGGCGTATCGGCGCACCGAGCGCCGCCGGGCGAGCACCTGGAGCCAGTCCGCCTCGGCAGGCGAGGCCGGGGGCAGCGCAATGGCCGATGGCGCGGCGGCCGCACGCAGCGAGGTGGCTGCATGCACGGCCGCCGTCACGCCGAGCGCCGCGCCCGAGGCGGCCGGCAATGCGGCGGCCCAGCGTGGCGGCGATGTGGATGCGATCGGAGCCGCGAGCGCCGCCGTGCGCGCCGTCGTGGGGCCGAGCGCCACCATGGCGAGCACGCCCTCTTCTGACTCGTCCACCCCCAAGGCCCGTGCCGTTCGCGCCTCGTCGAACGCGGCGACGAAACGGGTGGCCACGCCGAGCGCGCCAGCCGCCACGCGCAGGTTCTCCAGGGCATGCCCCAGGTCGGCCAGCAGGTAGCGGTAGCTGCGGTCACCGTACTTGCGCCCGGTGCGGCGGAACACGGCGGTGGCCACGACCAGCACCGGCGCGGCACGCAGCGGGCCGTCGGCCGACGCATCCACCAGCGCACCGGCCGCCGCTTCGCGCAGCGGCGACAGCGCGTGCGACTGAGGGTCGTAGTGCCACAGGCCGGGGGCCAGGCCCGGCAGGGAGCGCACCGCGACATACAGCTCGGTCGAGAACAGCGCGCCCGACGAGGGCGAAGCGCGCAGATGAAGGCCGCCGCGGCTCTCGGTGACGCCCACGGTGTGCCAGAGGATGTCGGCCAGCGCGCCCAGGTCGAAGGGCGTGGCACGCGCCACGCCCGGGGGCGGCAGGCGCAGGGGATTGGCCCCGGCCGGCTTGAACGGCGGTGGCGCGTCGCCCCAGTCGACCGTCGGCGCCCGCGTGAAGACGCCCGCGCGCGAGTGCGACGACACGGCGTGGAAACGTTCGATGAGCGCCAGCGCCGAGTCGCCGGCCGACGGGCCCGTCGCACTGCCCGGCAGCCCGATCTCGAGCTCGCTGCGGCCGCCGCGCAGGCCGAGCACGAAGGCCGCACCGGTGGCCGCGGCCACCCCGATCGCGGCCAGCAGTTTGCGCCGCGCCCCCGGCGAGCCTGACGCCTTTGCCCCGGCGGCGGGTGCCCCTCGGCGACGCGCGAAGAAGCGCCACACGATGGGCAGGTTGAACACGAGATGCAGCGCCACCAGCAGCACCGTGCCGTAGCCGAAGAGGTAGTGCCAGTCGAAGACCGGCAGCTGCTGGTTGGCGACCCAGTAGATGCCGAGCCCGGCCGTGGTCGCGACGTAGACGAGCAGCAGCATGCTCGCCACCACGTTGACCGCATGCCGCGACGGGGCCCGCCCGCGCAGCACCTGCACCGCGAGCAGCGCCGCCGCCACCAGAAGCGGCAGGCCGACCCAGAGCAGCTTGGGCATCGCGGTCGACGCTCAGCGCCGCGCGGCCGTGATCACCCGCTGCAGCTCGTCGGCGATCGGCATGGGCTTGAACGCGCTCACGTTCGCGCCGCCGGTGTTGCCCACCGGCACCCAGAGCACCGTCTTCGTCGCCGCACCCACGATGCGCAGCATCTGCCCCCAGGTCTCGCGCCGGCGGCGGTGGCGCAGCGCCCAGGCGAGCATGTGGCCGTGGACCCGCACATGCTGAACCGTCGAGGCCTGGCCCAGCACATGCGCCCGCTCCAGGTGGGCGAACGCCGCCGCCGCATCGCCGCGCGACTCGGCCTGCCGGGCGCTGTGGAGTTCAGCCTCCACATGGGGGCGGATCCGTATGCCGAAGAGGCTCATCGTCGTCTCCCTTCAGGGGTTGGCCGGCCGCAGCTCGGCACGCGCCTGCCTCAACACGCTGCTCGCGCCCGACAAGGCCAGCACGGCCATGATCGCGGCCACCGCGAGGTCGGGCCAGGCGCTGCCGGTGCCGAACACGCCGAGTGCCGCGGCGATCACCGCGAGGTTGCCGATCGCGTCGTTGCGCGAGCAGATCCACACCGAGCGCATGTTGGCGTCGCCACCGCGGAAGCGGTAGAGCATCACCGCCACCCCGGTGTTCACCGCCAGCGCCAGCAGGCCCACCGCGCCCATCGTGGCGGGCTCGGGTGCCGCGCCGGCGTGCGCGCTCCAGGCGGCGCGGCCCAGCACGAAGACTCCGAAGGCACCCATGCAGGCCGCCTTGAAGATCGCCGCACGCGAACGCGCCGCCAGGCCCATGCCGAGCACGGCCAGGCTGATGGCGTAGTTGGCAGCATCGCCGAAGAAGTCGATCGAGTCGGCCATCAGCGACACCGACCCCGACGACCACGACGCCCCCAGCTCGACCACGAACATCAGCGCATTGAGCACGAGTGCCACCCACAGCGCCTTGCGAAAGCGCGGGTCGGCGGGCGGCTCGGCAGAGCAGGAAGCAGCGGAACAGCAGTGGTCGGACATGGCGGGCCTGTGAACGTGATGATCGGACACCGCCATTGAAAACCCTGTAGCCGATACAGAGTCAAGCCCCCGGTGGGCGCAGGGCCGTCAGCCCATCCCGCGCAGGCTCAGCCAGGCGGCGCTCCAGGCGCACAGATTGCCCACCAGCAGCGCCAGCACCACGCGCAGCGCATAGCGCCACCCACCCGCCACGAGCGCGATCACCGTGCGGGTGCCGCTGTTGAAGAGGATCGACAGGCACACCGCGAACAGCAGCTGCCCGGCCGTGAGCTGCCGGCCTTCGAACAAGCCCGACAGCGGAGCCACCGCCGCATGCGCATCGGCCAGGCCCGAGACCGCCGCACTCGTGTACGCGCCGCCCGTGCCGAAGCGCTGCTGCGCCGCCGTCATCACGAGCGTGACAACCATCAGCCCTCCGGCCAGCACCAGCGCCTCGGTCAGGCTCAGCGCGCGGGCGCGGTCGTGCGTGCCATCTTCCAGCGGGCTGGCATCGCGCCGCGCGGCCAGGCCGAGCACGGCCCCCACGACCAAGGCCCCCAGCGCGCCACCGGCGGCGGCCGGCAGCAGCACGCCGGCCGCCGCGGTCGAGAACGGCGCGGCGATCACCGGCACCAGGGCCCAGGTGGCCGCGGTCGACAGCACCGCCGCTACCGCCAGCGCGCCGGCCTGTGCGGGCTGCCGGCGAGCGCGGGCGCCCATCGCCGCCACCGTGGCGCTGCTGGAGGCAAAGCCCATCAGAAAGCCTGCCGCCGCCAGGCCCAGCCGGGGCCCGAGCAGGCGCAGCGCGACGTGCGCCATGCCCTGCATCAGCAGCAGCAGCCACACCAGCCCGGCCAGCGGGCGCAGGCCGAGCCCACCCAGCCAGGGCAGCGGCTCAGGGGGCACCAGCGGGATCACCACCAGCCCGAATCCGAGCAGCAGCAGGCCGTCATGCAGCTCCTGCTCGCTCAGCACCTGGGTGGCAAAGCGATGCAAGGGGCTGCGCGCCGCCAGCACCGCGGCCACGGCCACCGCACAGGCGGCGCCGAGGGCCGGTGCGCTGACCGCACTCACCCCGATCAGGTAGGTGATGAAAAGCGCAATCTCGGTGGTGAGGCCCGGGTCGCGGGTGCGGCTCTTGAAATAGCTCAGGGCCGCCAGCGCCGCCACCAGCACCGCGCCGATCCACACCAGCGGCGGCGAGAGCCACTGCGCAAGCGCGCCACCCGAGGCCGCGAGCGTGAAGGTTCGCACGCCCGCGGCTTGTCGATCCGGCCCGTGGCCCTTGCGGCGCTCGCGTTCCAGGCCGATCAGCAGGCCGCCGCCGAGCGCGACCATCAGGCCGATGAGGCGGGTGTCGTCCATCCATGAACTCAAGGCAGCAGGCTCCATCTGAATGCGCGGCCGATGCTACCCGGCGCCATACGGCGGAGAACCCGCGCTTTTCCCGCCCTGTTCGCGCCACTCCCGCACCCGGCCCTCGATAGCATGGCTCGTCATCTTCGGCCTGCGAGACGCGCCCGGCGGCGCCTTGTCCCATGTCATCACCGCCCTTTTTCAGCGTCATCACCGCGACCCACCTGCGCTCGGCCCTGCTCGCGCGCAACCTGCGGTCGCTGCGGGCCCAGACCTTCCAGGATTTCGAGATCATCGTGGTGGCCGACGCGCTCGACGGCGGCACCGCGAGCGTGTGCGCCGAGCTGCTGCGCGAGCACGACGTGTTCATCAAGCGCAACGGCCGCCGCGGCCCGGCGCAGAGCCGCAACGTGGGAATGTCGCTCGCCCGCGGCGAGTGGGTGCTCTTCCTCGACGACGACGACACCTTCGCCCCCCATCACCTGCAACGTGCGCACGAGCGCATCACCGCGGCCGGCGAGCCCGCGGCCAAGGTGCTGTTTTCCGACTTCGACGTGCTCACCGAAGACCGCTCGAAGGACCTGCACACCGCCCTCTCGCGCTCGCGCGTGAACCTGGGCGGTCACCCGGTCGAGTCGTTGCACGTCAAGAACTTCATCCCCAACAACGCGCTCCTCTTCCACCGCCTGGTGCTCGAAGGCTCCACGGTCGACCCGCACCTCGAATCGCAGGAGGACTGGGACTTCCTGCTGTCGGTCTGCCAGAAGGCGATGCCGGTGCATTACGAAGGCGGCGGCGCCATCGTGCACAAGGACTACGTCAACCCCGGCACGCGCCGCGGCACCACCACCGCGGCCAACGACACCACCGTGGTGGTCGACTTCCTGCACACCTACCGCCGCTGGCGCGCTCCCACGCCCGAGCTGCAGGCGCAGCGCCAGCAGCTGATGCAATCCGTCGGGCTCGCCCTGCCCGTCGCCTGGTTCTGAACCGCCCGCGCCCATGCCTTTCGTCTCTGTCGTCATCCCCGCCAAGAACGCCGAAGCCACGTTGCCCGAGACGCTGGAAAGCCTGTGCGCGCAAAGCTTCCGCGACTTCGAGGTCGTGCTCGTCAACGACGGCTCGACCGACGGCACCGCCGCCGTCGCCGCGGCCTTCGCCGAGCGCCTGTCGCTGCGGGTCGTGACGCACGAGGCGTCCAAGGGTGTGGCCGAATCCATCAACGACGGCCTGCGTGCCGGCGATTCCGAGTTCGTGGCCCGGCTCGACGCCGACGACCTGGCCGCCCCGCAGCGCCTGGAACGCCAGCTGAGCTTCCTGCGCAGCCGGCCCGGTGTCGACGTGTGCGGCAGCCACATGCAGATCTTCAGCGTGGAAGATGGCCAACGTGTCGACCGCCACGTGCTCGCGCACCCGACCGAAAGCGCCGAGATCCGCACCGCGCTCCTGCAGCGCTGCGCGATCTCGCACCCCTCGGTGCTGTGCCGGCGCAGCACCTTCGAGCGCTTCGGCTTCTACGACCCGCGCTTCGACTTCGCCGAAGACTACGAACTCTGGTGCCGCGCCAGCCTGCTCGGCGCGCAGTTCGCCAACCTCCCCGAGGTGCTCACGCACTACCGCAAGCACGCGGGCCAGGTGAGCTCGCAGAAGGCACAGCTGCAGTACGAGCGCGACATCGCCATCAAGGCGCGCTACATGGCCGCCATGCTGCAGGGCGAGAACCCCGGCCTGCTGCCGCAGTTCATCGCGCTGCAGACGCAGTTCCGCTCGCGCGACATCGCGCTCACCGTGCTGCAGCAATGCGGCCCGGCGATGACGCGCCTGGCGCGTGCCGTGCCGCACAGCGACGAATACGCCCGCATCGTCACCGGCAGCCTGATGCGCCACCTGCGCTGACACCGAAAGAAGAACCCGCATGCCCACCCTCGCCACCGCCCAGCCCGCCCCTGCCACGACCCAGCGCCAGGTGATCGTCAACTGCGCCAAGGGCGGCATCGGCAACCAGCTTTTCCAGCATGTCTTCGCGCGCAGCCTGGCGCGGCGCGTGGGGGCCGAGGTGGTGACCGACCTGAGCGCCTTCGACCACGACCCCTACGGCCGCGAAGCCTGGGTGTGGAGCCTGCCCGGCGACGGCCGCACCGGCACCGTCGCCCAGCACGCGGGAGAGGGCTGCTTCGTGCTGAAGGAAGGCCAGATCCAGTCGCTGGAACAACTGCCGCGCATGCCCGACGGCGTGCGCGCCCTGGTGCTCACGGGTTACTGGCAGCGCGACAGCCTGCTCGACCCCGCCGTCGTGGACGAGACCCGCGAGCAACTTGCCCGCCGGGCCGCGAGCCTCGTGCCGGCCGGCATGGCGCAGAAGATCCAGGCGAGCCGCAACGCGGTGGCCCTGCACCTGCGCCGCCGCGACTACGGCCACATGGGCGTCTGCAAGGACAGCTACTACCTCGCCGCCATTGAGAACCTCAAGCTCAACCACCCCGACGCCGAACTCTTCGTCTTCAGCGACGAGCCCAACTACGCGCGCCACCTGCTGCTGAGCGCCGGCCACGCCTACACCCCTGTGGCCAGCGGCAGCGACCTCGCCGACCTGCACCTGATGTCGCTCTGCCGGCACTTCGTGATCGCCAATTCGAGCTACTCCTGGTGGGCAGCGCGCTTCGGCGAGCACCGCGGCGGCACGGTCATCTGCCCGAAGGAGTGGACGACGATCGACGCCACGCCCTCGCCCTGCCCCCCACGCTGGGTGCAGGTGCACGGCGCCGTGCAGCCTTTCAAGTTGGATGCAACCGAGCTGACCGCCAACGCGCAGAAGCTGCAAAAGCAACGCTTCGACGACGCCATCCGCGCCTGGTTCGCGCAACGTGGCGACCAGACCCTGCGGCTCGACTTCCCCGAAGTCTCAACGCCGACAGCACCGTGCTCGACCTCGGCGGCTACAAGGGCGACTGGACGGCCGAGATCCACCAGCGCTATGGCTCCAAGGTCTACGTCTTCGAACCGATCAAGGGCTACCACGACAACATCTGCGCGCGCTTTGCGGCGCAGCCGAAGGTGAAGCCCTGCCAGTTCGGCCTGGGCGCGCAAGACGCCACGCTGGAGATGGGCCACTCGGCCGACGGCACCGGCGCTTTCATGAAGGCGACCGTCAGCGAAAGCGTGCGCCTGGTCGAAGCGGCCAAGTTCCTGCGCGACCACGGCATCGAGCGCATCGATCTCCTGAAGATCAACATCGAAGGCGGCGAATACGAGCTGCTGGAGCACCTGATCGCAACCGGCGACATCCAGAAGGTGCGCCGCCTGCAGGTGCAGTTCCACGACTTCGTGCCCAACGCGATCTCGCTGCGTGCCAGCATCGTGGAGAAGCTGCAGGCCACGCACCGGCAGTCGTGGTGCTATTACTTCGTGTGGGAAGAGTGGAAGCTGGCCGAGTAAGCCTCGGCACACGGCAGACAAAGGAAAGCGGGCCTCACGGGCCCGCTTCTTGTTTGAGCGGCCGACAAGCCCTCAGGCCGGCACCGCCCGCACCACGTACTGCAGCGGCAGCGCGTCGTTCACCGCCTGCTGCGGGTCGATGCCCAGCGCCTCGGCCATCATGCGGATCGCGGGCAGCGCGCGGTCGCGCGCCGGCTCGTTGAAGATGCGCGGGCCGCCCGCCTCGATGCGGAAGCCCGCGTTCTGGAACATCTCGAGCATCGTCACGCGGGTGAACCAGCGCAGGTGCGTGCGGTCCATCAGGCCGCCGTCGGTGTAGCGGAAGTCGCCGATCGCAAGCTTCGCCTGCACGCTCCAGTGCTGCGCGTTGGGGATGCTCGCCACCACGCAGCCGTCGGGCGGCAGCACCTTGCGGATGCGTGCGAGCAGGCGCCACGGGTCACGCAGGTGCTCCAGCACGTCGCCGAAGACCCAGCAGTTGCGGGTCGAGAGTTCGGCCAGCTCCTTGTCGCTCATGCCTTCGACGTCGAGCGCGGTCACCTGCTGGCAATGGCGCTTGGCGATCTCGGCGGCCTTGGGGTCGAACTCGATGCCCCAGTAGTCGGCCTGGCCGTTCTTCTGCTGGTAGGCCTGCGCGAGCGCACCGGTGCTGCAGCCCACTTCGAGCACCTTGCGGCCGGCGGGCATGAGGTTGAGCAGGTCGGGGTTGTAGGAGCCGGCCCGCGCGGCCATCTCGGCGGCTTCGCGCTTGCGCTTCTCGGCCATCTCGGCCATCCACTCTTCGAGGTGGTAGCCACCGGTGCGGGTGCTGGTGCCCTGACCGATGTGGTCGATGAAGACCTTCTTCGTGCCCATCAGCACATCGTTGGCGCACCACGGCAGGTTGCGCAGCAGGTCGGACTTGCCGGCATCGTGCAGCGCGCGCATCGGCGCCACCATCGGCGCGCCGTGCTTGATCGGCATCGGGTACTCGCGCATCACCTCCACGTTGCACAGCATGCAGGGCGGGTGCAGGTAGGCGATGGCGCCGTAGGCGTATTCGATGTCGAAGCCGTCGCGGTTGACGTAGGCCACGCCGCCAGCGCCGTAGTCGCCCGGGCGCAGCGCGGCGAGCAGCTCCTCGATGAAGCCGGCGCGCAGCACCACGATGTCGGTATCCATGAAGAGCACCGGGCCGGTGAGGCCGAGGTTCTGGATCGCCCAGGCCATGCCGGGGCCGTGGTGGATGTTGTATTCCATCGCATGCAGCTGCACGCCCTCGAAGCCGGCCGCCACCTCGCGGATCTTCGCGAGCGGCCCCGCCTCGGAGCCGTCGACGATGTGGATCGGGTTGCGCGGGTAGAACTGGCGGAACGAGCCAGCAGGCCCAGCAGCAGCTCGGGCGAGTTGTACGAGACGGCGACGACGGGAATGTCATGCGGGTTCATGCTGTTCGTTCCTGGGGCTGTTGTCTGCGTTGGAGCCGGCGGCGTCTTTCACGCGGCCCACGATGCGGCAGGGGTTGCCGGCGACGATGCTCATCTCGGGCGCCTCGAAATTGGGCGTCACCACGGTGCCGGCCGAGATCACGCAGCCGCGGCCGATGCGCGCGCCTTTGAGGATGGTGACGCGAGAGCCGATGAAGACGTCGTCGCCGATCACCACCGGAAGCGGTTTCGCATCGGGCTGGGTGCGCTGGCCGAGTTCGAGCTGGTGCGAGTTGCTGTCGGCCACGTGCAGCTCGGGGCCGACCAGCACCCGCTCGCCGAAGCTCACGCTCGCGCCTTCGGAGAGGATGAAGGCGCGGTTGTTGAAGACCGTGCCGGCGCCGATCTGGATCAAAGACCCCGGCGTGCGCGACTCGATGTAGCTGCAGCCGTAGGCGCCCGGCGAACGCGGCACGCCGAAGACGGTGGTGGTCGCGAGCACGATGCGCCCGGCCCCTTTGAACTGCGTGGGCGTGAGCAGGTTGATGCTGCGCCGGCCTTCGCCCACGACCTCGATGCGGCCACGGTCGGAGGTGTGGAAGAAGTACTGGATCAGGAGGCCACGCACCATCGATTCCAGATCGGGCGGGTGGGACCCGAGGACCTTGGCGGTGAGGCGCTCGAAGTATTTCTTCATGTCAGAAATCGTGCGTGCGCAGGAAGGCGTGCCACACCTCGTGGAACGAGGCCTCGGCCAGCTCGTCGCCCGCGGCCATGCGCGGCAGCAGCTCGATGAAGGGCAGCATGTCGGCCTGAGAGCGATACCACTGGCCGAGCATCTGCGCGAGCGCGGCATACGACGGGCGCGCCTGCTCCTTCGTGTATTTGCCGATCTCCACGCCGCCCATCACGAGCGCGGCGTAGCCGAGGTAGGCGCCCTTCATGTAGGGCCCGAAGAACTTCGAAGAATTGCCGGCCGGGCCGGTGCGGAAGAAGCCGAGGTGCTCGTGCACGTAGCCCACCGGGGCCACGAGGCTTGCGGCCATGAAGGCGCCCAGGTCCCACAGGCCCGCGTACGAGACCGAGCCGAACGCGGGCTTCATCAGCGCCGCGGTGGTGCTCTTGTGGAAGACGGCGTTGGAGAACTCGCCCAGCCAGTTCTTGCCCTCGATGGCGGTGGTGCTGAAGATCACGCTGTCGTCGAGGCCGAGCAGGCGGTTCGGGTGGCGCGCCACGGCGGCCGGCAGCGGCAGGTCGCTCTTGAGCGGGCGACCCTGTTCGTCGGCCGACCAGCGGCGGCTGATCGAGCAGCTGAAGCGGCTCGACAGGTGGGCGACCAGGTGGCGCTCGTAGAACTCGGGGTAGATGACGTCGTCGTCGAGCAGCAGGTGGAAGAGTTCGCTGCGCTCGCCCCACACCTGCAGCAGGTTGAGCATGTTGGCGTAACCGCCGCCTTTGCGCGGGCCTTCCACGCACTCGATGTCGAGCCCGGCGCGCAACGGCGCTAGCGCGTCGGAGAACAGCGCGGCGCGGTAGGCACCGCCCGGGCTGTCGTCCGAGAAGATGATCTTGCCGGCCTTGTGCGTCTGCGTGCGCAGGCACTGCAGCAGCTCGGGCAGGTACTGCGCCTTGTAGGCCGGAATGAGCGTCGTGATCTGCATGGGGTGCGCTCAGGCGGCCAGCTTGTGCAGGCGCGCGGTGACCTCGCGCACGGCGGCGATCACCTGGTCGGTCTGGGCATCGGTCTGCGTCGGGCCCATCGGCAGGCTCAGCACTTCGGCGTGCATGGCTTCGGAAATCGGCAGGCTGCCGGCTTTCAGGCCGAGCGAGGCATAGGCCGGCTGCAGGTGCGGCGCGACGGGGTAATGGATCATCGTGTGCACGCCCAGCGCGGCGAGGCCTTGTGCGAGCGCGTCGCGCTGCGGGTGGCGCACGACGAAGAGGTGCCACACCGGCTCGTGGCCCTGGGGCACGACCGGCAGCGTCAAACCCGAATTCGCGAGGCCTTGCAGGTAGCGCTGCGCGATGGCGGCGCGGCGCTCGTTCTGGCCTTGCAGCGCCGGCAGCTTGGCACGCAGCAGCGCGGCCTGCAGCTCGTCGAGGCGCGAGTTGTAGCCGATGACTTCGTTGTGGTACTTCACACGCGAGCCGTAGTTGCGCAACACGCGCAGGCGTTCGGCGATCTGCGGGTCGCTGGTGGTGACGGCACCGCCGTCGCCCAGTGCGCCGAGGTTCTTGCCGGGGTAGAAGCTCCACGCCACGGCATCGCCATGCGCGCCGACACGCTCGCCCTGGACCTTGGCGCCGTGCGCCTGGGCGCCGTCTTCGAGCACACGCAGGCCGTGTTGGCGGGCGATGGCGAGGATGGGTGCCATCTCGGCCGCCTGGCCGTACAGGTGCACCGGCAGGATGACCTTGGTACGCGGGGTGATCGCGGCTTCGATGCGAGCGGGGTCGAGATTGAACGTGGCCGCGTCGGGCTCCACCGGCACCGGCACCGCGCCGATGTGGCTCACGGCCAGCCAGGTGGCGATGTAGGTGTTGGACGGCACGATGACCTCGTCGCCCGGGTTCACGTCCATCGCGCGCAGCGCGAGCGTCAGCGCGTCGAGCCCGTTGGCCACGCCCACGCAGTGGGCGGCGCCGCACCAGGCGGCGTATTCGGCTTCGAACTTCGCCACCTCCTGGCCGAGGATGTACCAGCCCGAATCGAGCACGCGGTCGAAGGCGGCGCGCAGCTCGTCGCGCTGCGTCATCTGGATGGCCTTGAGGTCGAGGAAGGGAACGCTCGGGTGGGTCATGGCGTGGCTCGGGGCTCAGGTGTTCTGGGTGAGATAGACGTTGCGGGCGTAGTCGCCGCGCACCACTGAATGCGGCGGCACGTCTTTGGCGACCACCGCACCAGCGCCGACCATCGCGCCCTCGCCGATCACGAGGCCGGGCAGGATCACCGCACCAGCGCCGATGGAGGCGCCCTTCTTCACCACCGTGCGGGCGAAGCTTTCGGGGTACTGCTTGGAGCGCGGGTAGCGGTCGTTGGAGAAGGTGACGTTGGGCCCGATGAAGACGCCGTCTTCGAGCGTGAGCCCGTCCCAGAGGTAGTTGCCGCACTTCACGGTCACGTTGTCGCCGATCACGACGTCGTTCTCGATGAAGCAGTGGCTGTTGATGTTGCAGTTGGCGCCGATGCGCGCGCCCGCCAGCACGACCGTGAACTGCCACACCTTGGAGCCGGCACCGATGGCCGTGCACTGGCAGTCGGCCAAGCGGTGGACGAAGGGCTCGGCGGAGGGAGACGAGGGGCTGCTCATGCCCCCCAGTACACCGCAGGTGAGTGAGGGCTGATGCGCGGAAAGCGAGGGGAAATCCCCCTCACTTCATCGAGCCTGGACCTGGCCGCTGATGCGGATGAAATCGGCGTAGTCGCGGATGTAGTCGGCGTTGTCGTAGTAGTCCGACGCAAACACCAGCAGCATCGCGTCGGCCGAGTACTTGTACTGCACGCCCCAGGTCATGGGCGGCAGGTAGATGCCGCGGTCAGGCGAGTCGAGCAGCACCTCGACCTTGTGCTCGCCGTCGTCGGCCATCACCGCGCAGCTGCCGCGCACGCAGATGAGGAACTGGTGGCACTGGTGGTGGGCATGCTCGCCGCGGATCTCGCGGCTGGGCACGCCGAACACCATGAAATAGCGCTTGGGCGTGAACGGCACCTGGCGGTCGAACTCGCCCACCGTGAGGCTGCCGCGCAGGTCGGGGATCACCGGGAAGTGGTGGACGGTGACGCCCTTCACCGCAGTTTCTTCGACCCTCGCGCCGCCACGCGGGCCGCCATGCTGCGGCGCCGTGCCGGGGCCGGGGGCCGCGTCAACGTAGCCGATGATGTTGGCCGGGTTGCCCTCGACGATGGCGCCCGGCGGCACCGAGCGGGCCACCACCGCGCCGGGGCGCACGATGGCCTTGGCGCCGATCACCACACCGGCGAGGATGCTCGCGTTGGCACCGATCCACGCGCCAGCTTTCACCACCGCGGGCGGCTGGCCGCCGCCGGGGGCGCCGGCAAAGGCCGCGTGGGCGCCGATGTGCACCTGGTGTTCGATCACCGTGCCGCGGCAGATGTGGGCACCGCTTTCGACCACGCAGTCGTCGCCGATCACGGCGTGCGCGTCGACGAAGGCATGCGGGCCAAGCGTGGTGCCGCGGCCGACGGTCGCGCTCGGATCGACGACGCTGTAGCGCTCGCGCTGCGCGCGCATGGCGGCGTCGATCAGCGATTCGCGCTCGGTGTCGGTCATCAGGCCCATGTGGCGTCCTTGTGCGGGTCTTGCAGTTCGAGAGAGACAGATCAGTTCAGCTGCGCCAGCACGCCCTGCCCCAGCGACCACAGCAGCACGTTGGACTGCTGGCCGTCGTAGAGGGCGTTGACGTAGGCCACGCGCAGGTTGTAGTGGTCGCCTTCGGAGGCCATCACGTCGAACAGCGAACGGCGGCCGAGCTGCTGCCACTGCTGCAGCGTGAAGTTGCGCACGCGGTCGCTGTCGCGCAGCACGTCGACGACGCGGCGCGCGCGGTCGAAGGCCGACAGCGCCTGGTCGTGCACCTCGGTCATGCGGAAACGCTTGCTGTCGAGCGCATCGGCGCGCTGCAGGCGGGCGGCCTCTGCACGCTTTTGCGAAGAGTCGATCGCATGGCCGACCGGCGCGTTGAAGATGGGCAGGTTGACGTTGATGCCGGCCGACCACTGGCCGGAATTGCCCACGCCGCGCACCTCGGAGCTGCTGACGACCGCGCTGACCTGCGGCCAGCGCTGGGCCTTCACCGATTCGGCAAAGGCCTTCGAGGCCTCGGCCTGGGCGGCGAGCTGGGCGATGTCGGGCGCGCTCTCGGCCTGGGCCAGCACGTCGGGCAGGCTGGGCACGCTCAAGAGCAGCGTGGGCACGCTGGTGGTGGCGGGCAGTTGCTCGCCGACGAAGCGGCGCAGGCGCGTCTCGACCTGGCGCACGGTCGACATGGTCTGCGCGTACGAGACTTCAGCCTGCTTCTGATTCTTCTGCGCCTGCACCAGCTCGCTGGTGCGGCCACGGTCGGCCCGCACGATGGTCTGCAGGGCTTCGACCAGGCAGCTCATCTTGCGTGCGTACTGCTGGTAGACCTGGGCCTGCTGGTGGTAGCGGGCGCGCTCGATGGCAAGCGAGACGGTCTGCAGCGCCACCTGCTCCTGCGCATTGACCTGGCCCAGGCGGGCGGCTTCGGCGAGGTTCTTGCGCCAGTCGGTGAGGTCGGAGATGCGGCCGCCGTCAAAGATCGGCATGCTCAGCGTGACGGTCGCGCGGCCTTGCTTGCCGCGGCTTTCTTCGATGCCGCCGACTTCGGTGCGGGTGGTGACCAGGCTGCCGCCCACGCTGAGCTGCGGCCAGCGGGTGGCGCGGGTTTCGTCGACGTCGATGGCCGCGGCTTCGGCCAGCAGGCGCGAGGCGCCGAGGGCGTTGCTGCGGCGCAGGGCTTCCTGCACCATCGACTGCAGGCTGGCGCGGGCGCTGGCGGCATCGCCGCGCGGAGCGGGCGTCGTGTCGCCGCGCGTCTCGACGGAATCTTCGTCGATGCAGTTGGCATCGGCCGGCATGACGGCGAGCAGGGCCAGCACGGCGGCGAACGCCGGCAGGAGGTGTTGGACGGTGGGTTTGATCAAGACGGGCTCCACGGGGCTGCGTACTTCAGGGACAGCACTCCCTTCAGTACACCGCGGAAGGAGCTGGCTCGATGGCCGGAAAGCAGGGGGAAATGGGCGCCAATTCAACGTGCGCGCAGAACGCTGCGGGCCGGGCGCCGGGCCGCTCCCAAGCCGGCCCGCATCCCCACGGGGGATCGGTCGGCGAACCCGCCGACCGAGGGGCCGACATCAGCGTTCGCGGAACGCTTCCTTCGACTTCAGCATCGGCCGCAGGATGAAGCTCAGCACCGAGCGCTCGCCGGTGCGCACCTCCACCTGCGCCGTCATGCCCGGCAGGATGGGCAGCGGCTTGCCGGTCTTGTCTTTCAGCGTGGAGCGGTCGCTGCGCATCATCACGCGGTAGTACGTCGAGTCGGGCGTGCCCTTCTCGGCCTCGCCGAGCGCGTCGGGGCTGATGTATTCGATCTTGCCGTGCAGGCCGCCGTAGGTGTTGTAGTCGTAGGCGGCGAGCTTGACCTCGGCCTTCTGGCCCACGCGCACGAAACCCACGTCGCTCGGCTTGAGCCGCGCCTCGACCAGCACGCGCGAGCCGATGGGCACGATCTCCATGATGGGCGCGCCCGGCCCCACCACGCCGCCGATGGTGTTGATGCGGATGTTCTTCACCAGGCCGCGCACCGGCGAGGTGAGCACGGTGCGGCGCAGCACGTCGGCGCGGCCGGCGAGCTGCTCATCGAGCAGCGAGAGTTCGGTCTGCGCGCGCACGAGGTCCGTGCTGGCGTCTTGCCGGAATTTGTTGACGCGTTCGCGGGCCATGAGCTGCAGGTCGTTGACCTGGCGGCGCAGGCGCATGACCTCCACCTCGCTCATCAGGCCCTTGGCGGCCATCGACTCCGACACCCCCAGCTCCTTCATCAGCAGGTGCACGTTGCGCGAGTTGGTGTTGAGCGCTTCGTCGAGGGCGAGCTTGCGGGCGTTGAAGGCATCGGTCTCGCCATCGACGATCGAGGCCACCGCCTTCACTTCGTCGGGGAACTTGAGCGCGCGACCGGTGGCCTCGGCCGTGAGCCGCGCGATCGTGCCCAAGAGCGCGAGGCGCTTGGCCTCGCCTTCGTTCTGCTGCGACTCGAAACGGGTCGGGTCGAGCTGCGCCAGCTCCTGGCCCTCGAAGACCTGCGCGCCTTCGCGCACGTGCAGCTCGCGCAGGATGCCGCCCTCGAGGCTGGCGATGACCTGCTCGCGGCCTTCAGGCACCACGCGGCCGTCGGCCCGTGTGATCTCGTCGACCTTCGACAAGGCGGCCCACGCGATGGCTGCGATCACCACGACCGCCATCAGGTAGAGCGTGAGCGTGGTGCCAGGCATGGCGTCGACCACCATCGCAGCGCGCACGTCGGCCACGTAGGCCATCTCCTGGCCCGTCGGCTCCTTGCGTTTTCGTTTCCAGAACGCCATTCGGATCAGGCCTCCCGCCGGGCCGCCCCAAGGAAGGCCTGCGCCCCCTCGGGGGGCAGAGAACGAAGTGAGCGTGGGGGCTTCATGTCTAGACAGACGCCTGGCGCTGCACCGGCTGGGTCGACGGGTGCAGGTGCACGTTGGGCGAGGTGGTGGTCTCGGGGGTGGCGGTGGCCGCGGGCTTGGCACCCGACAACGCTGCCAGTACCTGGGCCTTGGGCCCGTCGAGCACGACCTTGCCGCCGTCGACCACGACCACCCGATGCGCCAGCTCCAGCACCGCCGGGCGGTGCGTGACCATGACGACGGTGCGGGTGCCCAGCGCTTCGTTGAGCTGGCGCAGGAAGAGGGTTTCGCTTTGTGCGTCCATCGAGCTGGTGGGTTCGTCCATCAGCAGGATCTGCGGCTGCGTGACGAGGCAACGCGCGAGCGCCACCAGCTGGCGCTGGCCCCCCGAGAGCAGGCTGCCCATCTCACCGACCGACAGCTCCCAGCCCTGCGGGTGCGAGGCGATCAGACGGTCGAGGCCCGTCACGCGGGCCACTTCGGTCAGGCGCGCGGCGTCGACCGACGCCCGCCCCATCAACACGTTTTCCCGCAGCGTGCCTTTGAAGAGACGCGGCTCCTGCGAGACGAAACCCACCTTGGCGCGGAAGTCGGCCGGGTCGATCTGCCGCAGGTCGATGCCGTCGACTTCCACCAGGCCTTCGGTCGGCTGGTAGAGGCCGGCCAGCAGGCGCAGCACGGTCGACTTGCCGCTGCCGATGCGCCCGAGGATGGCCACCCGCTCGCCCGGCTCGAACTTCAGGCTCACGCCCTTGAGCACCTTGGGCGCCGGGGCGCCCTCGGTGGTGGGGGGGTAGGAGAAGCTCAGGTCGCGCAGGGCGATGCGGCCCTTGATCTCGTGGTTGGCGACGTAGCTGGCGCCGGGCGTGCGCTCCAGCGGCAGGCTCATCATCTTGTCGAGCGCGACCATCGCGGCACGTGCACCCTGGTAGCGCGTGGCCAGGCCGACCACGCTGCTGAGCGGCGCGACGGCACGGCCGGAGAACATGATGGCCGCGATCAGCGCGCCGCCGGTGATGCTGCCGTCGTGGATGAGGTACACGCCCACGATCAGCATCACGAGCGTGATGAGCTGCTGCGACATCGCCGAGATGTTGTTGGTCAGGCCGCCGAGGGCGCGGGCGCGCAGGCCGGTGTCGGCCGCGGCGGCGGTGGCCTCTTCGTAGCGGCGCAGGAAACGGCCCTGCGCGCCGACGGCCTTCACGTCTTCCAGCCCTTCCACCGCTTCGACGAGCAGGCCCTGCAGGTCGGCCTGGTGGGCCATGTTGGCGCTCATCGAGCGGCGCAGCGAGGCCTGGATCACCCACGACATGCAGAGGATCAGCGGGATCGCGATCACCAGCACCCAGCCGAGCGGGCCGCCGATGATGAAGGTCATCGCCACGAAGATCACGATGAACGGCAGGTCGCTCAGCGCCGACAGCGTGGCGCCGGCGAAGAAGTCGCGCACGGTCTCGATCTGCGCCAGGTGGTGGGCGTACGAGCCGGCCGATTCGGGGCGGTGCTCCATGCGCACGCCGAGCGTCTGGCGGAACAGCAGCGAGCCGATGATGAGGTCGGCCTTCTTGCCGGCGCGGTCGATCAGGTGGCTGCGCAGTTGGCGCGCGATGAGGTCGAAGCCGAGTGCGATGAAGCCGCCGGTGGCCAGCGCCCACAGCGTGACGAAGGCCTGGTGCGGGATCACCTTGTCGAACACGACCGAGGTGACCAGGCCGCTGGCCAGCATGAGGATGTTGCTAAGCGCCGCGGCGAGCAGCGCCGAGCGGTAGTAGGGCACGAAGCGGCGCAGCGTGCCCCACAGCCAGTGGGCGTCGGGGTCGAGCAGGTTCTCGTCGCCGAGGTTGACGGGCGCCTGCGGCTTGGGCGAGGCCACGAAGGCGAAGCCGGTGTATTCGCCCACCAGTTCGGCCTCGGTCGCCTTGCAGGTGTGGCTCTCGGGGCCGGGCATGATGACGTCGTAGCTGTCGGCACCCTTGTCGGCCGGATGGCGGGCGACGAGGATGGCGCAGTCGCCGTTCTTCAGCAGCAGCACCGCCGGCAGCAGCAGCGCGTGGATGTCCGAGATGCGCTTCTGGATCAGCCCGGCGTTGAAGCCGGCGTCGCGCATGATGCGCACCGCCTGGTCGGGGCCGAGCGTGCCCTCCACCGGCGTGTTGGCCAGGAGCGACTCGGCCGAGCGCTCGCGCCCATGGTGCTTGCACAGCCAGACGATCGCCTGCGCCAGCGCATCGTCGGCATGCAACGAGCCTGCGGGCGGTGCGATGAAAGGTTCCTGGCGTGCGCTCATGAAGGGGTGCCGGCGCAAGGCGCGCAGGCGATGACGGCAGAGTGACTCCAGTTCATTGTGAGCGGCTGCCCTCTGCGCAGTGCCTTCAATAGAGAGGCGATTCCTGCACTATTCCGCGCTTCCCGGCCCGACGCGCCGGAGGCGGCCACAGCCCTCGTCAGCGCGTCCGGTGCTCGAGCGCCAGGCGCTCGAATTCGTGCTCGATGTCACGAACGAGCTGGGGCACGTCGAAGAGCTTCGAGCTGCGTCCCTCTTCGGCCAGGTAGCGCTTGTACGAGGCCACGCGCCGCGGGTTGCGGCCCAGTTGCACCGCGAGCTTCTCGTAGTCGGCGAGCGAGAAGGTCACGAGGTCGGGCAGGCCCACCGCGGTCAGCAGGCTGCCGGCCATGCGCGAGATGTAGCTGCGGCCGGAGTACGTGACGATGGGCAGGCCCATCCACAAGGCATCGCTGGCGGTGGTGCCGGCGTTGTAGGGGAAGGTGTCGAGCATCAGGTCGGCCAGCTGGAAGCGGGCCAGGTACTCGGGTGGCGCCACGCGCGGCGCGAGGATCATGCGGGACGGATCGATGCCGTGCGCGTCGGCTTCGCGCCGCAGGTTGGCGAGCGCCCAGTCGTTGTCGGCGAGCAGCCACAGCACCGAGTTCGGCACCTGCTGCAGGATGCGCAGCCAGGTGCGGAACACCTCGTCGGTGAACTTGAAGGTGTTGTTGAACGAGCAGAAGACGAACGCGTCTTCCGGCAGGCCGTAGTCGGCGCGCTTCGGCGTGGGGCCCACCACACGCTGGCGGTCGCTCACCTGGTAGCAGCTCGGCACGTAGACCGGCTTTTCGGTCATGTAGGGCTGCAGCTCGGGCGGCATCACGAAACGGTCGGCGAGGATCCAGTCGACGCCCGGCAGCGCGCAGGTGCCGGGCAGGCCGAGGTAGCTCACCTGCACCGGCGCCGGGCGCATGCCCACGATGGCCGGGCGGGCGCCGCTCGTGAGGCCCTGCAGGTCGACGAGGATGTCGATGCCGTGCTGGGCGATCACGCGGGCGGCGGTGGTGTCGTCGAGCCCGCCGATGGGCACGTAGTGGTCGATTGCCGCGCGGATGCGCGCGCGCAGCGGGGTGCCGTCATCGCGGCTCCACGAGAAGGCGTAGACCTCGAAACGCTCGCGGTCGTGCAGCTCCAGCAGCTCCACCGACAGCAGGCCGACCGCATGCATGTGCAGGTCGCCCGAGAGGTAACCGATGCGGATCTTGCCCTCGCGCTTGGGGCCGCTCTTGTGGAAGGGCTCGGCCGGCGGCTTGGGCGTGCGGTCGTGCACGAAGCGCTGCGCCACGAGCAGCTGCAGCGCCGGGTCGTCGCTCTGGCCGAGCATGGCCAGCACCGAGGTGCCCATCAGCAGTTGGTTGGCCGTCACCTCGCCCACCGGCTGGTAGACCGGCCAGGCGCATTTCTTCTGGCGCAGATGCACGTAGTGCTGGATCACGTCGCTCTGCGCCGCCTTGTGCTGCAGGCTCTTGACCATGCAGGCTTCCGATTCGTCGTAGCGACGCTGCGTCTCGAGCAGGCGCGCCATGTTGTTCAGGGCGTGCAGCAGCAGTTCCTGCTCGATGCCGGGCTGGTCGATGACCTGCTGCCACTGCGCCACCGCCTCGTCGGCGCGGCCCAGGCGTTCGAGCTGGTGGCCGAGGTTCAGGCGTGCCTGGTGGAAGGTGGGGCTCAGGGCGAGCGCACGCTGGTAGGCCTTTTCGGCTTCAGCATGGCGGTTCAGGCCGCCAAGAAGCGTGCCCCAGTTGAAGCAGGCGAAATGCAGCAGCGGCGAGACGGTGTGGGCGATCCACGCTTCGTACAGCTCGGCGGCGGCGACAGCCTGGCCGGCCTGCGCGAGCAGCTGTGCGTGGTTCATCAGGTCGGGCAGGCCCATGCTCCCGGCGCGTGCCTGCGCCAGCAGGCGCTCGTGCTCGGAGGGCACGGCCACGGGCTGGGTCGCCGCCGTCGTCGGGGGCTTCGCGGTCGACTTTTTCATCGGGCAGGGCTGAGTGGAAGGTGATGAAGGGACTCGCCCCATTTTGGACAGCGCCCTCCCATGCCGATCGCCGCGAATAGACCGGGAACACGTGCCAAATTTCCACCAACGCCCGGCACTCGCTCCCTAGACTCGACGCTCGACACAACAACACCCGGAACACACCGTGGTCCACCTCGATCAACTGCTTCCCCACATGCGCCGTGTCCTGGTGGCCGAGCGCGACCTGTGCGACCTGAGCGTGCTGTGGCAGATGATCGAGACGAGCGCCGCCATCAGCTGCCCCGAAGAGGTGTCGTCGCTGATGCCCACGCTCGTGGACACGCGCGAGCGTTTCGACGCCATGCGCACCCGGCTGGTCGAGCGCATGGTCGAGGAAAACCGGGCCGCGCTCGGCGACGACCTCGGCGCTCGTGCGCAATGCGCGATCGACATCCTGGTGCGCAACCTCTACGAGCGCACCGCCGACGTTGGCTTTCTCGCAACAGACGGCCCGGTGGTCGAGTTTTGCGAGGCCTGTGCCGCCAATGCCGACACCCGCGCCTCCCAGCGCGAGAACCTGCGTGCGCGCCTGCGCGAGTACCAGGCCAAGTACACCGTCTACGAAGACATCGCGCTGCTCGCACCCGACGGCGAGGTGCTGCTGCGGCTCGACGACGCCCGCCCGCTCGAGCGCAGCCACGATCCCGTGGCCGCGCAGGCGCTCGCCTCCGGCACCTATGTCGAAGCATTCGGTGCCAGCGACCTCGGCCGCGACCCCGCCGTGCCCTGCCTGCGTTATGCCCATCGCATCGTCAACGCTCGCGGCCAGGCGGTCGGCGTGCTGGTGCTGCGTTTCCGCTTCGCCGACGAGATGGAACGCATCTTTGCCGACGTGAGCGACGCGCACGGCCAGATCGCCATCGTGCTGCTCGACGAGGCCAACCGCGTGATCGTGACCAACGACGAGGCGCATGTGCCGCTCGGCGCGCGCTTTGCAACGCTGCCGCTCGGAAGCGTGGCGCTCACCACCTTTGCCGGCCGCGAGTACCTCGCGATGTGCTGCGCCAGCCAGGGCTACCAGGGCTACCCCGGGCCGCGCTGGCGGGCGATGGCGATGGTGTCGCTGCTCACCGCCTTCAACACCTCGGGCGACGCCACCAGCTCGATGACAGGCACCCAGCTCGCCACCGGCGAGCTCTCGGCGGTGGAGCGCGATGCCGACGCGATCAACCGCGAGCTGCGCCGCGTGATCTGGAACGGCCGCCTCATGACCGGCCAGAGCGACGACGGCCGCGCCCGCCTCAAGGCCGTGCTGCGCCAGGTGAGCCTGGCCGGCGTGCGCACGCGCCGGCGCCTCGAACACGCGATCGTCGACCTCTCGGCCACCTCGTTCGGCCGCACCTGCCGCCAGGCCCAGCAGCTGGCGCGCCTGGCCGCCGACATCATGGACCGCAACCTCTACGAGCGTGCCAACGACTGCCGCTGGTGGGCGCTCTCGCCGGTGCTGCGCCGCGAGCTGGCCGCGCCCGACAGCGCCGAGAGCCGCAGCGCGGTGAACGGCGTGCTCGACACCATCAACGGCCTGTACACCGTGTACAGCCGGCTCGTCGCGTTCGACACGCAGGGCGTGATCCGCGGGGCCTCGCGCACCGACGGCCACCCCGAGCTGCCGGGCAGCAGCGTGCCCGAGGCCTGGCTGCAGCGGGTGCGCAGCCTGCAGGGCTCGCAGCACTATGCGGTGAGCGATTTCGGCCCCACCTCGCTGCACGACAACGGCGACACCTACGTCTACCTCGCCGCCGTGCGCGCCGAGCATGACGAGCGCGTGTTCGCAGGCGGCGTGGCCATCGTCTTCAACGCCGCGAAGGAACTCTCGGCGATGCTCACCGACATCCTCGGCACGCGCGCCGGCCATGCCGCGTTCGTCGACGCACACGGCCGCGTGCTCGCCGCCACCCACCCTGAGCTGGCCGCCAAGGTGCGCCCGCAGGGCATTGGCGCCGGCAGCGACGGTGGCGAACTGATCGATGTCGACGGCACGATGTGGGCCTGCGCCAGCACGCCCGCCAGCGGCTACCGCGAGTTCAAGAAGAGCGACGGCTACGACAACCAGGTGCGAGCCATCGTGGGTCTGCAGATCGGCACCACCGAGCGCCGCGGCATGCGCCTCAGCGACCACGAGCTGAGCAGCCCCCACCACCAGCCGCGCGGGATGAAGCGCGAAATGGCGGTCTTCCAGGTGGGCAGCGCGCGCTACGCGCTCGACAGCGCAGACGTGCTCGAAGTGGTGTCGACGCAGCATGTGGTGCGCTCGCCAGGCGCGGCCTCGCTGGTGGTCGGCATGCTGCCGCTCGCTGGCGGCCCGGCCGGCGACGGCCGTGCGGTGCCTGTGATCTGCGCCCGCCGCCTCACGGGTCTCACCCTGCCCGCCCGCGCCACCGACGGGGTGGTGCTCTTGCTGCGGCGCAGCCACGCGGGGGTGGCGACGGTATTCGGCCTGCGCGTCGATGACGTGCTGAGCGTGATCGAAGTGCCCGAGCGCGACCTGCACCCGGTGCCGGCCGGTACGGGCGGGTTTGCGGCCAGCCTCAAGGGCCTGATCGACTGCCTCGCCTCCAACGGCGACAGCAGCGAGAAGGTGCTGGTGCAACTGCTCGACGCACAGCGTCTGGCCGACGCGCTCGGCCCGGCGCAGGTGGCCCTCGCCGCCTGACGGCCTCTCGCGCAAGCGCCTTCGCGCGGGTAAGCTCGGTCTCACACCAACGAGCTGGCGTGCGCCTGCACGCCGAGCCCCAGACGAAGGAGACGACATGCGCCGCGACACCTTCCTGCAATCCCTGGCCGCACTGGCCGCCACCGGCGTGCTGCCCACGGCCGCCCATGCCGCGCCCAACCTCAAGATGATGATCCCCGCCAACCCCGGCGGCGGGTGGGACCTCACCGGCCGCGCGCTCGGCAAGGCACTGCAGGATGCCGGCGTGGCCGCCAGCGTGAGCTTCGAGAACAAGGGCGGCGCCGCCGGTGCGCTGGGCCTGGCGCAATTCGCCAACTCGGCCAAGGGTGACCCGAACGCGCTGATGGTGATGGGCGCGGTGATGCTCGGCGGCATCATCGCCACCAAGCCGCCGGTCACGCTGGAGACGATGACGCCCATCGCACGCCTCACCACCGAATACGGCGTGTTCGTGCTGCCGACCAATTCGCCGCTCAAGACCATGGCCGACTTGGTGGCCCAGCTCAAGAAAGACCCGGGCAGCGTGAAGTGGGGCGGCGGCTCGCGCGGCTCCACCGAGCACATCGCCGCGGCCATGATCGCCCGTGAGGCGGGCGTCGACCCGGCCAAGATCAACTACGTCGCCTTCCGCGGCGGCGGCGAGGCGGTGGCGGCCATCCTGGGCGGCAACGTCACCGTGGGCGGCAGCGGCTTCAGCGAGTTCCAGCAGTACATCGACGCGAAGAAGATGACGCCCCTGGCCATCACCGCACCGAGCCGGGTCAAGGGCATCGACATCCCTACGCTGAAGGAACAGGGCCTCAATGTGGACATCGGCAACTGGCGCGGCGTGTACGCGGGCCCCGGTCTCAGCGCCGAGCAGCGCAAGGCCCTCACCGACATGGTGCTGAAGGCGCTGCAATCGAAGGCCTGGGCCGAGGCGCTTGAGAAGAACCAGTGGACGCCCGCGGTGCTGAGCGGCGCCGAGTTCGAGGCGTTCGTGAAGAAGGAGTTTGCGAGCCTGCGCGACACCATGACCAAAGCCGGCATGGTGTCGTGAGCGCGGTGGCCTCGTCGACCCACCGCCGGCAGCTGCTGGTCGGGCTGGGCACGCTGGGCGTCGCCGCCGTGATGGCGGTGGGCGCGTGGTTCATCCCATCGACGGCGGGCTACCAGGGTGTCGGACCCAACTTCCTGCCCTGGGTGGTGAGCGTGGTGCTCGCGCTGTGTGGCGCCCTGCTCTGCTGGCAGGCCACTCGTGGCGGGTATCGCGATGTGGAGACGCCGTCGGGCGCCGAGCGCGGCGACTGGAAGGCACTCGCCTGGGTCTCGGCCGGTGTGCTGGAGATCGCGGCGCTCATCACCACGATCGGCTTCGTGCTGAGCTGCGCCATCGGCTTCATGCTGGCGGTGCGCGGGCTGCGCGGCTCGGAAGGCAAGCCGGCCGGCGACGCGAAGCAGACGCTGATCGATGCGCTGGTGGGCCTGGCGATCGCGGCGCCGGTGTTCTGGCTCTTCCGCAAGCTGCTCGGCCTCACGCTGCCCGGCCTCAGCGCCAGCGGTTGGATTTGAGATGAGTCACCCTTTGACATCTGCGAAGCGGGCCGAGCGCCGGGCCGCTCCCAAGCCGGCCCGCATCCCCTCGGGGGATCGGCCGATGTACTCATCGGACGAGGGGTAGTCATGGGTACCTGGGACCAGCTCCTCGCCGGCTTCGCGGCGGCCGCCACGCCGATCAACCTGATGTGGTCGTTCCTCGGCTGCGCGCTCGGCACCGCCATCGGCGTGCTGCCGGGCCTCGGGCCGGCGGTGACGATCGCGATGCTGCTGCCCATCACGGCGCAGGTGGAGCCCGCCGCCTCGATGATCTTCTTCGCCGGCATCTACTACGGCGCGATGTACGGCGGCTCGACCACCTCCATCCTGCTCAACACCCCCGGCGAAACGGCCACGATGGTCACCGCGCTCGAAGGCTTCAAGATGGCCAAGAGCGGCCGGGCCGGCGCGGCGCTGGCCACGGCGGCGATCGGCTCGTTTGTGGCCGGGACGTTGGCCACCGTGCTGGTGACGCTCTTCGCGCCGCCGGTGGCCGAGTTCGCGGTGAAGCTCGGGCCGCCGGAGTACTTCTGCCTGATGCTGCTCGCGTTCACGACGGTGAGTGCAGTGCTGGGCAAGAGCCGGCTGCGCGGCATCACCTCGCTCTTCATCGGCCTGGCGCTCGGCCTCATCGGCCTCGACCAGATCACCGGGCAGGTGCGCTACACCGGCGGCATCCCCGAGTTCCTGGACGGCATCGAGGTGGTGCTGGTGGCGGTGGGCCTCTTCGCGGTGGGCGAGACGCTCTACAACGCGCTCTACGAAGGCCGCAGCGCAGCCTCGCTCAACCGCATGGGCAAGGTCCACATGACCCGGGCCGAGTGGAAGCGCTCCTGGCCCGCGTGGCTGCGCGGCACGGCGATCGGCTTCCCGTTCGGCGCGGTGCCGGCCGGGGGCTCCGAGATCCCCACCTTCCTCAGCTACGCCACCGAGCGCAAGCTGTCCAAGCACCCCGAGGAGTTCGGCACCACCGGCGCGATCGAAGGCGTGGCAGGCCCCGAAGCGGCCAACAACGCCTCGGTCACGGCCACGCTCGTGCCGCTGCTCACGCTCGGCATCCCGACCTCGGTGACGGCCGCCATCCTGCTGAGCGCCCTGCAGAACTACGGCATCCAGGCCGGGCCGCAGCTTTTCCAGACCTCGTCGGCCCTGGTGTGGGCGCTGATCGCCTCGCTCTACATCGGCAACGTGATGCTGCTGGTGCTCAACCTGCCGCTGGTGGCGATGTGGGTGAAGCTGCTCAAGATCCCGCGCCCGCAGCTGTATGCCGGCATCCTCATCTTCGCCACCGTCGGCGTGTATGGCATGCGCCAGAGCGCGTTCGACCTGGTGCTGATGTGGGGCGTGGGCCTGGCCGGCGTGCTGATGCGGCGCTTCGACTTCCCCACCGCGCCGGTGATCGTCGGCATGATCCTCGGGCCGTTGGCCGAGGCGCAGATGCGCAATGCGCTGTCCATCGGCGAGGGGCGCTGGACGGTGTTCATCGAACGGCCGATGTCGGCCGGGTTGCTGGTGGTGGTGGTGCTGGCGCTGTGCGCGCCCTTCGTGATCGGGTGGTTCAAGCGCCGTCGCGGCGCGCAGGCCGCAAGGCCTTGATGCGCTGCCACAGCAGCGCGCGTGGCACGTTCACCTGCATCACCGTCATGCAGCGCTCCAGCCGGCCCTCGCGGCCGAGCAGGTGGTCGACGGCCTTGGCGAGGTCACGCTCCACGCTGTCGCCATAGGCTCCTTGCGCCTTGGCGATCGCCTGCTTCAGCAGCTTGCCCTTGGGTTGCATCATCGCGAGGTCGATCAGGTCGCGGCTGAACACGCTGTCGTCCGCCCAGCGGTCGGAGTTGGCGAGCAGCTTGGTCGTGGCCATGTCGACACGGGTCAACGCTGCCACGCCACTCACCAGATCGTCCGGCCCGGGGGGGTCGAGCCGATGCGGGCTTCGAGCACGATCTCGAACTTGATCTCCGCACCGTCCACCCGCAGCAGCGTGCGCAAGCCGTATTGATCGGCACGAAGCTCGCGCACGGCCTCCAGCGTGGCGCCATCGCGGAGCACGGCCTGCAAGCCCTGCGGTCCGGTGAGACGCTGGCGCAGCTCACGGTAGCCGGCCACGTCGGACACGAGAAAGTCGATGTCCACCGATTCGCGGTACTCGCCATAGCGCAAGGCCACCGCGGTGCCACCGCCGAAGAGGCAGCGATGCGCCAGGAGCAAAGGTGCGTCGAGCGACTCCAGCACGGTCGCGATGCGGCGGTGGTGGGCGCGCTCAAACAAGCAAACGCCCTCCGGCCTCTTGCTGAGTCAAGGCATCCAGCAACGCACGCTCCTTTGGATCGAGCGCTTCGCGGTCGAGGTGACGCCAATTCCGCTCGTACAGGCCCAACGCCTCCGCTGGTGTCAGCTCGGTGAGGCCCGGCGCATGCCAGGCCAGGCGCTTGAGCTGCGGGTAGTCGGCCAGACGGATGCGCTGCGGCACTGGCGGCGCCTCCACCCCGGCGGGTGCTGCCGCCACATCACCGACCTGGATCTCCAGCCCGAGTGCGCCCAGGGCGTTCAGATAAGCCCCCATCGTCACCGACGGCTCGCCGCCTTCGATGCGGTGCCAGGTGACGCGCGACATGCCTGCCGCGGCCGCGGCCGCCTGGGCGCTCACCCCGAGCGCCTTGCGCCGGGCACGGATGTCGAGGCCGAGCGTGCCCAGGCGGGCCACGGCGGCGAGGTCAGGAATGGGTGCACGAGCCGGCATAGTGTTTCTCATTTTAATCATCATGACGAATTATGTCCAGAATGAGATACATATCCGAGAATCACTCCTTCAGTAGCCCTGACACCCCGAGGTCAACCAGCAGCGGCACAATCAGTCGCTCACCCCATCCCTCACACCCAGGAGCATCGCCATGGCCACCGCCAAGAAGCCAGCAGATCACGCCTTCGCCCACACGCTCAAGACCGTGAAGACCGCCTCCGGACGCAGCGCGAGCTACTTCTCGCTGCCGGAGCTGGCCAAGACCTACCCCAACGTCGCCAGGCTGCCCGTCTCGATGCGCATCGTGCTCGAGTCGGTGCTGCGCAACTGCGATGGCAAGAAGGTCACCGCCGACCATGTGGCGCAGGTGGCGAACTGGGCGCCCAACGCGGACCGGGTCAACGAGATCCCCTTCGTCGTGGCGCGCGTGGTCTTGCAAGACTTCACCGGCGTGCCGCTCCTGGCCGACCTGGCCGCGATGCGCAACGTGGCCGTCGAGAAAGGCAAGAACCCCCGCACCATCGAGCCGCTGTGCCCGGTCGATCTCGTGGTCGACCACTCGGTGATGGTCGACCACTACGGCACCAAGGACGCGATCGACCTCAACATGAAGCTCGAGTTCGACCGCAACAAGGAGCGCTACGAGTTCATGAAGTGGGGCATGCAGGCCTTCGAGACCTTCGGCGTGGTGCCCCCCGGCTTCGGCATCGTGCACCAGGTGAACCTCGAGTACCTGGCCCGCGGCGTGTATGAAAAGGGCGGCGTGGTCTACCCGGACTCGCTGGTCGGCACCGACAGCCACACCACCATGATCAACGGCATCGGCGTGGTGGGCTGGGGCGTGGGCGGCATCGAGGCCGAAGCCGCCATGCTCGACCAGCCGGTCTACTTCCTCACGCCCGACGTGGTGGGCTTCGAGCTGAGCGGCCGCCTGCGCGAAGGCGTGACCGCCACCGACCTGGTGCTCACCGTGACCGAGATCCTTCGCCGTGAGAAGGTGGTGGGCAAGTTCGTCGAGTTCTACGGCGAGGGCACCGAGAGCCTGACGCTGCCCGACCGCGCCACGATTGCCAACATGGCGCCCGAGTACGGCGCGACGATGGGCTTCTTCCCGGTCGACGGCCGCACCATCGACTACATGCGCGGCACCGGCCGCACGAAAGACGAACTCGAGATGCTGGAGGCCTACTTCAAGGCCCAGAAGATGTTCGGCATCCCCAAGCGGGGCGAGATCCGCTACTCGAAGGAGGTGTCGCTCGACCTGCGCACCGTCGCTCCCTCGCTGGCCGGCCCGAAGCGCCCGCAAGACCGCATCGAACTCGGGAACCTGAAGAAGGAGTTCACCGAACTCTTCTCCAAGCCCATCGGGGCCAACGGCTTCAACCAGCCGCCCGAGAAGCTGCCGCAGGTGTACACCACCAAGAGCGGCATCCCGATCAAGAACGGCGACGTCCTGATCGCGGCCATCACGTCCTGCACCAACACCTCGAACCCGGCCGTGCTGCTGGCCGCTGGCCTGCTGGCGAAGAAGGCGGTGGAGGCGGGCCTCACCGTCAAGCCGCACGTGAAGACCTCGCTCGCCCCCGGCTCGCGCGTGGTGACGACCTACCTCGACAAGGCGGGCCTCACGCCCTACCTCGACAAGCTCGGCTTCACGCTCGCCGGCTACGGCTGCACCACCTGCATCGGCAATGCCGGCGACCTGACGGCCGAACTCAACGAGGTCATCACCAAGAACGACCTCGTGTGCGCCGCGGTGCTCTCGGGCAACCGCAACTTCGAAGCGCGCATCCACCCGAACCTCAAGGCCAACTTCCTGGCCTCGCCGCCGCTCGTCGTCGCCTACGCGATCGCCGGCAACGTGACGCGCGACCTGATGACCGAGCCGGTGGGCAAAGGCACCAACGGCCGCGACATCTATCTCGGCGACATCTGGCCGACGAGTGACGAGATCGGCGCCCTCATGACCCTCGCGATGGACGGCAAGGCCTTCCGCGAGAACTACGCGCAGGTCAAGAGCAACCCCGGCAAGCTGTGGGAGCGCATCGAGGGCGTCAAGGGCGAGACCTACACCTGGCCGCGCAGCACCTACATCGCCCGGCCGCCCTTCTTCGACGGCTTCCACATGGAGCCGGGGATGGCCAACCTCGGCATCAAGGGCGCACGCGCGATGGCGCTCTTCGGCGACTCGATCACCACCGACCACATCTCGCCGGCCGGCTCGATCAAGGAACAGTCTCCCGCCGGCCACTGGCTCAAGGCCCACGGCGTCTCCAAGGCGGACTTCAACTCCTACGGCTCGCGCCGCGGCAACCACGACGTGATGGTGCGCGGCACCTTCGCCAACGTGCGCATCAAGAACCTGATGATCCCGCCGGGCCCCGATGGCAGCCGCGAGGAAGGCGGCCTCACGATCTACATGGACGGCAGCAAGAAGTTCATCTACGACGCCGCCATGAAGTACATGGAAGCCGGCGTGCCCACCATCGTCTTCGCGGGCGAGGAATACGGCACCGGCTCCTCGCGCGACTGGGCGGCCAAGGGCACGGCGCTCCTGGGCATCAAGGCCGTGGTTGCCCGCAGCTACGAGCGCATCCACCGCGCCAACCTCGTGGGCATGGGCGTTCTGCCACTGCAGTTCAAGGGCGACGACTCCTGGCAGACGCTCGGCATCAAGGGCGACGAGACCTTCGACGTGCTGCTCGGCACCGAGATCAAGCCGCAGCAGGACGCCACGCTCGTGATCTGCAGCAAGGACGGGAGCAAGCGCGACGTGCGGGTCACGCTGCGCATCGACACGCCGATCGAGGTCGACTACTACAAGCACGGCGGCATCCTGCCGTTCGTGCTGCGACAGTTACTCGCTGCGGCTTGATGGGCCGAGCGCCGGGCCGCTCCCAAGCCGGCCCGCATCCCCATGGGGGATCGACCGATGTACTCATCGGGCGAGGGGCACCATGACTGAGCCGTTCAAGAACCTGCTCGGCCCGCAGGTGGTCGCCAGCATGGCGAGCCACCTGCAACGTGCGGGCGCTGAAACCGGTGTGGCCTTCAACGCGAAACGCTTCCGCTCGCTCGGCCTGAGCGGGCTGGAGGCCTTGGAGATGAAGGCCCGCGCGCAGCACCTGTGCACCGCGCTGGAAAAGACGCTCCCCAGCGACTTCGACAGCGCCGCCACGGTGATGGAAAGCGCGCTCGCGTCGATGGACGAGATCGACGACGCCACGCTCGACAGCCCCATCGGCGCGCGCGGCGACGGCCTCGCCGGCTGGGCCGTGTGGCCGCTGACCGAGTACGTGGCACGGCACGGTAGGGATCACGCCCCGCGTGCGCTACAAGCCCTGCACGCGATGACGCAACGCTTCACCGCCGAATGGGCCATCCGCCCGTTCATCCTGGCGGAGCCCGCGCTGTCGTTCGACACTCTGCAGCGCTGGAGCACCGACACCAGCCCGCACGTGCGCCGCCTCGTCAGCGAAGGCAGCCGCCCACGCCTGCCCTGGGGCATGGTGCTCAAGCCGCTGGTGGAAGACCCCTCGCCCACCCTGCCCCTCTTGCGCACGCTGATGGACGACGCCAGCCCCTACGTGCGCCGCAGCGTCGCCAACCACCTCAACGACATCGCGAAGGACCACCCCTACCTCGTCGAAGCCTGGCTGCAGGAGCACCTGCCCGGCGCCACGCCGCAGCGCCTGGCCCTGCTCAAGCACGCCAGCCGCACGCTGGTGAAGAAGGGCCACGCCGGGGTGCTGAAAGCCTTCGGCGTGGGCGACAAGTTCAAGGGCGAGGCCGGACTGGCCCTGTCGTCACGGCGCGCGAAGCTGGGCGAGAGCCTCACGCTCGTGCTCACGCTGCAGTCGACCGCGAAACGTGCGCAACGCCTGGCGATCGACTACGCCGTCCACCACGTGAAGGCCAACGGCGGCACCTCGCCGAAGGTATTCAAGGGCTGGACGGTCGAGCTGGCCGCAGGCGAGGCCCGCGAGTTCCGCAAGCAGCATTCGCTCAAGCCCATCACCACCCGCGTCTACTACCCGGGCACGCACCGCATCGAGGTGCTGGTCAATGGCGCGGTGGTGGCCGAAGCGGGCTTCGAGCTGCGCACCTGACCCGATGATGCCGTGCTGAGCCGGCGTCGGATCGCTCCGACAGCGCGGCGCTGCGCGTTCCGTGCGCATTGGGGGCGCCGTCCGGTAGGCCGCGCACGGCGACGTGCCTAAGCTTCATCCACCATCAACGGCAAACAGGAGAACGCCATGAAATCGATCCTGCTCTGGGCCCTGGGCGTGCCCATTCCCGTCATCCTGCTGCTCTGGCTGGTCTTCTGATTTCAGCCCAGCCGCTCGGCGAACAGCGCCTCGGAGAAGCCCACCGTCACACGGCCGTCGCCCCACTCGACAACCGGGCGCTTGATGATGCTGGGCTCGCGCAGCATCAACGCGGTCGCCGATGACGCGTCGTTCACCGCGGCCTGCGCCTCGGGCGCGAGCTTGCGCCACGTGGTGCCCTGCCGGTTGAGGAGCTTCTCCCAACCCACCGCCGGGAGCCAGTTCGCAAGGCGTGCTTCGGGCACGCCTTGTTTCTTGAAGTCGTGAAAGTGCACCGTCGCATCGCGCTCGGCCAGCCAGGCGCGGGCCTTCTTGACGGTGTCGCAGTTGGGGATGCCGTAGAGGGTGATGGCGTTCATGCGCCGTTTATAGCGCGTCGTCGATGTCGCGCACGTCGCACAGCGGGTCGGGCCCGTACGAGGTGTCCATCACCTTGCCCTGCTTGTCGATGCCCACCTGGAACCACTGGCAGAAGGGCGTCTCGTAGCGGTAGGCCCAGACCGTCTGCCGGCGTTCGGCGATGCCGACCACGCGCTGCTCGAACGAGTGGCCGATGAGTTCCTGCACCTCTCGGCCGTCCATCCCCGCGACGATGGTGTTGAACTTCTCTTCGGTCAGCACCTGCTCCCAGCGCAGCAGGCGGCCACTGGCATCGAAGTCGACCATGTAGGTGTGGCGGCCGAACGGACCGCGCGCGTATTCGAGGCGGCGGCCACCGTCGGGGCGGGCGAATTCGCCGGTGGGCACGCCGAGCGACTGCCGCACCGTCTCGACCGGCGTTCCGGGCGCCATCGATTGCGGGCCATAGCTGATGCAGGCCGTGAGGGCCAGCAGGCTGGCGGCGGCAAGTGGGGTCTTCATGGCAGACCTTTCGGTGCGGCGTGGGTGCCGCTTGCCGCATCGTAGGAAGCGCACGCAACCCCGCTGGCCGCAGGGTGTTTCGGGGCGCTTCAGATCACCGCTTTTTCAGCCGTCTTGTTGAAGCTCGCCGCGTCGGCCGCCGAGAGCTTGAAGACGCTCATCGCCTCGGCCATGCGCGCCGCCTGCTCACGCAGGTGCTCGGCCGAGGCGGTGCTCTCCTCCACCAGCGCCGCGTTTTGCTGCGTCATGTGGTCGAGCGTGGTCACCGCCTGGTTGATCTGGCCGATGCCCGACGACTGCTCGTGCGAGGCGCCGGCGATCTGGTCGACGAGTTCGTTGACGCGCCGCACCTGCGCCACCACGTCGTTGATGGTGCTGCCGGCGGCGTTGACGAGGCGGGCGCCGTTGTCGATCTTGTCGACACTCTCGGAAATCAGCGCGCGGATCTCCTTCGCCGACTGCGCGCTGCGCTGCGCGAGGCTGCGCACTTCGCTTGCCACCACGGCAAAGCCGCGCCCCTGCTCACCGGCACGCGCCGCCTCCACCGCAGCGTTGAGCGCGAGGATGTTGGTCTGGAAGGCGATGCTGTCGATCACGCCGATGATGTCGGCGATCTGCTTGCTCGAACGCGAGATGCCGTCCATCGTGGCCACCACCTCGCCCACCGCGGAGCCGCCGGTCTCGGCGGCGCGGCTCGCACCGGCCGCCACGTCGCTCGCCTGGCGGGCGACTTCGGAGTTGGTGCGCACGGTGGCGTTCATCTCCTCCATCGACGAGGCGGTCTGCTGCAGGTTGCTGGCCTGGCTCTCGGTGCGGGCCGAGAGGTCTTGCGTGCCCGAGGCGATCTCGGCGGTGGCCCGCGTCATCAGGCTGATGCCTTCGCGCACATCGCTCACGGTCGCACGCAGGTTGATGTTCATCTGCGTGAGGGCACGCTGCACCGCGCCGATCTCGTCGCTACGGTGGCTCGACACCTGCGCGCTCAGGTCGCCCGCCGCGATGCGGCTGGCCAGGCTCACCGTCTCGCGCAGCGGCTTCACGATCGACTGGAACAGGTAGGCGCCCGCCGCCCCCGTGGCCAGCGCCGTCGCACCGAGGCTGACCCAGAACGCGGCCGAGGCCGGGCTCACGCCACCGGCCCACAACGCGCCCGCGACGGTCAGGTCGAGCGCGGCAAGCGCGCCCCACAAGCGCGACTTGAGGCCCATCTCACGCACCCATAGGCCGAGCTTGCCGATGACGTTGCTGCGGTAGACGCGGCCGTGGCGCAGGTTCAGGTCCTTGTTGGCGCGATCGAGCATGCGCTGGTAGAGCGGCTCGATGGCCGCCACCTCGCCCGGCGCCGGCTTGCTGTGCACCATCAGGCTACCCATGAACTTGCCGTCGTGGAAGATGGGCGCGAGGTTCAGGCGCAGCCAGTAGTGCTGGCCGTTCTTGCGGCGGTTCTTGATGATGCCCGTCCAAGGCTGGCGCGTGAGCGCCATCGTCGCGCCCATGTCCTTCATGATCTGCACCGGGTTGTCCTTGTGCATCATGCGGGCGGCCTTGGTGCCCCTCAGTTCGGCCAATTCGTAGCCGCTGGCCTTGCAGTAGGCCGGGTTGGCATAGACGATGTTGCTGGCCTGGTCGCCGACGAGCACGAGCAGGTCGCCGTCGTCGAGCACGTATTCGCTGGGCATGTGGTTCATGTCCTGTCTCCGGTTGTTGTGAACTTCTGACACCCCTGCCGTGCACAGCCGTGCGCAAAACACACGACCTGCATCGGCAATGTCGGCCGGGTTCCGGTTGAACTTGAATGCCGCCCTGACGAGGTGTGACAAACACCACTGATCCCCCGGCCAGCGCAAGGAACGGGCTTTGCCGAGTGCACGCAGGTCCACTCATCCCAAAGCAGATCGCATGGCCACCTCCAAACCCAAGAGCACGCGCAAGACCGCCACCCCCACCGCCGCCGAGCCCAACCCAGGCCAGCCGGCGCCTGCCGATCCGCACGAGGCGGTGGGCACGGTGCTGAGCACGGTGTCCGGCCCGTCGACCGCACGCTTCACCGAAGACGACGCCCAGTCGCTCGACACGCCCGCACAGCAGTTGCTCGGCGTGCGCCAGGCCGGCACGCAGACGCTCGCCGCGGCGATGCCGTCCAACCCGCTCAAGCCCGCCGAGCACGGCCTGGACAACGGCCACATGCCTCAGGCCGGCCCATCGCAATCAGCGCCCGACGAGATCGTGCGCAGCAGCACCGTCAACGAAGACACGGCCTCACCGAAGACGGGCGACGGCCGCGTGCGGCCCGGCTTCAACCCGACCAACGGCCCGCTCGACCGCGTGCGTGTCGACAGCGGCGGCCAGGCCCTCACCACCAACCAGGGCGTGCCGGTCGGCGACAACCAGAACTCGCTCAAGGCCGGCCTGCGCGGGCCCACGCTGCTGGAAGACTTCATCCTGCGCGAGAAGATCACGCACTTCGACCACGAGCGCATCCCCGAGCGGGTGGTGCATGCTCGCGGCTCGGCGGCGCACGGCTACTTCGAGTGCACCGAGGCGCTCACCGAGTACACGGCTGCCGCACCTTTTGCCGAAGTCGGCAAAAGAACCCCGGTCTTCGTGCGCTTCTCGACCGTGGCCGGCGAGCGCGGCTCCATCGACACCGCCCGCGATGTGCGCGGCTTCGCCATCAAGTTCTACACCGAGCAGGGCAACTGGGACCTGGTGGGCAACAACATCCCCGTCTTCTTCATCCAGGACGCGATGAAGTTCCCCGACCTCGTGCATGCGGTGAAGCCCGAGCCGCATCACCAGATGCCGCAGGCGAGCAGCGCACACGACACCTTCTGGGATTTCGTCTCGCTGATGCCCGAGTCGGCCCACATGCTGATGTGGGTGATGAGCGACCGCGCCATCCCGCGCAGCTACCGCACGATGCAGGGCTTCGGTGTGCACACCTTCCGCCTCGTCAACGCGGCGGGCGAATCGGTCTTCTGCAAGTTCCACTGGACACCCGTCGCCGGCACGCACTCGCTGGTATGGGACGAAGCCGCCAAGCTTGGCGGCGCCGACCCCGATTTCCACCGCCGCGACCTGTGGGAAGCGATCGAGGCCGGCAACTACCCGGAGTGGACGCTCGGCGTGCAGATCTTCAGCGAGGTGCAAGCCGACGGATTCAGCTTCGACGTGCTCGACCCGACCAAGCTCGTGCCGGAGGAACTGGTGCCCTTGCGCACCGTGGGGCGCCTCGTGCTCAACCGCAACCCCGACAACTTCTTCGCCGAGACCGAGCAGGTGGCCTTCTGCACCGCGCACGTCGTGCCCGGCATCGATTTCAGCAACGACCCGCTGCTGCAGGGGCGCATCCACTCGTACGTCGACACGCAGATCACGCGGCTCGGCGGCCCGAACTTCCACGAGATCCCGATCAACGCCTCGGTCGCGCAGGTGCACAACAACCAGCGCGACGGCCTGCACCGCCAGGCCATCCACCGCGGGCGGGTGAACTACGAGCCCAATTCGCTCGGCGGCGGCTGTCCGTTCCAGGCGGGCAAGGCGGGCTTCGTCTCGTTCCCGCAACCGGTGGCGGAAGACAAGGTGCGCGGCAAGCCGGAGAAGTTTGCCGACCACTATTCGCAGGCCACGCTCTTCTGGAAGAGCCAGACGCCGGTAGAGCAGGCGCACATCGTCGGCGCCTACCGCTTCGAGCTGACCCGCGTGCAGACGCCGGCGGTGCGCGAGCGGGTGCTGTCGGTGCTGGCCAACGTCGACACCGAACTCGTCACCCGCGTGGCCGAAGGCCTGGGCATGCCGGTGCCGCCGCCGCAACCGAAGGCGCTGCCGATCGAGGTGAAGTTGGAAGTGGCCAGCTCGCCCGCCCTCTCGCTGATGTCACGCCCCGGCGAGGCCGGCGTGAAAGGCCGCCGGGTCGCGCTGCTCATCGCCGACGGCGTGGAAGACCTGCGGTTGCGCGCCGTGCACAAGGCACTGGCCAGCGCGGGTGCCGCGCCACGCTTCGTCGGCGTGCGGCTCGGTGTCGTCAGGCCGCTGAGCCAGGAGCCGCTGCATGTGGAGGTATCGCTCGAAGCCGCGCCCTCGGTGACATGGGACGCGGTCGTGTTGCCCGACGGCGAACAGGCCGCCCTGTCGCTTGCCGAGCAGGGCCAGGTGATCGAGTTCGTCAAAGACCAGTATCGCCACTGCAAGCCGATGCTGGTGCTGGGCCATGCGAGTGCCATCGTCGCCAAGGCGGGCATCGACGTGCAACTGCCCGACGGCACGCCCGACCCCGGCATCGTGTTCGCCGAACCGATGGACGCGGCCGCGACCCAAGGTGCCGACGTCGACGTGGAAGCCTTTCTCGCGGCGCTCGCGAAGCACCGCCACTACGAGCGCGAGACCGACCCCCCGCGGGTGTGAGCCTCAGGCCCGCTGCGGCTTGTACTTGAAGACGGCACGAATGACCCCGTGGTCATTCGTGCCGTCTGCCTTGTGGTCGTCGAAGTTGAGGTGGTCGTTGTTGACCACCAGCCCGTCGAACAGCCACACGCGCTTGCGGCTGTGGTCGTAGAACTGCTCGCTGACCATGATGTGGTCGAGCGACTCGCGGATGCCTTCGTGCACGTGGGTGTAGTACACGTCGCGCGTGTCGCGGTACTCCTGCAGCGTCTGCGTGCTGTAGAGCGCGATGTCGCCGCCGCCGATGGCGTCGCCCACGAGATAGCGCGGCTGTTCGGTGAGGATGTTGGTGGTGTTGCTGAAGTGACCGTCGTTGATGTCGCCGAGCACGATCACCGGCGTGTCGTTGCCCTTCATCTGCTCGGTGAGGATGAAACGCAGCGCCGCCGCCTCGGCCGTGCGGCGAATGGTGGAGATGGCCGCGCCGATCGCGGTGGCGTGCTTGGCGTAGGCATCTCGGTCTTCGCGGTACCAGGCTTCGTTGAAGAGCTTGGTCGGCCCTTTCGACTTGAGGTGGCACACGTAGAGGTGCACGTCGGGCCCGTCTTCGCGCGGCTTGATGGCGAAGTGCGCGACCGGGCGCGAGAAGCCGCGGATGTTGACGTCGATGAGCGGCGTCTGCGGGTCATCGCCGTGCGAGCGCAGCACGAACTTGTCAGGGAACTGCTCGATCCACTCGGGCGCACTGCTCAACAGGCCCTTGCGCACGATGGCGGCGCAGACGATCTTGCGGCCGTCGGCCTCGGGTGGCACGACGAGGTCGTACTCGGCGTCGAGGCCGGCAGCCTGCAGTGCACGCTTCATCGAATCGGCATGCCACAGCTCCTGGAAGCCGAACACGTCGGACTTGAGGATGGTGAGCTGGCGCACCGTCCAGGCGATCTTGCGTTCGTACTCGGCTTCGGTCCAGCCGTCGCGGTCGGTGTAGAGCGGGCGGCCCGGCTCGTTGAGGTTGTAGAGATTGAAGGTGGCGATGCTCAGCTCTCTCAGGTTCATGGCGGCCTCCGTCGGGTGACGGCCAGAGTAAGCGACACATGTGACAGGCGCGCAATCCCTACTCTTCTATATTCGGCCGGCACCCGCCATGAAGAAACCTCTCGTCGTCGCTGCGCTCGGCAGCGCCCAGACCCTCGCCTGGGCCTCGTCGTACTACATCGCCGCCCTGCTCGCCGCGCCCATGGCACGCGAGCCCAGGCTGCGCGAGCCGACGGTGTTCCTCGCGTTCTCGCTCGCGCTGGTGGTCTCGGCCTTCGTCGGCCCCTGGGCCGGCCGCACCATCGACCGCCACGGCGGGCGCCAGCTGCTGATGGGCACCAACCTGCTCTTCGCCGCCGGCCTCGCGGCGCTCGGGCTGGCGCAGGGCCCGTGGACGCTCTTCGCCGCCTGGGCGTTGCTCGGGCTGGCGATGGGCGCGGGGCTCTATGAGGCAGCGTTCGCGACGCTCGTGCGCCTCTACGGCCACGACTCGCGCAACGCGATCACCGGCATCACGCTGATCGCCGGCTTCGCGAGCACCATCGGCTGGCCGCTCACCGCGTGGATGGAGACGACGTACGGCTGGCGCGGCGCGTGTTTCGGCTGGGCGGTGTTGCACCTCGTGATCGGCCTGCCGCTGAACGCGGCCTTGCCGAAGGTGCTGGCCTCGATCGCCGCGCCCACACCAGCATCACCGGCAGCGGCCACGATTCAGGATGCGCCAACGCCCCAGCACCCCATGCTGGTGAGCGTGGTGCTGTCGTTCGTGTTCGCCGTGGCCTGGTTCACCAGCACCGCGATGGCCGCGCACCTGCCACGACTCATGCAGGCGCTGGGGGCGAGCCTGGCCGTCGCAGTGGCGGTGGGCGCGCTGGTCGGGCCGGCGCAGGTGGCAGGACGCCTGCTCGAATTCGGCGTGCTGCGCCGAGTGCACCCGTTGCTGTCGGCGCGACTGGCCAACCTTGCCCACCCGATCGGCGCCGTGGCGTTGCTCTTCGCGGGGCCCGCCATGGCGCCCGTGTTTGCGCTGCTGCACGGCGCGGGCAACGGCATCCTCACCATCGCCAAAGGCACGCTGCCCTTGGTCTTCTTCGGCCCGCAGGGCTACGGCGCGCGGCAGGGTTGGCTGATGCTGCCGGGGCGTGTGGCGCAGGCGTTTGCGCCCTTCGCCTTCGGCCTCGCACTCGACCACTGGGGCGCGGCGAGCCTGTGGCTGTCGACGGCGCTCGGCCTGGCCGCCTTCGGTGCGCTGATGGCGCTGAAAGCGGCGCGCCGCTGAAGCAGAACGCCCCGCCGAGGCGGGGCGCTGCGTCGATCGGGCAGAGCCTACGTGCTCTTGCTCGACGTGCTGGACGACAAACCGCTGGACTCGATGCCGGTCGAGGTCTGCGTGGTCGGCGTCGTGGTGCCGGCCCCGCTCAGCCCGGTGGCGCGGCTGCCGCCACCCAGCGTGCCGGCAGGCACCAGGAGAGCCGCGGTGCGCCGTCATTCGATCGGGCAAGCGAGGTGCCAAATGCACTCGCAACGATGGCCGATCAGTCTTGATCGGAACGCGGGCGCGCGTCGCGCGGTTGGCTCCACGCGTGAGGCCGGGTCGCGGCAGCGCGAATCTCCTCGGCGCGCTGCCGCACCGCCGCACGGTCGGCCTCATTCAGCCGGCCCAGGTTCTTGATCTGCATGGCCATGCGCGTGTTGGTCGCCAGGATCTTCTCGTGGCGCAGGAGGAAGTCCCAGTACAGCGTGGTGTAGGGGCAGGCGCGTTCTCCGACACGCTGCGCCGGGTCGTAGCGGCAGCCTGCGCAGCGGTTGCCCATGCGCTGGATGTACTTGCCGGTGGCGACGTACGGCTTGCTGGCCATGAGGCCACCGTCACCGTACTGGCTCATGCCGAGCGTGTTGGGCAATTCCACCCACTCCACCGCGTCCACGTAGACCGACAGGTACCACGCGTGCACCTGCTGGGGCCGCACACCCAGCAGCAGGGTGAACAAGCCGATGACCATCAGGCGCTGGATGTGGTGGGCATAGCCCTGCGCGAGCGTCTGCGTGAGGGCATCGCGCAGGCAGGCCATGTCGGTGTCGCCGGTCCAATACCAGGCAGGCAGGTCGTGGTGGGCCTCGAGCGCGTTGCGTTCGAGGTAGCCGGGCATCTGCGTCCAGTAGATGCCGCGCACGTATTCACGCCAGCCCAGGATCTGGCGAATGAACCCTTCGGCACTCTCGAGCGGTACGTGGCCGGCGCGGTATGCCGCTTCGGCGGCGTTCACGACTTCTCGCGCCGCCAGCAGCTTGAGGTTGAGCGCCGCCGAGAGCTGCGAGTGGTAGAGCCATGGCTCGCCAGGCCACATCGCATCTTCGTAGCGGCCGAAGAGCGGCAGGCGTTGCTCGATGAAAGCGTGCAACGCCGACAAGGCTTGCGCGCGCGTCACCGGCCACGCAAAGCTCGCCAACGAGCCAGGATGCCCTGCGAAGCGGCTCTCGACCAGTGCGAGCACTTCACGTGTGATCGCGTCAGGTGCGAAGGTGGCGCGCGGTGGCACGAGACCCGGGCCTTCGGGGCCGAACGCCTCGCGGTTGTCGGCATCGAAGTTCCAGCGCCCCCCGACGGGGCCGCCGTCTTGCATCAACACTCCGTGGCGTTGCCGCAGCTCGCGGTAGAAGTACTCCAGCCGCAGCGACTTGCGCTTCTTGGCATGAGCGGCGAACTCACGAACGGTCGTGAAGAAGTGGCGGTCTTCGTGGACGTCGAGCACCAGGCCGGCTCGCTCCACCACGGCCTTCAGAGACTGCCAGACCCGCCAGTCGCCGGGCGCCGTCATCACCACCTGCTGTGGAGAAAGCGACGCGAGCGACGCTTGAAGTTCGGCCGCGAGGGTGCCCAGATTGCCGGGGTCATCCAAGCGCCGGTAGTGCAAGGGGCGCCCAGCGGCCCGCAACGCCTCTGCGAAGTGACGCATCGCGGCGAGGAAGAGCGCGATGCGCTGCTTGCTCGACCAGACATGGGTCGACTCTTCCGCGGCCTCGGCCATCCACACGGCATCTTGTGCGGGGTCGAAACCGTCGAAGGCGGCGGCGTCGAGGTCGAGCTGATCGCCCAGAACGACCACCAGCGTTCGCAAAGGCGTCATGGTGCGTCGGGGCGCGCTCGAACGCGCAGCCGATTCCGGAGGTCGTCGACAAAGGTCCTTGCCGGCAGCGAGAGCGCGCGATCATGTCGCCACACGAGATGCCAGCGGCCTCGCAGCGGGAAGCCTGTCACCGGCAGGATCGTGAGCCCCTCCGAGGCCGGGTTCGACGCCAAGGCATGTCGCGACAGCACGGCGAGCCCGAGGCCTGCGCGCACGGCGTGCTTGATCGCCTCGTTGCTACCCAGCGCCATGCGCGGCTCCCAGGACACACCGCTGCGTGCGAACGCTTCTTCCGCCGTGGCGCGGGTACCCGAACCCGACTCGCGTGCGAGCAAGGGTTCCGCGGCGAGGTCCGACAGCTTCAGCCGTCGGCGCCGGGCGAGCGGGTGGTCGCCTGGCGCGATCACCACCAACGGGTTCTCGAGGAAGGGCCAGCGGGCCAGCGGCAGATGCTCCGGCGGACGCATCATGGCGGCCAACTCGTCATCGCCGCGCTCGAGCCGCGCCACGACGGCCGCGCGGTTCTCCACGGCAAGCTCGATCTGGATGCCAGGGTACTGCCGCGCGAACGGGCCCAGGAGATCGGGCAGGAAGTATTCGGTGGTGGTCACCGCCGCAATGCGCAGACGCCCGCGCTTCAGGCCCTGCAACGCGGCAGCATCGTCTTCGAACTCCTGCCAGATGGCACCCATCGCACGCGCCGCCTCGGCCAGGCGCTGGCCGATGGAAGTCGGCACGAGGCCCCTTCCGCGCGACTCGAAGAGCACGAGGCCGAGGGCCGCGGACAGCTCCTTCAGCTGTGTGGAGACCGTCGGCTGTGCCAGATGCAGCGACTGCGCTGCGCGCACCACGCCCCCCAACCGCACCACCGCTTCGAGGCTGCGCAACTGGACGAGGCTCGCACGAGGCGCCTGTCGAAGGCCCGGAGGCATGCCGTGTTTCATCGATTTCCCCGATGTTTTGCATCCGAACATATCACTTGTTCTGGAAGGCGGGTTCACCGAGCATTCGCCCCCGCCATGCAGAACTTCCTCGACCCCGCCATCCTCTTCTTCGTCTTCGGGCTCCTTGCCGGCACGGTGCGATCCAACCTGGAGATCCCGCCCGCGATTGCACGATTTCTTTCGCTTTACCTGTTGATGGCCCTCGGCCTGAAAGGGGGCTTCGCGCTGGCCAAGTCGGGGCTGGACGCCGAGGTTGCGGTAAGCCTGGCCTGCGCAGTCGTGATGGCGCTGGTCGTGCCGGCGATGGGCTACATGGTCTTGAAACGGTACCTGTCGCGCTTCGACGCGGCGGCGGTCTCCGCAACCTACGGCTCGGTCAGCGCCGTCACCTTCATCACGGCGGTGCAGTACCTGGAGACGCACCAAATTGCGTACGGCGGGCACATGGCGGCGGCCATGGCCTTGATGGAGTCCCCCGCGATCGTGATGGCCGTCGTGCTCGCGAACATGGCGCGTCAAAAGGAAGGCGGCGCACACAACACGCACAAGGTCGGCCTGCGCAAGGTGCTTCACGAGTCGTTCACCGACGGCGCGCAGCTTCTGCTGCTGGGCGCGATGGTGATCGGCCTGGTCACCGGCGAGGCCGGTCAGAAGTCCATGCAGCCCTTTTCCGGCGACCTCTTCAAGGGGATGCTCGCGTTCTTCCTGCTCGACATGGGCCTGGTTGCGGCGCGCAACATCGGTGCGCTGAAGGGCCGCTCGCCCTGGCTGGTGAGCTACGCGCTCGTCGGCCCGCTGGTTCACGCAGGCATTGCGCTCACGCTCGCCGCAGCGGCGGGCCTGTCGCCTGGCAACGGGGCGCTTCTGATGGTGTTGGCGGCCAGCGCTTCGTACATCGCCGTTCCCGCCGTTGTGCGGCAGGCGATTCCGGAGGCGAATCCCTCGCTTTACTTCGGCATGTCGCTCGGGTTGACCTTCCCGTTCAACATCCTGCTGGGCATTCCCCTCTTCGTCTCCATCGCGGAGCGGATCCTGTGAGATCGCCGGGCCCAGAAAGCAAAAGCACTTAGCCGCTTTCGCGAGCTAAGTGCTTGAATTTTGGTGGGCCCTGTAGGATTCGAACCTACGACCAACGGATTAAGAGTCCGCTGCTCTACCAACTGAGCTAAGAGCCCGCTCTGAATTTTGTGTTCCCGGGGGAACTGGTGGGTTGTGCAGGACTTGAACCTGCGACCAACGGATTAAAAGTCCGCTGCTCTACCGACTGAGCTAACAACCCGGAAAGCCCATGAGTATAACGGGCTTCGCGGACTTGCTTCAAGCCAACCGGCGAAGCACGCATTGTAGCGCTTCTGAAGCCGTCACCAAACCGAACGTTGCGGTGACCACCACACTCGACCCGTAGCCGTGGCAGTTGAGGCTGCCGTCGACGGCGTCGCATGCTGCATCCACTGGTGCAGCGACCGCTTCGCGCGAGAAGACACAACGCACCCCCATCGCACGATCACGCGGTGCACCGTGCTGCTTGCGCAAACGCTGGCGCATCGACGCGAGCAAGGGGTCGTGCGTGGCACGCGAGATGTCATCGACCTCCACCAGCTGCGGCTTCTGCTTGCCGCCAGCTGCCCCGACGCATACGAAGTCATGGCGCCCTTCGCGCGCCCACACCGCCATCGCCATCTTGGCCTGCACCTGGTCGCAGGCATCGATCAGCACATCGACTTCGCGCGGCAGCAAGGCGGGCCAGTTGTCGGCAGTGACGAAGTCGTCGACCACCTGCACATCGCAACCGGGGTGGATGTCGGCGATGCGTGCACGCAGCGCTTCGCCCTTGTGCTGGCCCAGCGTGTCGCCCAGCGCCTGCACCTGGCGGTTGACGTTGGACTCGGCGACGTGGTCCATGTCGAACAGCGTGAGCTGCGCCACGCCGCTTCGGGCCAGCGCCTCGACGGCCCACGAGCCCACACCGCCAAGGCCCACCACACCGACCCGCGCAGCCCGCATGGCCGTGTAGCCCGCGTCGCCGTGCAAACGGCGCAGCCCACCGAAACGACGCTCAAGGTCGGGGGCGAGCAGGTCCGCAGGCGCGTTCACGGAGGCAGCCTCAGCGCAGCGACGCGAGGCGCTCCTTGCCTGCTTGAGCCGCCTCGGACTTGGGGTAGGTCTTCATCAGCTCGTCGATGGTGCGACGGGCACCCTTGTTGTCTTTCAGCTCCATCTGGCAGTTGGCGATGGCCAGCAGCGACTCGGGCGCCCGCACATGGTCGGGCGCTGTCGAGAGCAACGAGCGGAAGCTCGCGATGGCCTCGCGGTACTCACGCATCGCGTACTGCGCGTTGCCGCGCCAGAACAGCAGCGACGGCGTGTAGCCGCTCGCCGGATAGCGTTTGCTGAAGCCGGCAAACGCCGACGAGGCCGCCGCAAAGTCGCTCTTGCGCAGCAGGGCCATCGCGTCTTCGTACTGGCGCCGCTCGTCGGGGTCGACCAGAAACTCGCGGCCATCCACCGACACCTTCACCGGCTCGAGCTTGCGGATGCGCTCCTCGACGCCCTGCTGAACGTCCCGCTGCGCCTTCTGGATGTCGCCTTGTATCCGCTGCAGCTCGGCGATGTCGCGCTGCAGTTGCTCGTCCTGCCCGCGCAGGCGCGCCATCTCAGCACGCATCACCTCGAGCTGGTTGTTGAGGTCGAGCAGGCTGCGGCGCAACTGACCGATCTGCTCCAGCAGCTGGGCCTGGTTCTCGGCCATGGCGGCGCGAAGCTTGGCATCGCCCTGCTCCTGGCGCTGGCGAAGGTCGAGGATGGCCTTGCGCGCTTCGTCATCGTCGAAGAGGCCCGCGTGCGCCACCGGCGCCATGAGCGCCAGCAGCAACAGCCACGCAGCAGGCCACGATCGCATCGTCACGGGCGAGGCCATGGTCACGCGCTCAGCGGCTGGAGAGTTCGGCGCGGCGGTTCTTGGCCCAGGCCGCTTCGTCATGGCCTTGCGCCGCCGGGCGCTCCTTGCCGAAGCTCACGGCTTCGATCTGCGCATCGGTCACGCCCAGCAGCTTGAGCGACTTCGCCACCGACTCGGCGCGCTTCTGGCCCAGCGCGAGGTTGTACTCGCTGCCACCACGCTCGTCGGTGTGGCCTTCGATGGTGAGCTTCTTGGACTTGTCAGCAGACAGCACCTTCGCCTGGCCCTCGATGACCGGGCGGAACTCGTCCTTGATCACGAAGCTGTCGTAGTCGAAGTAGACGACGCGGCCCACTTCAGCGGCGGGCTGTGCGTTCTTGGTCAGGTCGACGCTGGCGAGCTTGCCCGAGTTGGCGCCGCTCGTCGACGACGAGCCGCTGGTCGAGCCGGTGCTGCCCGGCGTGCGCGACTCCACCGGCGCGGCCTTGTTGTCGAGCGGGACGTTCGATGCGCAGCCGGCGAAGAAGGCCGACGACACGGCGGCGATGAGGGTGAGGCGAGAGAGTTTCATGTGCTGCTCCAGTTGGTCGGAATAAGAGTTATCGGGTCAATCAAAGAACGGACGAATCAACGAATGAATCAACGAACGAACGGCCCCCAGACAGGTTCGCGGACGTCGGGGAAGCGGGACTCGAGGATGGCCTTGATCTTGCCGTCGAGCGTCGTGGTCATCAGCGTGTCCCGGCCGTTGGTGCGCGTGGCGTAGATGATGAGCTTGCCGTTGGGGGCGAAGCTCGGGCTTTCATCGTCGCTGCTCTCGGTGATGGCCTGGGCATTCCCCAGCTTGCCGATCTCGCCCACGTACAGCTTGAAGGCGCCGTTCTGCCGGGAAATATAGGCGAGGTGGCGCCCATCGGGGCTGATGGACGGGCTGATGTTGTAGCCGCCGGTAAAGCTCACGCGCTCGGGTGAACCACCCGAGACGGGCATGCGGTAGATCTGTGGGCCGCCGCTGCGGTCGCTCACGAAATAGATCTGGCGCCCATCGGGGGAGAACACGCCTTCGGTGTCGATTGCCTGGCTGTTGGTGAGACGGCGCGGGCTCTCGCCGTTGCGGCCGATCAGGTAGAGCTGCGAGAAGCCGTCGCGGCTGAGCGTGACCACCAGCGACTTGCCGTCGGGTGCCCAGCTCGGCGCACTGTTGGAGCCGCGAAAGCTCGCCAGCTTGCGGCGCGCGCCCGACGAGACGTCTTGCGCCCACACCACGGCCTTCTGGTCTTCGTAGAACGACACGTAGGCCAACTCCTGCCCGTCGGGCGACCAGGCCGGCGAGATGATCGGGTCGTTGCTCTGCAGGATGGACTCGCCCCCGGTGCCGTCGGCGTGGTCCACGCGCAGCGCGTAGCGCTTGCCCGAGCGGGTCACGTAGGCGATGTGGGTCGAGAAGATGCCCTTGTCGCCGGTGAGCTTCTCGTACACCGCGTCGGCCACCTTGTGCGCCGCGAGGCGCAGGTCGGATGGGCTGGCCGGGATGCTGCCGCCGATCAAGTCCTTGCCCTTGACCACGTCCCACAGCAGGTAGCGCACGTCGAACCGGCCATCGGCCAGGCGGGTGACCGAGCCGGTCAGCAGCGCATCCGCCGAACGTCCGCGCCAGTCGCTCATGTTCGGGCGTGCACTTTCGTCGATGACCTGATTGGCCTCGATGTTGCGGAACACGCCCGAGCGCTCGAGGTCGGCGCGGATCACGCCGGACACCACTTGCGTCGTGCGATCTTCATCGCGGAAGCGTGCAATCGCGATCGGCAGCTGGGTGGCACCCACCCCGGAGATCTCGACCCGGAACTGGCCCAGCGCGGGCGCAGCGAGCAGGAGCCCCGAAGAGGCGGCAAACAGGCGTCGGTTCATCGGCATGGATTGTCCTGATCCTCGTAGTTCATATTGGTTCAATGGATTTCCCGGCCTGGCGGGCGAGCAAGGCCATCTTCAGGTACCGGTAATAAGTACCTTCGGCCTGGTAAATCGCCAGCACCAGACCGAGGCGACCGTCGAGAAAGCCGCGCTTGAAGACGTAGCAGCGCATGAACGCCCACCAGCCGTGCGTGAGTGCAGCAAAAAGGCTGCCGCGTTTGCCGGCCCTCACCTTGTCGAGCGCGCGGCCGCCGCTGTAGCGGTTCATCTTGTCGAGCGCGTCGTCGAGCGAGGGCATGGTGTCGTGCAGCAGGTCACCCGGGAGCCGCTCGACGCGGCCCTGCACCTCCAGACGCTCGTGCACCAAGTCGTCGGTGAACCGTGCCGTGCCACGACGGAAAAGCCGCGTCACACGGTCGGGGTACCAGTCGCCGTGGCGCATCCACTGGCCGCAGAAGCGGGAGATGCGCGACAGCTCGTAGCCTGCGGCCGGGCCATCGCGCGCCACCACCTGGCGGATGCGCTCGGCCAGTTCCGGGCTCACCCGCTCGTCGGCGTCGAGGCTCAACACCCAGCGGCCCTGAGCCGCGTCGAGGGCCCGGTTCTTCTGCTTGCCGAAACCCGGCCAGTCGGTCGTGGTGATGACCTGCGCACCCATCGCGCGGGCGGTCTCTGCGGTGCCGTCGCCGCTCTGGGAGTCCACCACGATCCACTCGTCGGCAAACGCCACGCTCTTCAGGCACGCGGCGATGTTGCGGCTTTCGTTCTTGGTGATGAGGATGACGGACAGCGCGATCTCGGGCATGTGGGGGCGGGCGCTCCTTCAGGGTGGCGGGGATTGTAGGCAGCGGGCGCGTTGGATAATCCGCGCTTCCTATGACCCAACCCACCCAGACCCTGCGGCAGCGCCTGGCGCGCGTCGCGCCCTACTTTGCCGGCACCAAACTCGCGTTCGTGCTGGCGGCGGTGGGGGCCGCACTGGGGGCCGCCACCGAGCCGATGCTCGCCGCCATGATGAAACCGCTGCTCGACAGCGGCTTCACCAAACAGAGCGACATCCCGCTGTGGGCGGTGCCGGCGGTGATCATCGGTCTCTTCCTCACACGCGGCATCGCCGGCTTCCTCGTCAACTACGCGCTCTCCTGGGCGTCAAACGAGGCCACGCTCAAGATGCGGCGCGACATGTTCGAGCACGTGCTGCGCTCGCATGCCTCGCTCTTCACCCAGCAGACCGCCAGCACGCTGATCAACACCGTCGTCTACGAGGTGCAAAGCGGCACGCAGGCGCTCGTGAATGCCGCGCAGACGCTCATCAAGGACAGCTTCACCTCCATCGCCTTGCTGATCTACCTGGTGTGGATCAACTGGCAACTCACGCTCTTCATCGCAGTGCTGCTGCCGGCCGTGGCCGTGACGGTGCGCTATTTCAGCCGGCGCATGCACCGCATCAGCCTGGCCAGCCAGACCGCCACCGACGAGCTGGCCTACGTGATGGAAGAAAACACGCTCGCTTGGCGAATCGTGCGCCTGCACGACGCCAAGCCCGCGCAACAGCAACGCTTCGACAAGGCCAGCGCCCGGGTGCGCCAGCTGTCGCTCAAGTCAACAGTGGCGTCGTCGACGGTCACGCCGGTGACGCAGCTGATCTCGGCGTGCGCGCTGTCGGCCGTGATCGTGGTGGCACTGTGGCAGAGCAACACGCAGGGCGCGACGGTTGGCGGCTTCGTCGCCTTCATCACCGCGATGCTGATGCTCATCACCCCGTTGCGCCACCTGACGGAAGTCGCCGGGCCGGTGACGCGAGGCCTCGCCGCCATCCAGCGCGGCCTGGACCTGATGCACAAGATTCCCGTCGAGAACAGTGGCACGCACACCGCCACACGCGCCCGCGGTGAGCTGGAGCTGGTCAACGTCACCCTCAAGTACAACGAGGAAGCCACCGCGCTCAATGGGCTCACGCTCAAGATTTCCGCCGGCGAAACACTCGCGCTCGTCGGCCCCTCGGGCGCCGGCAAGTCGACGCTTGTGAACCTGCTGCCGCGCTTCCTCGACCCGAGCGAGGGCGAGATTCGCCTCGATGGCGTGCCGCTGCGCCAGTGGGACCTGGCGGCCCTGCGCCGCCAGTTCGCCCTCGTCAGCCAAGACGTGGTGCTTTTCAACGACAGCATCGGTGCCAACGTGGCGCTCGGTGCCACGTTCGACGCTCAGCGTGTGCGTAGCGCCCTGGCCGCCGCCAACCTGATCGATTTCGTCAACGAGCAACCCGAGGGCCTGGACGCCCGCATCGGCCACAACGGCAGCCAGCTCTCCGGCGGCCAGCGCCAGCGCCTGGCCATCGCCCGCGCCATCTACAAGGACGCGCCGGTGCTGATCCTCGACGAGGCCACCTCCGCGCTCGACAGCGAAAGCGAGCATCTGGTGCAGCAGGCGCTCGAGCGCCTGATGGAAGGCCGCACGACGATCGTGGTGGCCCATCGTCTGTCGACCATCGAGAAGGCCGACCGCATCGCAGTGCTCGACCTGGGGCGCCTCGCCGAGCTGGGCACGCACCAGGAGCTGCTGGCGAAGGCGGGCCTCTTCGCGCGGCTTCATGCGCTGCAGTTCAAGCTGTGACGGCCCGTCGCCAGCGCTGGCTGATCCTCTCGCACGCGTTCAACATGGACGGGCGGGCCGCCAGCCTCACCGTCACCGACAAGCTGCGCTACCTCGCCCAGGCCGGCATCGAGCCGGTGATCCTGAGTGCCATCACCGGCGAGCAGGACAGGCGCTATGAGCACCACCGTCTGCTGCCCTGGGGGCCGGCCGCGTTGCGCTTCGACCTGCGGCACCTGCTGGCACGCCATCTGGGGCGTGGCGTTGCCTACCGTGTCCTGATGCTGCTGATCAGCGTCGTGCTGGCTCCATTCATGGTGCTGGAAAAGCTGCTCATCGGCCTGCGCAACCAGTGGTCGTGGGCCCTGCCCGCCTTTGTGCGTGGCGCGTGGATGCTGCGCCGCGGCGACATCGACCTCGTGTATTCGAGCGGCGGCGCCTACTCCGCCCACCTGGCCGGCTGGTGGCTCAAGCGCTGGTGCGGGGCGAAATGGATCGTCGAAGTGCACGACCCGATGGTGTTCCCCGGCCGGGCGCCGGCCAACCGAGATGAACGTTTCCAGGCCCGGCTCGAAGGCCTCATCTGCCAGCACGCCGACCTCGCATGGTGGTTCACCGAAGGCGCGCTCGCCGCCGCACAGACGCGCCACCCGGTGCTGCGCGAGCGCGGCATCGTGGTGATGCCGGGCGCCGAGCCGCCGCTTCGGCCGGCCACCTACGCACCCGGGCCCGTGTGCGTGCTCGGCCATTTCGGTTCACTGTCGGACAGCCGCAGCCTCTTGCCCTTCATCCGCGCGCTCAACCACCTTCTGGCGCACGAACCCCAATGGCGGCCGCTGCTGCGCCTGGAGGTCTACGGCGGCGCGGTCGACGGCCCGGCGCAGAAGCTGATCGAGCAGCACAAGCTCGACGACGTGGTGATCCCGATGGGCCGCCTGGAGCACGACCCTGCCACGGGTCTCTCAGGCCGCGAGCGTGTCGTGCAGCGCATGCAACAGGTCGATGCGTTGCTGCTGATGCATGGCGAGGGCGACGAGTGCGAGCAGTACATCCCGTCCAAGCTCTACGACTACTTCTGGGCCCGGCGTCCGGTGTTGGCCTACACCCACCTCAACCCGCAGCTGGATCGGCTGGTGCGTGAGCACCAGGGCTGGTGCGCCCCGGCGACCAACACCGTGGCCGGTGCCGCCGCCCTGCGTGAGTTGATCCTGCGCTGGCAGGCCGGAAGGCTCCCCAACGTCACCGTGCCGCCGATCAGCACCGCCGATGCGGTCGACGAGATCCTGTCGGTGGTCGAGGTCGCCAAGATCTCAGGAATCTCGAAGCTCTAGCCTCGCCCCACTAACGCGAACAGAGCAGGCTCGCGAACTGCCGCAGCCACCAGCGCTGGCGCCAGCCACGGTCGAGCGGCGGCATGCGGGTGGGCGTGCGCATGCGGTCGAGCAGCACCGTCTGCGTGAAGTTGTAGTTGTGGCGACTGTGGCCGTAGCTCGCGCCGAAGTGGTCGATCTCCAGGCGCTTGCGCGTGTCGACGCCGGTGTTGAAGCTGAGGTCGCGCACCAGCGAGTGGTACGACTTCTCGCGGTCCAGCTGGCGCTCGATGCAGAACACATCCTTGGGCAGGTGCGACTGCACCGTGCCGTGGTTCTTGAAGTTCTTGACGAAGCGGTAATCCTCGGCGCCGTAGGCTCCGGCGAATTCTTCATCGGTGCCAAACAGCTGGAAGAAGCGCGAGCGAGCCATGTAGAAGATGTTGGGGTGGCCCTTGATCAGCGAGCCGTCGGGCATCTTGCGCCAGAACTTGTAGAAGCGGCGCCGCTTGATCGGGTGATCGAGCAGCCAGCGCACCGTGTGCTCGGGGAAGGCATGGTCGACGTCGGTGATCACCACGTTCTCGGCGCGGGCGTGCAGCATCGCGGCGTTGCGGGCACCGGCCTGGTTCCAGCGGATGTCCTGGTCGATGCGCACCCAGGTGAGATTGAGGTCGAAGTCAGGGATGTCGTACTTCAGCGGCGAGCCGTCGTCGACGATCACGAACTGGATCTGGTCCAGCACCTCGGCCGGCAGCACGGTGAAGTCGCGCAGCCAGCTCGTCACCGTATCGATGTTGTCCTGGTTGCAGTAGAAGTGCGTCGCCAGCGTGAGCTTGATGGCGCCGTGGTTGCGCTTGTGATGGCCGAAGACGTCGGTGCGCGTGGGCTGCGTCAGGGCCAGCAGGGTGTGGCGCATGGTCTTGTGCCAGGAGTCCTCGCCGAGCGCTGCGGGCTGGTCGAGCAGCACCGGGTTGTCGACCACGAGGCCGCCCTTGGGCGGGCGCACGTTGGCTTCCAGGTCGGCCCGGCTCGTCATGAAGTTGACGCCGGTGTAGCGGTTGAAGACCAGTCGGTCGCGGTAGGTCGGCTTGAGGTTGGCGGGCCTGTCCCACCAGCGCATCACGACGCTCGGCTGGCGCCTGCGCAGCTTGAGTTGCACGGCCAGGCGTTGGGCGTCTTCTAGGTCGGTTAGCAGCAGCACCACGCCCTCGGCTTGCGCAAACGCCTCGCGTACTGCAGCCTCGGCCGAGGCGCCTGCGGCAATCGAGCTCAAGCTGGTCGGCAGTTCCTGCACCGCATACGGGCCGGCGCTGTGCTCGGCCCAGAAGCGCTCCAGCACGCCGCCGGCTTGGGCAACCACGGTCAGGCGTGAAGGCAGGAGATAGGACATCGGCTGGGCTCGTCGAAACTGGCCGAGGATTCTAGGTGGGCCGGTGCGCACGTCCCGCTCGGCCACAATCGCGCTTTCGCCGTCGCCGCCCCCATTGCATGGCCCTCGACTTCCCCATCGTCTGCAAGACCTACCGCGGTGACCTGCGCCGCTCGCAGCGCCTGCTGGCGAGCATTGCCCCGCACAACCGCGACAAGCTGCCGGTGGTGCTAATCGTGCCGGACGACGACCTCGCCCTCTTCCGCAGTCAGTTGCCCGTCGGAGCCTGCGAGTTGGTGAGCGACGAAGCCGTGGTGGCCGCGCATCCAAAGGTCGGCGCGCACGACCTGCTCGCCCGCTACAAGGCCACGCCGGGCAGCAAGGCGCAGCAGGTGGTCAAGTCAGAAGCCTGGCGACTCCTCGGCTGCGACGCCTACCTCTGCACCGACGCCGACACGGTGTTCCTGCGCCCCTTCGGCCGGGCCGATTTCCTGGCGCCCGAAGGCCACCCCCTACAGCCATGTCCACGAATCGAAGGAATACCGGCAACTGGCGTCTTCGCGCGGCTACCGCAAGGTGGAGGAGGACTTCCGTCGCGAGAGCGCGCAGCTCAAAGCGATTTTCGGCCGCACCGGCCCCGACTACGACTTCGGCCCGACGCCCGTGCCGTGGTCGGCCAAGGTGTGGAACGACCTGTACGAGCAGCGCCTGGCCCCGAAGAACCAGACGCTGTGGGACGCCATCGAGCAGATGCCCTCCGAGCTGCGCTGGTACGGTGAGTCGCTGCTGGCCTACCGGAGCATCCCGCTCGCGCCCATCGAGCCGCTCTTCCGCGTCTACCACCACGACTGGCACTTCAACACCCTGCGCCGCCTGGGCGAGACCGAGTCCAACCTCGTCGAGCGCTTCATCGGCGCCGTCTATCAGTCGAACTGGCAGTACGAGATGGACGAGGCCGGCGCCCGAAGCGCCGGTTCCCGCGCCGTGCGGCGCGTCAAACGCTGGCTGAGGCAATTCCGCCGCTGAGAGTCACCCCGCGGCAGAGGCGAAAATACCGCCTTCTCTCTCCTGACCCCTTTCATGCCCATTGCTCGCACCACCAGCGGTAAGCAGTTCGACGTCACCGACGGCGAAAGCCTGCTCGACGCCGCCCTGCGCGCCCACGTGACGCTGGCCTACAGCTGCCGCACCGGCCGGTGCAGCAGCTGCAAGGGCAAGGTGAAAAGCGGCAGCACCCACACCCTGCACGACGAGCTGGGCCTGACGCCCGAAGAGCGTGTCCAGGGCTTCGTGCTCACGTGCGTGCGCGCCGCCACCACCGATGTGGAGCTCGAGGTCGTTGACCTCGGCAACGTGCAACTCGCCGACCCACGCACCCTGCCTTGCCGCATCCACACCTTGGAGAAGGTCTCGCCCGACGTGCTGAAGGTCACGTTGCGCCTGCCGCCCAACAGCCTTTTCACCTTCCAGCCCGGCCAGTACATCGACGTGATCGGCCCCGGCGGCGTGCGCCGCGCCTACTCCATCGCCAACGCACCGCAGGAGCACCTGGAGCTGCACATCCGCCAGGTCGAGGGCGGCGTGATGAGCCGCTACTGGTTCGAGCAGGCCAAGGCCAACGACCTCTTGCGCCTGCATGGGCCATTGGGCACCTTCTTCCTGCGCGAGATCGAAGGGGTGCATCTGGTCTTCCTCGCCACCGGCACCGGCATCGCGCCCATCAAGGCACTGCTCGAACAACTGGCGCAGCAAGCCGAGAAGCCCGAGTCGCTCACCGTGTATTGGGGCAACCGCGTCGAAGCCGACCACTACTGGGACGCGAGCAAGCCACCGGCCGGCCAGCGCTACGTGCCCGTGCTCTCCCGTGCCAGCAGTGACTGGCCAGGCGCCCGCGGCCACGTGCAGGACGTGATGCTGCAAACCCCTCACGACTGGGCCAATACCCGGGTCTATGCCTGCGGCTACGATGCCATGATCCACAGCGCCCGCGACGCGCTCGTCGCCGCAGGCCTTGCCGAGCAGCATTTCCATTCCGACGCCTTCGTGTCCTCGGCCCCCGCACCCTGATCCGCACCATGCGAAAGACCACCCCATGAAAGCCGTGATCCTCGCCGGCGGCCTCGGCACCCGGCTCAGCGAAGAGACCTCCGTTCGGCCCAAGCCCATGGTCGAGATCGGCGGCAAGCCCATCCTGTGGCACATCCTCAAGATGTACGCCCAGCATGGCATCAACGACTTCGTGATCTGCTGCGGCTACAAGGGCTACGTGATCAAGGAGTACTTCGCCAACTACTTCCTGCACACCTCCGACGTCACCTTCGACATGCGGACCAACAGCATGGAAGTCCACCACAAGCGCGCCGAGCACTGGAAGGTGACGCTGGTGGACACCGGCGACCACACCATGACCGGTGGACGACTCAAGCGCGTTTCGCAATACATCCAGGACGAAGAGGCCTTCTGCTTCACCTACGGAGACGGCGTGAGCGACCTCGACATCGGCGCCACGCTCGCCTTCCACAAGCAGCACGGCAAGCAGGCCACGCTCACCGCCACCTACCCGCCCGGCCGCTTCGGCGTGCTCGACGTGCAGCAGGGCCAGGTGCGCAGCTTCCAGGAGAAGCCGCACGGCGAGGGCTCGACCATCAACGCCGGCTTCTTCGTGCTCAGCCCCAAGGTGCTGGAGGTGATCGACGGCGACGACACCGTGTGGGAGCAAGCCCCGCTGCGCAGCCTCGCTGCCAAGGGCCAGCTCATGGCGTTCGAGCACGACGGCTTCTGGCAACCGATGGACACGCTGCGCGAGAAGCACCTGCTGGAAGAGCTGTGGGCCTCGGGCAAGGCACCGTGGAAGAAGTGGGCCGATTGATGAATGCCGACTTCTGGCGCGGCAAGCGCGTCTTCCTCACCGGCCACACCGGCTTCAAAGGCAGCTGGCTGTCGCTGTGGCTGCAGTCGGCCGGTGCAAAGGTGTGCGGCTATGCGCTGGCACCCGACACCGAACCCGCGCTCTTCCACATCGCGCGGGTTGCCGATGGCATGACCTCCATCACCGGCGACGTGCGCGACCTCACCGCCGTGCACCGGGCGATGAACGAGTTCAAACCCGAGATCGTGATCCACATGGCGGCGCAGGCGCTGGTGCGCCGCTCGTATCAGGACCCTGTCGAGACCTACGCCACCAACGTGATGGGCACGGTAAACGTGCTCGAAGCCGCACGACATGTGGGCAGCGTGCGCTGCATCGTCAACGTCACCAGCGACAAGTGCTACGAGAACCGCGAGTGGGTCTGGGGCTACCGCGAGAGCGAGCCGATGGGCGGGCACGACCCGTACAGCAACAGCAAGGGCTGCTCAGAGCCGTGACCGCGGCCTACCGCGACTCGTTCATGCGGCAAGCCGGCATCGCGCTCGGCTCGGGCCGCGCCGGCAACGTGATCGGCGGCGGTGACTGGGCCGTCGACCGCCTGGTGCCAGACATCCTGCGCAGCTTCGAGCGCAAGGAGCCGGTGCGCATCCGCAACCCGCACGCCATCCGCCCGTGGCAGCACGTGCTGGAGCCGCTGTCGGGCTACCTGCTGCTCGCAGAGAAGCTCTGGCACGACGGCCCCGCGCACGCCGAAGGCTGGAACTTCGGCCCCCACGACGACGATGCCCGACCGGTGCAGTGGATCGTCGAGCGCATGGTCGACGCGTGGGGCCAGGGCGCGACCTGGCAGGTCGACGCCGGCGAACACCCGCACGAGGCCCGCTACCTCAAACTCGACATCTCCAAGGCACGCCAACAACTCGGCTGGCGCCCCCGTTGGCACCTAGCCTCCACCCTCGAACACATCGCCGCCTGGCACCGCGCCTGGCTGAACCGAGACGACATGCACGCGTTCTGCCTCCAGCAGATCGAGCACTACGCGCAGTCGGCTCCCAAGGAAGCTGCATGAACATCCCCATCGTCCCGGCGGCCGCCCCGCTTGCCGCGGCACCCGACGCCGCCAACCCCGCCACCACCGCGCTGCGCCAGCAGATCGCCTCGCTGGTGCAGCAGTACGCCGACCTCACCTACGCCGCCAAACCGTTCCAGCCGGGTGTGTCGCCCGTGCCCGTGTCGGGCAAGGTGCTGGGCGCCAAGGAGCTGCAGCTGATGGTCGAGGCCTCGCTCGATGCCTGGCTCACCACCGGCCGCTTCAACGCCGCCTTTGAAGAACGCCTGGCCAGGTACCTCGGCGTGAAGTACCTCATCACCGTCAACTCGGGCTCGTCGGCCAACCTCGTGGCCTTCTCGGCGCTCACCTCGCCACGCCTGGGCGATCGGGCCATCAAACCCGGCGACGAAGTGATTGGCGTGGCCGCAGGCTTCCCGACCACCGTCAACCCCATCCTGCAGTTCGGTGCCGTGCCGGTGTTCGTCGACATCGACCTCGCCACGCACAACATCGACGCCAGCCTGATCGAAGCCGCGATCGGCCCCAAGACCAAGGCCATCATGCTGGCCCCCTCGCTGGGCAACCCGTTCAACCTCGACGTGGTGACGGCGCTGTGCAAGAAGCACAACCTGTGGCTCGTGGAAGACTGCTGCGACGCGCTGGGCGCCACCTATGACGGCAAGCTGGTCGGCACCTTCGGCGACATCGGCACGCTGAGCTTCTACCCCGCCCACCACATCACCATGGGCGAAGGCGGCGCTGTCTTCACCAACAACGCCGAGTTGAAGCTCATCGCCGAATCCTTCCGCGACTGGGGCCGCGACTGCTACTGCGCGCCGGGCAAGGACAACACCTGCAACAAGCGCTTCTGCTGGACGCACAAGGAGCTCGGTGGCGACTTGCCCGACGGCTACGACCACAAGTACACCTACTCGCACCTCGGCTACAACCTGAAGATCAGCGACATGCAGGCCGCCTGTGCGCTCGCGCAGATGGACCGGGTTGACGAGTTCGTGGCCGCACGCAAGCGCAACTTCGAGTACCTGAAGGAAAAGCTGGCCTCGTGCAAGGAGTTCCTGGAGCTGCCTGAAGCCACGCCGAAGTCCGACCCGTCGTGGTTCGGCTTCCTCGCGCTGCTCAAGCCCGAGTCGGGCGTGAAGCGGGTCGACCTGCTCGCCTACCTCGACCAGAACAAGATCGGCACACGGCTTCTTTTCGCCGGCAACCTCACGCGCCAGCCCTACATGGTCGGCCGCAACTTCCGCGTGAGCGGGTCACTGGAACGCACCGACATCGTGATGAACCAGGCCTTCTGGCTCGGCGTGTACCCTGGGCTCGGCACCGAGCACCTCGACTACATCGTGCAGAAGATCGAAGAGTTCTTCGGTCTCAACTTCTGAGCGCACCATGGCCCAACGATTCGACCCCTCGTCGCTCCGCCGCACGGTGCTCGAGATGGCCCGCGCCGGCAACACGGTGCACATCGGCTGCGCGTTCTCGATCGTCGAGCTGCTGGCCGTGCTCTATCGCCAGCACCTTCGCTACCCGGGCAACGACCCCAAGGCCGAAGGGCGTGACTACCTCGTGCTCAGCAAGGGCCACGGCGTGATGGCGCAATACGCCTGCATGCGCGAGCTGGGGTGGATCGACGATGCCACCGTGCGGACGTATTTCGGCGACGGCACCGACCTGAAGGGCCTGTCGGACTCGCGGGTGCCCGGCCTCGAGGTCACCTCAGGGTCGCTCGGCCACGGCTTCTCGGTCGGCGTGGGCCTGGCGCTCGGCGCCAAGCTGCGCGGCACCGACCAGCAGGTGTACGCGCTCGTCGGCGACGGCGAGTTGAACGAAGGCCCGATCTGGGAAGGCGCGCTCTTCGCCGCCCACCATGACCTGCGCAACTTCACGGTCATAGTCGACGAGAACGGCTACCAGGCGATGGGCACCACCGAAGACGTGCTCAAGCTCGGCTCCATCCAGACCAAGTTCGAGTCCTTCGGCTTCGAGGCGCTCACCGTGGACGGGCACGATGAACAGGCCATCGACGCAGCGCTCGTGCGCCTGAAGGCCAGCACCTCGCCCAAACCCAAGGCACTCGTTGCCAGGACGGTCAAGGGCAAGGGCGTGCCGTTCATGGAACACAACAACATCTGGCACTACACCCGCCTCACCGACGAGACCTACGCCCAGGCACTGGCCTGCCTGCCGGAGCACACCACATGAGAAACGCCTTCAGCGATGCCCTCGTGCGCCTGGCAGTGGCCGACCCGAACGTGCTGCTGCTCACCGGCGACCACGGCTATGCGCTCTTTGACCCGTTTCGCAAGCACTGCCCCAGGCAGTACATCAACGCCGGCATCGCCGAGCAGAACATGGTCGGCATGGCGGCCGGCCTCGCGCGTGCGGGTTTCCGCCCCATCGTCTACGGCCTCTCTGCCTTCGTGCCGGTGCGTGTGCTGGAGCAGATCAAGCTCGACGTGGCGCATGACAACCTGCCGGTGATCTTCATCGGCGATGGCGCCGGCTTCGTCTACAGCCACCTCGGCACCAGCCACCAGAGCACCGAGGACATCGCCTGCGCGCGGGCCATCCCGCAGCTCAAGGTCTATTCGCCCGCCGATCGTTTCGAGATCGCGACATCGATGCAACAGGCCTACGACAGCCGTTCGCCGGTGTACCTGCGCATGGGCAAGTCGGATCGCGGCGACGTGCACACGCAGGCCCCTGCGAACGCCGAAGCCTTGCTGAAGGTCAAGGCCGGAAGCGGCCGTTTGGCTTTCATCGCCACGGGTTCGATGGTGCGCACGGCGGTCGAGCTGACCCACACCGCACACCCCGATGCCGAGGTGTGGAGCGTGCCCAGCATCAAACCGATCGACTCACCCAGTGTCGTCGACATCTGCCGCCGCCACCGCGGCGTGGTCGTGCTCGAAGAGCACTCGGTGATGGGCGGTCTCGGCTCGCTCGTTGCCGAGATTGCCGCAGAGCATGCGCCGGTGCGCATCCTGCGCGTCGGAGTGCAAGACCGCTTTTCCCATCACTGCGGCAGCTATGAGTACCTGCTGAAGGAGCACGGGCTCGACCTGCAGAGCGTCGCCGTCCAGGTGGGCACTTTCGACAAGAGCCTGCAGTGAGCACACTGCCGCCGCTGCCTCAGGAAGACCTCGACCACACCCGCGCCGTGGTCGGCGAGCGATGGCAAGGACTGAAGGGACAACACCTCTTCCTGACCGGCGGGACCGGCTTCGTCGGCAAATGGCTGCTGGCCACCCTGCTCGATGCGGAACGGCACTTCCAACTCGGGTGTCGCGTCACGGTGCTCACGCGCAATCCCGCGGCCTTCCGCGCCCAGCACCCGACGCTGGCCGACGCGGCGCCTGTGACGCTGCTGTCAGGCGACGTGCGCCACTTCGAGCTGCCAGACGAGCACTACCAGCGCATCGTGCACGCCGCCACCGACGTGGCGGCTGCGGCACAAGACATCGAAACCTTCGACACCTGCGTTGAGGGCACCCGTCGGGTGCTGGAACTCGCTCGCAGATGCCATGCAGACAGCCTTCTCCTGGTGAGTTCTGGCGCGGTGTATGGCCCCCAGCCGGGCGAGCTTGCCGCCATCGGTGAAGACCATCCGGGCAGCGCCCAGACCCCGCAAGACACACCGGCCTACACCCTTGGCAAGAAGGCCGCCGAGTGGCTGGCACATGTCCACGCACGGGAACACGGGCTGGACCTGCGGGTCGCCCGGCTCTTCGCCTTCGTCGGCCCCTACCTGCCGCTGGACAAGCACTTCGCCATCGGCAACTTCCTGCGCGACGCGCTGGCCGGGCAACCCATCACCCTGCAGGGCGACGGCACACCGCTTCGAAGCTACCTGCACACGGCCGACCTCGCGGCCTGGCTTTGGACCATCCTGCTCGACGATCGGGCGCGCGGAGGCATCTACAACGTGGGCGGCAGCGAAGCGGTCAGCATCCGGCAACTGGCCGAGCGGGTGGTCCAGGCCACGGGGTCAGCGTCCAGTGTGACGGTGTTGAAACAAGCAGTCTCCGGAGCAACACCTGCACGCTATGTCCCGGACACCAGTAAGGCCCGACGCGACTTGCAGCTGCCGGCGCCAATCGGCCTGGACGATGCCTTGCGCCGCACCGCGGCGTGGCTGTCAGCGCGCTGAGAGCGATCCCAGCAGTTCGAAGCTGCACCGGGCGTGAATGGGCGCCTCGATCTCGCGGTCCCGGCCGTCGAACCATTGCCTGGGCACAAGCACCATTGCTGTGGGGTTCAGCAGTGCCGCGATCAGGCTGAATTGGCTGTTGGAGCAGACCAGCACCCTCGCCCCACGCATGATCCGGTGCGACGCAAAGGCACCGATTCCCACGCGCACCAGAACCTGTTCGAAATGCGGCTCGAGCGCCGCCACGAAGGCCGCCGGCACGTCGGAATCGGACAGGATCACCACCCTCGCGACCAGGCCGGCGAAGCGCTTCGCCGAACCGATGAACTCGGCATCCGACACCAGGTGGCTCGCCACGTTCACATAGTCGCCTCGTCGCACATGCAGGCAGAGGTAGGGGCGAGCGTCAGGCGGGGCCAGCAGGTCATCGAGGCCGGCGGGAATCGGGAAGCGGGCCTGGATCGTCGGCTTCTCCAGCGCGGCCAGCGCCACAGCCATCTTCTCCACCCCGTCGGGAATCACGACGGCACGGCGGGCCGGCACGACCTCTCCACCTAAAAAAGCGGACAGCGGAAGGCCGAATGGATCGAGTTGCCAACCCCAATGCGAACACGCCCCGGCTTGGCCGGCCACCGCCACCGCCTCGGGGCGATCGAAGTAGGACAGGTCGGCTGCAACCTGCGCCCCCGGTCCTTCAGGTCGAAGTAGATCGCCGCACTGAGGATCTGCGCCCCCATGCCGCCCGTGAAAGTGACGACCGTCGGGGCCGCCGCGTCGGGCTCTCTCGCCCGTGACATCAGCCGATCGAAGAGCTTCACAGGACGGGCCTCAGGCTGATGGCTTCTTCCGCACAGCCGCAAAGATGTCGTGCTCGATGCTCCACCTGAAGCCGTTCCTGCGCGCCCAATCCACCAGTTCGTTCAGGTCGGGATAGTCGGCATAGGTTTCGATCGTGGGGTCGAAGCAGCGGATGTCGTCAATCAGCACGGCCACATCGCCGAAGCGTGGAAGGTTGGCCTCGATGTGCTTGAGTTCGTCGCGCACCGGACAGTCGACCGGCCCCTGGTGGGTGATGCCGCCCGAGTAGTGACCGTCGAGCCAGAAATTGATCGTGCCCGACAACGTGGGCAGCAGCTTGGGCAGCACCTCTTCAGACAGACCATGCATGACCCGGATCTTGGGCTCGCTGGACAGCCGTTCCGCCGCTTGGCGATAGAGCTTCTCTTCCGGTTCGATCGTGTAGACAGCCTTCGCGTGGGCGGCCAGCATCTCGGCCGTTTCGCCGAGAAACGTGCCCGTTTCCACCCAGGTGGCATCGGTCTGTGGCCAGCCGAGCCGCAGCAGCACGCTGCGCTTGATGTGTGCAGGGCTCGGCGATGCGAAACGGCGGCGTTCCCATTCGGCCTGCTCATTCTTGAGCCCGCGGCGCCGCCGGAGCTTGCTTCTCAAGGCTTCGAACATGTCAGTCATCCAGTTTGAACTCAAGCGATTGTCGGGGATGCGAGCGACGCCACCACTCCGTCCGCGATGGTCTCCGCAAACCGCCGCGAGCTGAAGCGTTGCGCACCACCGTCGAGGAACGCGCGGATGGCCGCCTGCCGGTCGGTGAATTCGTGGCGTGACATCGCACGCAGATGGGCATGGACCTCGGCCGTATCGCGGAACTGGCGACGGTCGATGAAGGTTTCTTTCGGCACATGCCGCGTCACGTCGTCCGCGCCCCAATAGACCGGCACACAGCCGTTCATCATCGAGTCGAAGATCTTTTCGGTGACGTAGCCACTGAGCGAATGCACGTTTTCGTAGCAGTAAGAAAACTTCGACCGCAGCAGCACCGCCGATTTGTCGGGCAGCTCGCCTTGCCACGACGGAAAAGGCCGGTAGCCGAAGGCCTGGGTGGCCAGGCGCTGAACGCGGCGACGCAACTTGCCGGCAAGGCCGGACTCGTGGCGCGGCTTGTTCCAGCCCAGACCGTAGAGGTGGAAGTCTTCAGGCGCATGCTTCTCATGCCAGCGGATCACCTGCACTCGTTCAACGTAGAGATCGTTGGGCAGCGGGTCCTTGAAGCGCTTGTTGGCGTTGATGAGACAGCTGAAGATGTCGCGGTCTTCAAAGCCAGGCCACAGCGGCACGACGAAATGGATGCCGTACGCGATCTCCTGCACGTTGGGCACGTCCAAAAACCGCCGGTCCCATGAGAAGACTCGCCGGAAGTTCGCAAAGTAGGCCGTGTCGGCATTCAAGGGGTTGATGAACGGGTTCTCGAGTGCGACAAGGAATCGAGGCACAGGGCTCGGCGGCAGCTCCCTGCCCTCGAAGTGCAGCTCGAAATCGACGTCGCGCCCGGCGTTCACGTCGGCCGTGTTGAGTTCGATGCCCCGCTGGGCAAACGCTTCGCGCAAGACACGGTTGGTGTGCGTCGGGTTGAACCTGTGGGTCGGGTCATCCTCGCGGAAGAAGGAATTGTTGGCGTGCCCGTCGGCCCACACGCTGCCCAGCATCACGAACTGCCTCCCAGACGTTGTGCAATGCGCAGCCGTGTACGGCGAAGCAACGCCAGGTGCTGGTCGAAGCGGCCCATGCGGCGGCAGCGGTAGCGCTTCAGATATCCCATCATCGTCTCGCGTCGGGTCGGCGGCAGCGTGCGCAGCCGCGCACGATCGAGTTCGAGCGCCTTCTTGTAGACGAAGAAGCGGAAGTCCTCGAGCAGATTCCCCCCCACGATCGGCTCATGGCGTTTGAAGTACGCCATCAGCCGGAGCCTGTCGCCGATGGACTCCTGCCGGCTGTCGTTGGCCGCATGCAGGCGGTAGGTCATCAAGGGCTCCACCACCCACACCATGCCACCCCGCTCGACCACGCGGAGCAACCACATCACATCCGAGTACTTGCCCTCTGCGGGATCGAAGCGCAAGCCGTCCACGCTGGCCCTTGCGTAGACATAACCGGGAAATGGCGCGATGCCGATCTGGTAGCGGGCGAAATAGTGCGAGGCGAGTTGAGCAGCATCACGCACCGGGTGCTCAGCGCCGCGGGTGCTGAAGGAGAGCCGCTCAGGGCGGCCTTCTTCCGCGATCCACGCGTTGACCCCGATCGCCGCCACCCCGGGATGGCGAGCCACGGCGGCAAGCACCCTCTCGACATACCGCGGCGCGAGCAGATCGTCGTCATGGAAGAGGCAGACATGATCGGCCGTCGCTTCGGCCAGGCAAAGGTTGAAGTGATCGAGCGCCTTCAGGTGAGGGTCGCGAAAGCGATAGTCCACATGCGGAAACTCCGCCTCCACCATGGCCTTCGTCTTCCCGTCCGTCGAGTTGTCGGAGATGACGAGCTGGAATCGCTTTTCCGTCTGCGCCAGCGCCGACTGGATGGCCTGCCGCGCCAGCTCGGCGCGGTTGTAGCAGAGGATGTACAGCTGAAGCGTGGCACTCATCTCAGCCTGTCTTTCGTGCATCGAGCACACGCAGGCACTCGTCGATCACCCGCTGCGGCGCCAGGGCTTCGAGGCACGCGCTGCGGCTGTCGCGGTGATCCTCGCAACCTGCTTTGCCACAGGCGATGCAGTCCTGCGCAGCCTGCAACATGATCACCTTGCCGGCCGCCTGGAGCGGTTGCTTGCGCTGCCACGGCGTGGTCGCCGCCGAACCTTGCGGCCAGGGCCCCCAGCGCACCGGGTTGGTCGGCCCGAACATTGTCACCACCGGCGTGCCCGTGGCAGCGGCCAGGTGGGTGATCGAGGTGTCGGGGCCGACATACAGCGCCGCTCGGCGCAGCAGCGTGGTGACCTGGTTCAGGTTGAGCTGACCCGACACGTCGATCAGCGCCGGCGGGCTGCCCAGGTGGCGCACGCCTGCGATCTGGGCCTGGTCGACCTCGGAGCTGGCACCGGTCAGCACGACCTGCTCTCCACGCGCCAGCAGCGCCTGGATCACGTCGGCGAAATATTTGACGGGCCACTGCTTGTAGCGCCACATCGAGGGCACGTGCACCACCACAGGTGCGTCGCGCAACTGGGCGTTCAGCTCGTCCGGAAGGTCGTGCGCCTGCGGCGGCGTCACGTCGACGGCCGCCGGCACCGCTCCCCACGGCGCCAGCAGCGCCAGCTTCTCCAGCACCGTCGGTGTGCGGTCGTCGTCGATGGTGACGGTGTGCTGGCTCAGCAACTTCTTCCACCACGCGATCGACGCCCGCTGCGGCACGAGGCTGCTTCTGCGCCTGGCACCCGCCCAGCCGTAGAGGTGCGCACGGTCGCTTGCTTCGGCCACCAGCGCGAGGTCGTAGCGCCGCCAGAGACGCGGCAGCAGCGCCCGGGCCTGACGCCAGCCCGAACCCGCGGGCACTTCGATGAATTCATGCACGTCGGGGTTGCCGCGCAACATGCCGAGCGTGCCGGCGAACCCCAACACGTCGATCTGCGCCTGCGGCCAACGCGCTTTTGCGGCCTGGATCAAGGGCGTGGTCAGCAACACGTCGCCGATCTGGCGCGTGACGATGACGATGACGCGGCCGAAGGGGCCGCTTTCGAGCTTCACGTCGCCCTCGCCCTACATCAGCACGATGTCGTAGGCCTCGGGCGAACCACTCGTCTCGGCCGTCAACGAAATCGGCTTGCCGATGAAATCGGACAGGCCAGCCAGATGCTGGCTCTCTTCGTCCAACAACATCTCGACGACCGCTGGCGCCGCGACCACGCGGAACTCGCGCGGGTTGAACTGCCGCGCCTCGCGCAGGATCTCGCGCAGGATGTCGTAGCACACGCTGCGCGGCGTCTTCACCTGGCCCTTGCCTTCACACGTCGGGCACGGCTCGCACAGCATGTGGGCGAGCGACTCGCGCGTGCGCTTGCGTGTCATCTCCACCAGGCCCAGCTGCGTGAAGCCGCTCACCGTGATCTTGGTGCGGTCGCGTGCCAGTTGCTTGCGCAGCTCGGCGAGCACCTGCGCCTGGTGCTCTTCGCGCGTCATGTCGATGAAGTCGATGATGATGATGCCGCCGAGGTTGCGCAGCCGCAGCTGGCGGGCGATGGCCTGCGTGGCTTCGAGATTCGTCTTGAAGATCGTATCGTCGAAGTTGCGCGCACCGACGTAGCCGCCGGTGTTGACGTCGATTGTCGTCAGCGCCTCGGTCTGGTCGATGATGAGGTAGCCGCCCGACTTCAGGTCGACCCGGCGGGCCAGCGCACGCTCGATCTCTTCGTCGATGTTGTAGAGATCGAAGATCGGCCGCTCGCCCTTGTAGTGCAGCAGCTTGTCGACCGAGCCGGGCGTGAACTCGGTGCCGAAGGCCACGAGCTGCTCATACTGCATGCGCGAGTCGATGCGGATCGACTGCGTGCTGTCGTTGGCCAGGTCGCGCAGCACACGCTCGACGAGGCTCAGGTCCTGGTGCAGCAGCGTGCCGGCAGGCGACTTGAAGCTCTTCTCGCGGATCGCGCCCCAGGTCTTGCGAAGGTAGGCGATGTCGTCGGCCAGCTCTTCGTCGGTAGCGTCTTCGGCGTTGGTGCGCAGGATGAAGCCGCCGCCGTTGTAGGGCGTGCCGTCTTCGGGCTTGCCGGCGAGCGCGTTCATGCGGGTGCGCAGCTGCTCGCGCAGCTCGTGCGAGCCGATCTTTTGCGAGATGCCGATGTGGTCGTCTTGCGGCAGGAAGACGAGCATGCGGCCGGCGATGCTGATCTGCGTGGAGAGCCGCGCGCCCTTGGTGCCGATCGGGTCCTTGATGACCTGCACCATCAGCGTCTGGCCTTCGAAGACGAGGCGCTCGATGGGCGTCTGCGGTGCGGAGTCGTTGCGGTTGCCATTGCCGCCGTTCACGTGCACGTCGGCTACGTGCAGGAAGGCCGCACGCTCCAGGCCGATGTCGATGAAGGCCGATTGCATGCCGGGCAGCACACGCGCCACACGGCCAGCGTAGATGTTTCCGACCAGGCCCCGCTCCAGCGTGCGCTCGACGTAGAGGTCTTGCACCGCGCCGTTTTCGACCACCGCGACGCGGGTCTCCTGGGGCGCCCAGTTGATGAGGATGTCTTGCATGGAGGACGGGTCTCTTGTCGTCGAACGCTGTGCGTTTCAGAACCGCACCCGCGCTTGTCTCAGCAGTTGCGCCGTCTCGTACAGAGGCAAACCCATGATACCGGAGTAGCTTCCGTCGATATGGGCTATCCACGCGGCGGCGGCGCTCTGGATCGCATAGGCGCCGGCCTTGCCGAAAGGCTCCTTGCTGGCCACATAGGCGTCGATCTGGGCCGCGGTGAGTTCAGCCAAGCGGACGTGCGAGACGTTGACGGCCAGCGCCGAGCGGCGGCCATCGGCCACGGCGACGGCCGTGATCACCCGGTGCGTGCGGCCCGACAGCAGCGACAGCGTGTAGGCCGCATTGGCGGCATCGGCAGGTTTGCCGAGGATGCGGCGGCCGAGCGCGACGGTGGTGTCGGAGCACAACACCGGTGCTGCGGCCAGCCCCCTGGCCTTCAGGCGCTTGACGGCGGCCGCGAGCTTGGCGCGGGTCACGCGTTCCACGTAGTCGCGGGGCAGTTCGCCATGCCGTTCGGCTTCCAGCGCTTCGGCATCTTCCTCAGGACCGGGCAGCAGCAACTCATGGCGCACGCCGATCTGTTCCAGCAACTGGCGACGGCGCGGGCTTTGCGAGGCGAGGTAGATGAAGGAATGCATCATTCGCGGTGATAGGGATGGTTGACCATCACCGTCCACGCCCGGTACAGCGCTTCGGCCACGAGCACGCGCACGAAGGCGTGCGGCAGCGTGAGGTCGGACAGGCGCAGCGTCTCGTCGGCCGTCCGCTTGAGCGCCGGGTCCAGCCCATCGGGCCCGCCGATCAGGATGGCGGCATCGCGCCCGTCGCGCTGCCAGGCTTCCATGCGCGACGCGAGCTGCACCGTGGTGACACGGTCGCCGCGCTCATCGAGCACGATGCGGCGCACGCCTTTCGGCAGGGCGGCCTCGATGCGCGAGGCCTCGGCCGCCATCAGCTGCGCGGCCGTCTTGCTGCCGCGCGCCTCGGCCTTCACCGCTTTCAACTCGAGGCGCATCTCAGGTGGAAAGCGCTTGGCGAAATCCTCGTAGGCCGTGTCGGCCCACGCGGGCTGGCGCTGGCCGACAGCGACCAGGAGCAGCTTCACGCGCGTGAGCGGGTCTTCTGGGGCGCAGCCTTCTTGGCAGCCGGCTTCTTGGTAGCGACTTTCTTTGCCGCCACCTTCGTCGCGGCAGGCTTACTCGCGGTGGCCTTCTTCGCCGCGGTGGTCGATTTCTTCACGCCGACCACCCGCGTGACGGCCGCCTTGCCGGTGACGGGTTTCTTCGCCGGCGCCTTTCGGGCGGTGGTCTTCCCCGCGGTCTTGGCCGGAGCCTTCTTGGCCGCAGGCGCCTTTGCAGGCGCTGCCTTCTTGGCCGGTGCGGCCTTCTTGGCTGCGGCCTTCTTCGCTACCGGAGCCTCGTCTTCCGAAGCCTTCACCAGCTTCGCCGGCCCGGCGTCGATCTTCAGCTTGACCGGCTTGCCGCCCCAGATCTCCTCGAGGTGGTAGTACTCGCGGATGGCCGGCTGCATCACGTGCACCACGGCCGAGCCGCAGTCCACGATGATCCATTCGCCGTTGTCTTCGCCCTCGGTGCGCGGCACCGGGAAGCCTTTGGACTTGACGGCATCCCGCACGCTTGAGGCCAGCGCCTTGGTTTGTCGGTTCGACGTGCCCGAGGCAATGATCACCCGCTCGAAGAGCGGCGAGAGGTGCTCGGTGTCGAAGACCTGGATGCCCTGGGCCTTCACGTCTTCCAGTCCATCGACGATGGCGCGTTGCAGTTTGCGGATGTCCATTCAGCTCCTGAGGGTGCCCTGGTAGAGGGCGTTCTGATCAATATAGCGTGCGACTGCGGGCGGCACCAGATCGGTGATCGCCTCACCTCGTGCCACACGGTCGCGGATCGCGGTGGATGAAATGTCCATCATCGGCAGCGGCACCATGCGGTGCACCACCTTCAAGACGTCGGGGTGAGGCTCGGGCGTCACGCCGGGCCGGTTGGCGATGGCGAGCGTCACCCGGCCGAGCAGCTCGCGCCAATCGCGCCAGGTGTGCAGGCCGGCGTACTGGTCCTGCCCGAGGATGAGGAACCACTCCTGGTCGGGCGTCCTGGCCTGCAGCTCGCGCACGGTGTCGAGTGTGAAACTCGGTCCCTGGCGCTTGATCTCGCAGCGGTCGAGCACGAAGCGCGGTTCACCTTCGATCGCCAGCCGCACCATCGCCTCGCGGTGCTGCGGCGCGGCGAGCTGCCGGGCCTTCTGCCACGGCTGGCCGGCGGGGATCCAGCGCAGCTCGTCGAGCGACAGCCCGTCGAGCGCCTGCCGCGCCAGCGCCACATGCGCGTTGTGCACCGGGTCGAAGGTTCCTCCGAAGAGCCCGATGCGCTTCATTCCGCCGCCCAATCGCGCGGGCGCAGGAAATCGCTGTACAGGCTGGCTTCTGGCGTGCCGGCCTCGGGCTGCCAGTTGTAGCGCCAGGTCACCACCGGCGGCATCGACATCAGGATGCTTTCGGTACGCCCGCCCGATTGCAAGCCAAACAAGGTGCCACGGTCGAACACCAGGTTGAACTCGACGTAGCGGCCACGCCGGTAGGTCTGGAAGTCACGCTCGCGCTCGCCGTACGCGAGCCCCTTCCGACGTTGCACGATGGGCAGGTAGGCGCCGGTGAATGCATCGCCCACCGCCCGCATCAGCGCGAAGCTGGGCTCGAAGCCGCCCTCGGAAAAGTCATCGAAGAACACACCGCCGATGCCGCGTGGCTCGTTGCGGTGCTTGAGGAAGAAGTATTCATCGCACCACTGCTTGAAGCGCGGGTACTTGTCGCCGCCGAAGGGCGCGAGCGCATCGCGGTTCACACGGTGGAAATGGCGGGCGTCTTCCTCGAAGCCGTAATACGGCGTCAGGTCCATGCCGCCGCCGAACCACACGACCGGCTCGCGGTCGGCCGGCAGCGCGGCGAACATGCGCACATTCATGTGCACCGTCGGCACGTAGGGGTTGCGCGGGTGGAAGACGAGCGACACGCCCATCGCCTCGAAGGGCGCACCCGCCAGCTCGGGCCGATGCGCCGTGGCCGACGGCGGCATCGCCGGGCCTTTCACATGCGAGAAATTGCAGCCGCCCCGCTCCAGCAGCGTGCCGCCCTCCACCAGACGCGAGAGGCCGTCGCCCTGCAGACGCTCGCCCGGCGGGCGTGTCCAGCTGTCGCTCACGAAGCGGTCGCCGCTCTCGGCTTCCATCGCGCCGAGGATGCGGTCCTGCAACGACAGCAGATAGGTGCGGACGTCTTGTGTGTTCATGGTTTCAGTCGAATGGGGGCCGCCAGCGCGGGCCGCTTGCCGGTGGCGCGCCCGAGACCGGATGCGATCTGCGCCATGTCGGCCGCCTCGTCGCCGCTCAGCATGAGAAACGTGTCGAGCCGCACCTCGCGCCGAGCGTAGTCCAGCGCCGCCAGACCCAGTGGCACACCGGCCGCGAGCGTCACGTGATAGAAGCCTGAGCGCCAGGCGTCGCGGTAGCCGCGGGTGCCTTCCGGGGCGAGGGCGAGCCACATGAAGCGGCCCTGCGCCTTCGCCTGCGCCAGCGCCGCGCCCATCTGCCCGACGATGCCCTGCGGCGCATGTCGGTCGACCGCCAAGCCGCCCAGCCAACGCATCCAGTGGCTGATCAACGGAAACCTGAACAGGCTGTCCTTGCCGAAGAACGACACCTGGATGCCGATGGACCACTTGGCCAACAGGCCGAAGAGGAAGTCCCAGTTCGAGGTGTGCGGGTACACCACGATCACGCCCTGCCGTGCCGGCAGCCCGTGGTAGACCAGCTTCCAGCCCAGGAGGCGCATCAGCCCCAGAGCCAACGCGCTGCCGCGAAGCTGCACCGGCCGCTCTGGAATGAGCATCAGCGCTTGATGGCCCGGTGGCCGATGTCGCGCCGGAATTGCGCGCCGTCGAAGCGGATGCCCTGCAGCACCTCGTAGGCCCGGTGCTGCGCCATCTTGACCGAGTCGCCGAGCGCGGTGACACACAGCACGCGACCACCCGAGGTGACCGGCACCTCGCCCTGCAGCGTGGTGCCGGCGTGGAACACCACCGCATCGGGCGCCTCGGCCGGCAGGCCGGTGATCGCATCGCCCTTGCGCGGATCGAGCGGGTAGCCGGCCGCGGCCATCACCACACCAAGCGCCACACGACGGTCCCATTGAAGCTCGACCTGATCGAGCGTGCCGTCGGTCGCGGCCATCAGCACGTCGAAGAGATCGGTCTTGAGACGCATCATGATCGGCTGCGTCTCGGGGTCGCCCATGCGGGTGTTGAACTCCAGCGTGCGCGGCACGCCGTGCTCGTCGATCATCAGGCCGGCGTAAAGGAAGCCGGTGAAGGGGATGCCGTCTTTCGCCATGCCTTCGATGGTCGGCAGGATGATCTCGTGCATCGCCTTCGCATGCACATTCGGCGTGACCACCGGCGCGGGCGAGTAGGCGCCCATGCCGCCGGTGTTGGGGCCTTCGTCGGCGTCCTGCAGGCGCTTGTGGTCCTGGCTGGTGGCCAGCGGCAGCACATTCTTGCCGTCGCACAGCACGATGAAGCTCGCCTCTTCGCCCTGCAGGAACTGCTCGATCACCACACGGGCGCCACCGGCGTTGTGCTGCACGCCCAGTTTGTTGTCGGCGAGCATCCAGTCGACGGCCTGGTGCGCCTCTTCGAGCGACATCGCCACCACCACGCCCTTGCCGGCCGCCAGGCCGTCGGCCTTCACGACGATGGGCGCACCCATCTGGTCGACGTAGGCATGGGCCGCCTTGAGGTCGGAGAAGGTCTCGTAGGCGGCGGTCGGGATGTGGTGCCGCTTCATGAAGTCCTTGGCGAAGGCCTTGGAGCTTTCGAGCTGGGCTGCGGCTTTCGTCGGGCCGAAGATGCGCAGGCCGCGCGAGCGGAACTCGTCGACCACGCCGGCCGCAAGCGGCGCCTCGGGGCCCACCACGGTGAGAGCGATCTTCTCGGCGACGGCGAAGTCGGCCAGCGCCTTCACGTCGGTGATGGCGACGTTCTTCAGGTGCGGGCTGAGCGCGGTGCCGCCATTGCCGGGCGCCACGTAAACAGTCTGCAGCTTCGGGGACTGCGCGAGCTTCCAGGCGATGGCATGTTCACGCCCGCCCGATCCAATCACGAGGACCTTCATTCGTGGATCACCGCGTTGTGATAGACCTCTTGCGCATCGTCGAGGTCTTCCAGCACGTCGAGCAGCTTCTGCATGCGCTGGGCGTCTTCGCCGGTCAGGTCGATGGTGTTTTCGGCACGCATCGTCACCTCGGCGACCTCGGGCTTGAGGCCGGCGGCTTCGAGCGCCTTCTTCACCGCCTCGAAGTCGTGCGGCGAGGAGAGCACCTCCAGCGAACCGTCGTCGTGGGTCACCACGTCGTCGGCACCGGCTTCGAGCGCCACTTCCATCACCTTGTCTTCGCTGGTGCCGGGGGCAAAGATCAGCTGCCCGCAGTGCTTGAACTGGAACGCCACCGAGCCTTCGGTGCCCAGGTTGCCGCCGTACTTGCTGAAGGCATGCCGCACTTCGGCCACGGTGCGCACCTTGTTGTCGGTCATGCAGTCGATGATGACGGCCGCGCCGCCGATGCCGTAGCCCTCGTAGCGGATCTCGTCGTAGTGCACCCCTTCGAGGTTGCCGGTGGCCTTGTCGACGTTTTTCTTGATCGTGTCGGCCGGCATGTTGGCCGCCTTGGCCTTGTCGATGGCCAGCCGCAGGCGCGGGTTCATGTTGGGGTCGCCGCCGCCCTGGCGGGCCGCGACCATGATTTCACGAATGATGCGGGTCCAGACCTTGCCGCGCTTTTCGTCCTGGCGGCCTTTGCGATGCTGGATGTTGGCCCATTTGGAATGTCCGGCCATGAAGGCTCCTGCTGCGGGAAGCCGGCGTCACGCGCGGCCCTGCCCGAATGTGGTTCTTGGGGGATAGACTGCAATTTTAGCGGTGCCACCTCCCTTCTCTGGAGCAATGTTCATGGCCGAGCCCATCCTGATTGCCAAACACGACAAGACAGAGTGCTTCCTGCTCCCGGCCCTGGCCAATCGCCACGGCCTCATCACCGGCGCCACCGGCACCGGCAAGACCATCACCCTGCAAAACCTTGCCGAGCATTTCAGCAAGATCGGGGTGCCGGTCTTCATGGCCGACGTGAAAGGCGACCTGACCGGCATCACCCAGGCCGGCAAGATCGGCGACAAGCTGGCCGCGGTGCTCAAGGAGCGCGGCCTCGAACACCCCGAATCCTTCGCCTGCCCCGCCACCCTGTGGGACGTGTTCGGCGAGCAGGGCCACCCGGTGCGCGCCACTGTGAGCGACATGGGCCCGCTGCTGCTGGCCCGCATGCTGGCGCTCAACGAAACCCAGGCCGGGGTGCTCAACCTCGTCTTCAAGATCGCCGACGATTCCGGCCTGCTGCTGCTCGACCTGAAAGACCTGCGCGCGATGCTGCAGCACGTGGGCGAAAACGCCTCGCAGTTCACCACCGAATACGGCAACGTCAGCGCCGCCAGCGTGGGGGCCATCCAGCGCGGCCTGCTGCAGATCGAAGAACAGGGCGGTGACAAGTTCTTCGGCGAGCCCATGCTCGACATCGCCGACTTCATGCAGACGGTCGACGGCAAGGGCGTGGTCAACGTGCTGTCGGCCGACAAGCTGATGAACGCGCCGCGCCTGTACGCGACCTTCCTGCTGTGGATGCTGTCCGAACTCTTCGAGCAGCTGCCCGAGGTGGGCGACCTGGACAAGCCCAAGCTCGTCTTCTTCTTCGACGAAGCCCACCTGCTCTTCAAGGACGCCCCGGCCGCGCTCGTCGAGCGCATCGAGCTGGTGGTGCGCCTCGTGCGCTCGAAGGGCGTGGGCGTGTATTTCGTGACCCAGAACCCGCTCGACATCCCCGACACCGTGCTCGCCCAGCTCGGCAACCGGGTGCAGCACGCGCTGCGCGCCTTCACGCCGCGCGACCAGAAGGCGGTGAAGTCGGCGGCGAGCACCATGCGCGCCAACCCCGGCCTCGACATCGAAACGGCGATCACCGAGCTGGCCGTGGGCGAAGCGCTGGTGAGCTTCCTCGACGCCAAGGGCCGACCGAGCGTCACCGAGCGGGTCTTCGTGCTGCCGCCGGGCAGCCAGATCGGCCCCATCACCCCCGAGCAGCGCAAGGCGCTGATCGCCGGCTCGCTGGTGGCCGGGGTCTACGAGAAGGCGGTCGACCGTGAATCGGCCTACGAGAAGATCAAGGGCCGCGCCGTGGCCGGCGCCGAAGCCGCCCCGACCGCGAGCCCCGGGCAGGCCACCACCGGCCGCAGCGGCGGCGACAAGGGCAATGGCATCGGCAAAGCCGGCGAGCCCACCAAGGCCGAAGACGGCGGTCTGCTCGGCGGTGGCCTCAACGAGATCCTCTTCGGCCGCACCGGCCCACGCGGCGGCCAGTACGACGGCGTGGTGCAGACGCTCGGCAAATCGGCCGCACGCACCATTGGCTCCACCGTCGGCCGCGAGATCATCCGCGGCGTGCTGGGCAGCCTCTTCGGCGGCAGCGGGTCGCGCCGCCGTTGACCGTCAAGGCACGATCGAGGTCTTCACGCCCGGCCACGACATCACCCGGGCCGTCTTGCCAAGGCTCGTCACCAGGCCGCCGGCCCAGTAGCTGAAGGCGGTGTCGGGCTCCAGCGCCGCCACCGCCAGGTGCGCGAGCGGCTGGCTCAGCGGCACGTAGTAGCCACCCGGCGCCAGGTCAAGCAGGGCCGACACCGCCTTCACCTCGCGCGCGCCGTTCGCCGGCTCGGCGCTGAAGCTGTCGCCCTGCACCACCCCCTTGGACAGCACCTGCTCCACGCGCACCCCCAGCAGCCGCAGGCGCGCGACCGCGGCCGACTCGCTGGCGTCGAGCCAGTAGCCGCACGGCCGCGGGCGCACCCGCAGTTCGCGCAGGGCCAGCGCCGAGTCCCAGGCAACGGTCGACGACCTCTCGGTGCCGGTGGCCGCATCGAGCATCTGCAGGGTGTGCTCGCCCGGGCTCAGCTCGGCCTCGACGACCACCGTGCCCTTGCAGGCCTGGGCGCTGACCTCCGCGTCGACGTACTGGCGGATCTTCATCAGGTCGGCACCGCGGTCGGCGGCACCTTGCAGCACGGCGCCGAGGGCCGTCACCAGCGTGTGCACGCGGCGCTTGAGGTGGGCCCGGCCGCCACCCGCCTCGCCGCGCGACTCGACGCTGAGGCTGACCAAGTTCTTCAGGCCCTGCACGTTGCGGCTGTTGTCGGGGCGCGGGCTGCCCATCGCGAGCCGCCGCTCGACGGCCCCCGTAGCCACACCGTAGTGCCACTCCGCGGCCAGGCCCTGCTGCTTCAAGGCCGCCAGCATCGGCTGGCGGAACCACTCCTCGGCCGCCTTGGTGACGAAGGGCGCGAGGTTGCCGGTGGCTGCGTACTGCAGCATCGCGTCGTGGCGCTCCACCGCCGCAAACCGCAGCGCGAACTCGGACGACGGCAGGTACTCGGCCGCCTCGGCCACCACGACCGGCTGGTACTCGCGCACCAGCCGTGCCAGCGCCTGGGCTTGCGGCGTCTTCAGCAACAGGTGGTCGGCATCGAGCGCCGCAACGGCGGCCGGCACCTGCGGCCAGACGATCACATTCAGCTTGTCCAGCACAGGCAGCAGGCGCCCCTGCGCCAGCTCCTGCGCCACGGCGAGCAAGGCCTCGGTCGCGGCCGGCGCATCGGCCCGCTGCGGGCCGTGCAGCAGCACCGTGGCGCGGCCGCTGGCGCGGATCGACTCCGGTGAAGCCTGCGCCGAGCGGCTGAAGAGCAACGCTTCGAGGGGCGTGCCGTCGGCCGCGTCGGCCACCTTGACCACACGCACCAGCGCGCCATGGTCGCGGGCCAGGCCCTGCAGCAGCCTCTGGGCGTCGGCGGCGCTGGTGGGCGCCGCGCGGCCGGGCTGGAAGGCGGGGGTCCTGTAGCTCACCGCCGGCTCGGGGAACCGGCTGGCCAGGCCGGTCGATGCCGGCGCGGGGGCCGGAGCCGGCTGTGGCGAGGCCTGCGGCGCCGGTGACGGCACCGGCCCGAAGACCGGCACCGAGGCGGGCGGCGGCGGGGTCGTGCAAGCCGCCAGACCAGCCGCCGCCACCAGGACAGCGGCCCGTCGAAGGCTGAAACAGGCGGCGTCTGGGGGCATTCGGTTCTCCGGGGGCTTGGGGCGGGGCGATGACTATAGCCAGCCACTGGCGGCCCGGCAGCCGCATTTCGCGCCGCCGGCCACCGCTTCGTCGCATCGGGCTCGCGCGGGCGGGGTGGCGCGGCCACAGTGCCGACATCCGCAACCCCTTGCCCACATCGAAGGAATCGACCATGCCCCTGCACCAGCTCATCGGCCAAGTGATCGTGCACACCCCCACCTGGGTCTGGGGCCTGCTCGTCGGCGTCACCCTGCTGGGCCTGCGACAGGCGGTGGACCAGGTGCTGACGTCGCGCCGCGTCATCGGCATTTCGGTCGGCTGGACGGTGTTTTCGCTCTGGGGCGCCGCACACACCTTCGGCTTTGACGCCCTCGTGCTGCTCGCCTGGGCCGCGGGGCTGGCGCTCTCGCTCGCGGCCCAGCACTGGCTGATCGCGCCGCGCGGCGTGAAGGCGCTCGGCGAAGGCCGCTTCGCGGTGGCCGGCAGCATTTGGCCCCTGATCACCATCTGGGCGGTGTTCGGCGTGCGCTACGTCACCTCGGTCATGATGGTGCTCGACCCGGCCTTGAAGCAGAACGCCAGCTTCGACCTCGCCGTGCCCGCGGTCTACGGGCTGCTGTCGGGCCTCTTCGTCGGCCGGGCGCTGCGGGTGCTGCGCAGTGCGCCTCGCGCCGGCACACTGGCACTGGCCTGATACCACCCGCAGCCCTGCACGTAGACTGCCCCGGCCATGGACGACACGATCAAGCACCCCCACGACACGCTCGCGGCCTTCCTGAGCCGCGGCCTGATCGTCGTCGCGCTCAACACCGTCATCGGCCTGGGCCTGGCCCTGCGCAACGCGCAGCTGGACGTGCAGATGGTCTATGCGCATTCCATCGGCCTCACCATCTGGTTATCGATCGAAGCCGGCCGCTTTCTCTTCCGTCGCGATGCAGACACCAACTGGCCCGCCGGCTGGCGCCGCCACGCCCTGCTCACCGCCGGCATCTTGATCGGCTACACGGTGGGCACGTCGATCGGCGCCGCCTACAGCGGAAGCTCGACCTGGGCCAGCCTGCAAGCCTCGCCGCGGCAGACGCTCGGCTACCTGTTCCTCTCGGTCGCGGTCAGCGGTGCCATCACGTACTTCTTCTACATCCGCGGTCGCGGCGAATCGCTGGAGCGGCTGGCCGCCACCGCCCAGCGCGATGCCAGCCAGGCCCAGCTGCAGCTGCTGTCGTCACAGCTCGAGCCGCACATGCTCTTCAACACGCTGGCCAACCTGCGGGTGCTGATCGCCCTCGACCCAGTGCGTGCGCAAGAGATGCTCGACCACCTGGTGGCCTTCATGCGCTCGACGCTCACCGCCTCGCGCGGCATGCTGCACCCGCTGTCGGCCGAGTTCGCACGCCTCAACGACTACCTCGCGCTGATGAAGATCCGCATGGGCGAGCGGCTGCACACCGAAGCTCCAGCCTGCCAGACGACCTGGGCGAGCTGGCCGTGCCCACGCTGCTCCTGCAACCGCTGGTCGAAAACGCCATCAAGCACGGCCTCGAACCCAAGGTCGACGGCGGCCGGCTGCTCGTGAGCGCGTCGCGCGAGGGAGCCGATCTCGTGCTCACCGTGCGCGACACCGGCGTTGGCTTGTCCACCGTCGCCAACGACGGCACCCACTTCGGCGTGAGCCAGGTGCGCGAGCGCCTGGCCACCCTGTACGGCGACGTCGCCGGCCTCACGCTCGCTCCGGCCGATGGCGACGAAGGTGGCGTCGTGGCCACCGTTCGCATCCCCCTCAACCGCACCGCTTGATCTCCATGAACGCTACCGCCCTCATCGCCGAAGACGAGCCCCTGCTGGCCGCGCACCTGAAGGCCGAATCGCCAGACAATGGCCCGAGCTCCAGATCGTGGCCAGCGTCGGCAATGGCGACGCCGCCTTGCAGCAAGCGCTGAAGCTGCGCCCGCAGGTGCTCTTCCTCGACATCCGCATGCCGGGCCTGAGCGGGCTCGAAGCCGCCCACGCGCTGGCCGAAGACTGGCCCGACGCGACGCCCTTCCCGCTGCTCGTCTTCGTGACCGCGCACGACGAGTACGCGATCGAAGCCTTCGAACGTGCGGCCTTCGACTACGTGTTGAAGCCGGTGACCGCCGGGCGCCTGGGGCAGACCTGCGCGCGCCTGCAAGAGGCCCTGCGCCAGCGCACGCAATCGTCGGCTCCGGGCAGCGGGCTCGACGCCGCCGTGGCCCAGCTGCGCGGCCTGCTCGCCCAAGCCCCGGCCGCGCCGCCCGCCCCGCGCCTGAGCGTTATCCAGGCCGGCGTGGGCAGCACCATCCACATGGTGAAGGTCGACGAGGTGCTGTACTTCGAGGCGGCCGACAAGTACGTGCGCGTCGTCACCGCCGACCACGAGCACCTGATCCGGCTTTCATTGCGCGAACTGCTGCCGCAGCTCGACCCGCAGCGCTTCTGGCAGATTCACCGCGGCACGGTGGTGCGTGCCGATGCAGTGGCCACCGCCGTGCGCGACGAGAGCGGCAAGCTCACCTTGAGCCTGCGCGATCACGGCGACAAGCTCGCGGTGAGCCGCCTGTACGCCCACCTCTTCAAGGCCTTGTGAGATGAGCCGCTCCGACCTGCCCCCCGACAGCCTGGAAGCACGCGCGCTCTATCGCGTGCGCCGAAAGATCGGCTTCTACATGCACGCGATGGTGTTCGTGCTGGTGCACCTGGGCTTCGGCATCGCCTACCTGGTGGGCGCGCGGCACAAGCCCTTCTTCGTCTGGGGCTGGGCCGCCGGCCTGCTGATCCACGGCCTCTTCGTCTTCATGACGCTGCAGGGCGAGGGCCTGCGCGAGCGCATGCTGCGGCAAGAGATCGAGCGCATGCGCCGCGAGCGTGGCGAATCCGATCCGCCGTGAAAAAACGGGCCGCGCGGGCGGCCCGTTTTCGTTCAGTGATGACGCTGGCGCGGGCCCGGCTCCCAACGGCCGCCACGGTCGTCGTCTCGATCGCGATCGCCCCACCCGTCACGGTGGCCGTGATGACGGCCATGGTGGTGATGACGGTGGTGGTGAGGGTGGCGGTGATCCCAGCCGCGGTGACCGCGGCCACGGTAATCGACCACCGGAACCGGGTGATACACCACCGCCGGCGGCGCCGGGCGGTAGACCACCACGGGCGCAGGCGGGTAGTACACGGGCGCCGGGGCGTGGTACACGGGCGCCGGGGCATGGTAGACCGGCACGCCCACCACCGGCACGGGCAGGTTGACCGACACCGACCACTGCACGTTGCCCGCATGGGCGCTGCCGGCAGCCAGTGCGCCCAGCGCAATCAGGGCGGCGAAAGCGGACTTGCGGTTGAACATGGCGTTCTCTCCTGGTGAGGCCGGTGCGATGCGCGCCGGCTTGTCCCCACAACGGATTGCAATTGCCGCCCGTTCACACGGCCAAGGTAAAGGCTTGTTAACGCACGTAAAGCGGCCTGCCGGCTCAGGGCCTGGCCTGCTGCATCTCATCGACCAGCGCCTGCAGGTCGGCCAGTTCGGTGAGCACCTCGAAGGCAAATCCCTCGCGCCGCACCGGGCGGCTGCTCAGCACCAGCTCACGCATGTAGGCCGGCAAGTCCGTCGGCGTGGCCCACAGCTCGCACAGCCGGTTCACGATGTGCGGGTGCCGGCGCGCGGTGGCCAGTGGCTGGTAGCGCGGCGGCAGGCCCGCGAGCCAGGCATGGGCATCGGCGCTGAGAGCCTGCGCCTGAGGCTGGCGCTCCGGATGTGACGACGATGGGGCGAGCGGGGTGGAAGAAGTCATGCCAGCGATTGTTTCGAAGCCCCTTTTGCCTCGACAGGCCCGGCGCCCCTCCAGCCACGGGGGCTCGACGCCACATAAATTGCACCGCCGTGCAAACCTTCACACCCGCACCACGCAAGGGCTCGTGAAGGGAGCGCCGACTACAATCGTTTTCGCTTTTTCCCCTCGACAACACACCGCAAAGCGCCCTGCATGAGCGACCCTTCCCGCCCCTCGCCCGCCGACGACCACAAGCCCAGCAACTTCCTGCGGCAGATCATCGAGCGTGACCTGGCACAGGGCACCTATGCGAACCGCCGCTTTGCCGGCACACCCGGCGATGCGCAGCACCACGCGAGTGCACCGCTCGATGTCGCCAAGATCCGCACCCGCTTCCCGCCCGAACCCAACGGCTACCTGCACATCGGCCACGCGAAAAGCATCTGCCTGAACTTCGGTCTCGCCCGCGACTACGGTGGCATCTGCCACATGCGCTTCGACGACACGAACCCGGAGAAGGAGGAACAGGAGTACGTCGATTCCATCCTCGACGCGGTGAAGTGGCTTGGCTTCGACTGGAACGTGAACGGCACCAGCCACCTCTTCTACGCCAGCCACTATTTCGACTTCATGTACCGAGCGGCCGAGGCGCTCATCAACGCGGGCCTCGCGTACGTCGACGAGCAGACGGCCGACGAAATGCGCGCCAACCGCGGCGACTTCGGCACGCCCGGCACCGACAGCCCGTACCGCACCCGCACCCCCGCCGAGAACCTCGCGCGCTTTCGCAAGATGCGCGACGGCAAGCTGGCCGACGGCGCTGCCGTGCTGCGCGCCAAGATCGACATGGCCTCGCCCAACATCAACCTGCGCGACCCGGCCCTCTATCGCATCAAGCGCGCCACGCACCACAACACCGGTGACACCTGGTGCATCTACCCGATGTACACCTACGCGCACCCGATCGAAGACGCGCTGGAGCAGATCACCCACAGCATCTGCACGCTCGAGTTCGAAGACCAGCGCCCCTTCTACGACTGGCTGCTCGACAAGCTGTGCAAGCTGGGCCTGCTTGCCCAGCCGCGCCCGCACCAGTACGAATTCGCCCGCCTCAACCTCACCTACATCATCACCAGCAAGCGCAAGCTCAAGCAGCTGGTCGACGAGAACCACGTGAACGGCTGGGACGACCCACGCATGCCCACCATCGTGGGCCTGCGCCGCCGCGGCTACACGCCCGAAAGCCTGCAGCTGATGGCCGAGCGCAGCGGCGTCAGCAAGGCTGGCGGCTGGATCGACTACAGCTCGCTCGAGATCGCGCTGCGCGACGACCTCGACCCGAAAGCACCGCGTGCCTGCGCCGTGCTCGACCCCCTCAAGCTCAAGCTCGTGAACTTCGCCGAGATCTTCGGCAGTGACGCGCACCAGGAGCCCTGCCACGCGCCCGTGCACCCGGCGCATGCCGACCGTGGCCAGCGCCAGTTCACGCTCTCGAGTGAGGTGTGGATCGAGCGCGAGGACTTCATGGAGACGCCGCCCAAGGGCTACCACCGCCTCTACCCCGGCAACAAGGCGCGCCTGAAATACGGCTACGTGATCGAGTGCACCGGGTGCGAGAAGAATGCGCAGGGCGAAATCACCGCCGTGCTCGCCAAGCTCGTGCCCGACACCAAGAGCGGCACACCGGGTGCCGATGCGGTGAAGGTCAAGGGCGTCATCACCTGGGTCAGCGTGGCCACTGGCATCGCAGCCGAAGTGCGGCTTTACGACCGCCTCTTCACCGAGGCCCAGCCCGACGCGGGTGGCCGCGACTTCCTTTCGGTGTTGAACCCGAACAGCAAGAAGGTCGTCACCGCGTACCTGGAACCTTCGCTCGCCGCAGCGAAGCCCGACGACAAGTTCCAGTTCGAACGCCACGGCTACTTCGTCGCCGACCGGCACGACCACAGCGCGGGCAAGCCGGTGTTCAACCGCACGACCACGCTGAAAGACACCTGGAGCAAATGAGCGCCCGCCGGCAAGCGGTGCTGCCGGCCCAACTGCGGGCCGATTGCGCCGCGTGCACCGGCCTGTGCTGCGTGGTGCCGCCCTTCGATGCGGTGCAGGGCTTCGGCTTCGACAAGCCGGCGCACACGCCCTGCCCGCACCTGTGCGGCGATTTCAAATGCGGCATCCACGCGCAGCTGGTGGACCGCGGCTTTCGCGGCTGCACCGTGTTCGACTGCCATGGCGCCGGGCAGCGTGTCTCGCGGCTCTTCGCCGGACAGGACTGGCGTGATTCCGCCGAGACGGCGCAGCAGATGTTTGCCGCCTATGAGCAGATGCGCAACCTGCACGACCTGATGGCGCTGCTCTACACCGCCTCAGTGCACGTGGACGACGCGCGCCTGACGGCACAGCTCGAATCGATCGAGCACCAGTGCAAGCACACACCGCCCGATCAGATCGACGCGGCCGAGCTGAAGCGCACGACGATGGCGCTGCTGGCCGACCCGTCGATCCGCGCCGCGCTGCAGGCGCTTCGCTAACGCCCCGTCGGGCGCCGCTGGCGCTTCTGCGCCGTGCGTTCGGCCTTGCGCTCCGCGCGCTCCGCATCCGCCGCCTGCCCCGCGGCGAGCCAGGCTTCGTATTCCTCGGGAGTCTCGATCGTCAAGCGGCCCAGGTTGGCCGAGCGGAAATCGTTGATCAGCACCTCGGCCGCTTTTTGCAGGTCGACCCGTCCACCGCTTTGCAAGGCCCCACGCTTGCGGCCGATCTCGGTCAGCAGCGCCTCGTCGGGCAGTGCGACGCTGGCGTCGTCGAGCTTGTAGCGCTCGACCAGGCGGTCGGCGTAGTGGCGCTGCAGGTAGGCGAGCAGCTCCAGCGCCACCTCCTGTTCGTCGTACGCATTGCGGCCCACCGCACCGCTGGCCGCAAGGTTGTAGCCGCTCTGCGCCACGATGATGCGCGGCCACAGCATGCCGGGCGTGTCGAAGAGGTAGGCGTCTTTCGCGAGTGCCACGCGCTGCTCGACCTTGGTCACGCCAGCCTCGTCACCCGTCTTGGCGGCGCGCTTGCCCATCAGGGTGTTGATGAGGGTCGACTTGCCGACGTTGGGGATGCCGCAGACGAGGATGCGCAGCGGTTTGTCCATGCCACCGCGATGGGGTGCGAGGGCGCGGCTCGCATCGAGCAGGCGCTGCGCGGGCGCCGTCTCCGAGGCGTCGAGCGCCAGCGCGCGGGTCTCGGGCTGGGCGTTGTACCAGGCGAGCCAGGCCTCGGTGCGCCCCGGGTCGGCGACGTCCTGCTTGTTGAGGATCTTGAGGCGCGGGCGGCGGCCGGTGAGTTCGGCCAGCAGCGGGTTGGCGCTCGACCCCGGCAGGCGGGCGTCGAGCAGCTCCATCACCACGTCGATCTGCTTGATGCGCTCGGCGATCGCCTGGCGCGTGAGGTGCATGTGGCCGGGGAACCATTGGATGGGCATGGCGCAATTGTCCCTCTCATTCCGACGTCCCCTTGCGCTGGCACAAGGACAGCGCCGACCAGCGCCGATAGCCTGCGGCATCTCACTCGATGCCCCCGACGACCATGCCCACGCTTGAATGGAACGACGCGCTCTCGCTCGACCTGCCCTCGATGGACGACACCCACCGCGAGTTCATCACGCTGCTCGCGCTCGTGGAAGAGGCCACAGACGCCACCATCGCGCAGCACTGGTGCGACCTCATCGACCACACCGAGGCCCATTTCGGCCAGGAAGACCGCTGGATGGCCGCGACGTGCTTCGCCACGGGCAACTGCCACACGACGCAGCACAGGGTGGTGCTGGACACGCTGCGCGAAGCCAGCCGCCTGGTGGCCAGCGGCGAACACGGCCCGGCGCTCTTGCGCAAGCTGACGACGGAACTGGGGGAGTGGTTTGCGCAGCATGCCCAGAGCATGGACGCGGCGCTGGCGCTGCACTTGCGCCGTGTGGGCTACGACCCGGTGACGGGTGCCCTGCGGATGCCGGAGGCGCTGCCCGAGGCCCTCATCGAAGGCTGCGGCAGCGGTGCCTGCAGCACCCCGGCCTGAGACGACACAACAAAAAGGCGCCTCATGGGCGCCTTGTCGTCAGTGGAGATCGCTCAGCTGAACCGCCGGGGCGGCGAATTCGCGGCCAACCACCGCGCGGGCGTACAGGTAGTTGTGGCGTGCCCGTTCGCTGAGCGAATCGAGCATCACATGCCCACCGGCATCGCAAGGGAAAGTCAGCGCGCGGCCCTCTTGAAAGAGAGACTGGAAGCGCAACTCGTAGGCGGGTTTTCCGAAATCGGTATTCATGGCAACGAACTCCTGCTGCTCTACCGTGACAACAACGTGACGAAAGCTTAGGCGTTGACAACCTGGACGTCCTTAGGCGGGTGTCTCGGCTTGCCGTCCCAAACTGGATGAGAGAACTGTAGGAATTGATCTGACAGGTTTCATGTGACTTACGACCAATCCAGGGCCCCTCATCTGCGTGGGAAGGGCGTGGACTGTCGGTGCAGCGTCTTTCGTCAAGGGCCGCCCGGGCTGCCAAACGTGGTGCTTGTGACGCTCGTCACGGATGCCTAGCATCCAAGGCTCATCAACCCCTTGGAGGAGGATCCGATGCTTGCAAAGCTGGTGGCAGAAGCCGTGGGAACGTTCTGGCTGGTGCTGGGGGGCTGCGGCAGCGCCGTGCTCGCCGCGGCCTTTCCGCAAGTGGGAATCGGCCTGCTGGGCGTGTCACTCGCCTTCGGGCTGACGGTGGTGACCGGCGCCTACGCGCTCGGGCCGATCTCGGGCGGGCACTTCAACCCGGCGGTGACGGTGGGCCTGTGGGCCGGCGGCCGGTTTCCGGGCGGCAGCATCGTGCCCTACGTGGTGGCGCAGGTGGCGGGCGGCATCGCAGGAGCCGGCGTGCTGCTGCTGATCGCCAGTGGAGCGCCGGGCTTCGACCTGGCAGGCGGCCTCGCCTCCAACGGCTACGCCGAGCACTCTCCCGGCAAGTATTCGCTGCTCGCCGGGCTGGTGTGCGAGGTGGTCATGACGGCGATGTTCCTGCTCGTCATCCTCGGCTGCACCCACAAGCGTGCGCCGGTCGGCTTCGCGGGTTTGGCCATCGGCCTGGCGCTTACGCTCATCCATCTCATCAGCATCCCGGTGACCAACACCTCGGTGAACCCGGCACGCAGCACGGGGCCGGCGCTCTTCGTCGGCGGCTGGGCGCTGCAGCAGCTGTGGCTCTTCTGGGTGGCGCCGCTGATCGGCGCGCTGGTGGGTGGCGGGGTGTACCGGCTGCTCTTCGAAGCCGAGGCCGAACCCGACGTCGCCGGTCGCCCGGCGGCGACCTGACGCTCAGTACTCGGACGGTGGCGCACCCGGCTGGCTGTCACCGGCCACCAGGGTGTTGCCCATGCCCAGCAGCTCGCGGGCGCGCTGCAAGTTGAGCAGCTGGTCGCGGTTGCGACGCGGGTGGGCGCGGTCGCGCTCGATCTCCCACACGAGCTTGATGAGTTCCTTGTGGGTGGTCGCCGCACGCACCCGTCCCACCGAGAAGGTGGCGAAGAGCAGCGAGTCGCGGCGCAGCGTGTCGAGCAGGAGGTCGCGCACGTACTGCAGGCGTTCTTCGTCGGTCATGCGCGGTGCTGGCCGGGCATGGTCGGCGGTCTTGAACGGCGTCTCGCGCACGCTCTGCACCCACTCCGGCGTGCGCGGGGCCTCGTTCAGCACCACCGCGGGCGCCTGGGCATAGGGGCTGGCCGCCACGGCGGCCGGTGCGGGCGCCGGTGCGGGCGGGGCGCCGCCGATGTCGCCCACGTCGATCATCGGCAGGCCCTGGGCCGAGCCCATCACCACCTCGCGCTGCTCGACGGTCTTGGGGTCTTCGAACACCCGCCGGGGCAGCTGGGGTTCGAGCAGGGCCTGCGGCGGCGCTGCAGGCGGCAGCACGGGGGACAGCGGAGCCGGCCGGCTGTCCTCATCGTCGGGCAGCAGCTCGGCCATCGGGGTCAGCGCAGGCTCGGGGAAGACGTCGAGGTCGACGCTTGTGAGCCGGGGGGTGTCGAGGGCGC